>CAMAVC010000007.1 GCA_945861585.1 Planctomicrobium piriforme
ATTTGACCAGCGGAGCCATCTTCACGCGAACACCCGGCATCGTGCCGCTGTTCGCTTGGCGGGCCTCCGCCCGCTGGTGTTTACCCGGGCCTCCGGCCCTGACGTTCGCGTGTGGGAGCCGAGCTTTGCTCGGCGACCGTAAGCCGGCGCCGACGCCGGGACGGCGGCGACGGCGCGAAATTCGCCAGGCGCAGCGCAGGCAAATCCGAGTGAGCCGGAGCCTGGAGGGCGGAGGCGAACGTCCGGCGAGCGGGATATGGGGAGCCCGAAGCCGGCGCGCATGAATGGAGCCGGGCACTCGGGCAGAACGTTAGCCGCAGAGGGGCAGTGCGCGGGTGAGGCGGGCGAGCGATTGCTCGCGGCCGAGGATCGCGAGGCAATCGTAGAGGCCCGGGCCGACCGTCTTGCCCGTGATCGCCACGCGGATCGGGTGGATGAGGTCGCCGATCTTGAGCCCGGCCGCTTCGACGAGCGCCTTGCAGGCCGCTTCGAGCTCCGCCGGGGCAAAGGGCTCGACGCGGCCGAGCACCGTGATCGCCTGCTCGAGCAAGGCCCGCACGCCGGGCTTCGCGAGCCGCTGCTTCACCGCGGCCTCGTCCAGCGGCGGCTCTGCGACCAGAAAAAAGTCGGCGTAGCCGAGGATGTCGCCGGCCACCTTGAGCCGTTCGCCCGAGGCTTCGATCACGCGCCGCACCGTCGCGACGGCGTCGGCCCCCGGCGGGTCGGCGAGAAGCTTCGCCTTCGTGAGAAACGGCAGCATCAGCGCGAGTTTGTCGTCGATGGTGAGCTGCCCCATGTAGTGGTCCTGCACGGCCCACAGTTTCTTGGGGTCGAAGCTCGCCGGCGACGAGTTGATCCGCTCGAGCGTGAAGTGTTGCACGAGCTCGTCGCGCGAGAAGAACTCCGTCTTGTCGTCGAGCGACCAGCCGAGCAGGGCCATGTAGTTGTCGATTGCCCACGGCAGGTAGCCGACTTCGCGGTAGAAGTCGACGATCACGGGATTGAACGTGTCGGCCTCGGCGGCGAGGCCGATCCGCTCCGCGATCTTCTGCCCGTGGTCCATCACCTGCTTGAAGTCGTGGTTCTTGAGGTACTGGGCGAGCTTCCGCTTCGAGAGCTTCGTGCGGCTGCCCGGCTCGGCCACGAGCGGGAGATGGGCGTAGGCTGGCAGCGGGTAGCCCAGCGACATCGCGATGAACGCCTGCCGCGGCGTGTTCGAGAGATGCTCCTCGGCGCGGATCACGTGCGTGATCGCGAAGTCGTGATCGTCGACGACGCTCGCGAGGTGGTAGAGGCAGGAGCCGTCGGCCCGCTGGATGACGTGGTCCTGCTCCCGTTCCCACGCGAACTCCACACGCCCGCGGACCGCGTCGTCGATCACGAGCGACCCTTCGCGCGGCATCTTCAGGCGGACCACGCTCGTGCGGCCCTCCGCTGCAAACCGGGCCGCCGCGGCGTCGTCGAAGGCGGCGAAGCGCCGGCTGTAGAGAAACGGTCTGCCCGCAGCCTGCGCGGCCTTGCGCTCCTCGTCGAGCTCCTCCGGCCTGGCGAAGTCGCGGTAGGCATGGCCGGAGGCGACGAGGCGCTCCGCAGCCGCCTTGTGGCCCGCGGCTCGCTGCGACTGGAAATACGGCGCGTGGGGGCCGCCGACGCCCGGGCCCTCGTCCCAGTCGATGCCGAGCCAACGGAGCCCATCGAGGATGGGCTGCAGGGCCTCGTCGACATTCCGCTCCGCGTCGGTGTCGTCGATCCGCAGGATGAAGGCGCCGCCGTGTCGGCGGGCGAAGAGCCAGTTGAAGAGCGCCGTGCGGACGCCACCGATGTGGAGATAGCCGGTGGGGCTCGGAGCGAACCGGGTGCGGACGGTCATGAGGCGAAGCGGTCGGAGGAAGGGGAGCGGCTCACGCCACCCGGTTCATCCGGGCCAGCTTTTTGAGACGCTTGCGCTCGGCTTTCGAGAGGTGTCGCGTGTCACGATCCTCGTCGGCGTCCGAGCCGTCAGTGTAGCCGGTCGCTTCGCACGTGTCGGAGCCCCAGTCGGGCGACTCCTGCGGCTCGTCGTCCTGGTCGGCAGCCTGCTTGATCGGGAGGGGCCGCGCGGTTGCAGCCTGCGGCTTCGGCGCGGCCGCCTTGGCTTCGCCGCGCACTTCGCGAATCACCGACCGCGCCGCCACGAGCATCGCAATCGCGAGCAGGCCGCTGCCTGCCGCCCAAGCCGCGGGGGCCACGCCCGGATGCACGCCCTGCAACGCACTGAACCATGCCGCCGCCGCCGACACACCCCATGCCATGAGGCCGCTCGCGAGCCAGAGGGCCGTGGCGGCTCGTTCATGCAGCGGGAGAACGGCCCACAGCGACACGCCGCCAAGGAGCGTGGCCGCGATCGCCACCCACCAGCCCGAGCCGGCCGGACCGAAAGCCACGCCCGTGGCTTCCGTCATGAAGGTGCCGACGACCCGGCCAACTGGCGTCTGAGCCGAGCACGAGGCGGCGACGAACAGGCCTGCCAGCCAGCCCCAGGCACGATACCGGCCCGCGAAGTCGTCGCGTCGATGCCGGCGCATGAACCGCACGACCAGCGCCACGGCCGCCGCCACCATCAGCAGCGCCTGGGAGAGCCAGCCCGCGAGCGACAGCATCGAGCTGGCATCGAAGCACGCCGCAGCCGCTGCGACCGTCCGCGCGAAACGCGGCCCGGCCGCCCGGCCGAGCGCCGAAAACGTGGGCGCGTGAAGCCCGGGGGCCACGACCGCCGCGATGGCGACGGCGATGCCGACTGCCCAAGCCGCGAGACGACCAAGATGGGTCGGCAGAAGCGTCGCCACGGCCGGCTGACGCTCAGGAAGCGCCACGGGGTCGTATTCGGCCGGGGTGCGCGCCGCGGCCGCCCGGCCGCCGGATGGCGATGCGGTGTCTCGAGACCAGACCATGAGCAGCCGCCGACGCTGTCCGCGCCGCTGGCTTCCCGGCAGTGCCATGAAAGTGCCCCGGATCCTTCCCTGGATCCATCCCGACGAGTACCCGGCCCGGCGGTGGCCGCAGCGGCATCCTGCCGGCGGACCCACTGCCCTGGAGGGAGGTTCGACCGGCGGCGGCGTGCAGATTCAGCGGGCGGCTGCCAGAACGGGCAACGCGCACGCGCGTTATCGTCGGCACGGTCGACGGCCCGTTCGCCGGCCCTACAATCGTCAACCGCAGTCGGGTCGTCTGCCCCGACCGATTCTGTCCGAACGTCCTTGGAGATGACCCTCATGGCTTACACACTGCCTCCCCTGCCCTACGCCTTCGACGCGCTCGAGCCGTTCATCGACGCGCGGACGATGGAGATCCATCACGACAAGCACCATGCCGCGTATGTGACGAACGTCAACAAGGCGCTCGAGGGCAACGCGCTCGGCGACCTCCCCGTGGAGAAACTGATCGCCGATCTCGAGAAGGTGCCCGAGACGATCCGCACCGTGGTGCGCAACAACGGCGGGGGCCATGCCAATCACACGATGTTTTGGGAGACGATCGGCAAGGGCAAGGGCGGCGAGCCCGCCGGCCATCTCGCCGAGGCGATCCGGAGCGTGTTCGGCGGCTTCGACAAGTTCAAGGAGTTGTTCACCGATGCCGCCATGAAGCGGTTCGGCAGCGGATGGGCCTGGCTGTCGGTCGACCCCACGGGCAAATTGCTGGTGGAGAGCACGGCCAATCAGGACAGCCCGATCATGCACGGCAACACGCCGGTCCTCGGCGTCGACGTCTGGGAGCACGCCTACTACCTGCTCTATCAAAACCGCCGGGCCGACTACGTGAACGCTTTTTACAACGTGATCGATTGGGACGCCGTTTCCAAGCGGTTCGCGGTCGCGAAGAAGTAGCCGCCCTTCTTCTCCAGGTTGCCCACTCGCCGGCGCGTGCCCCTGGCACGCGCCGGTTTTTCTTTTCAGACCCTGCTGGCGTTGACGGCACGTCGACTGCCCGCCTATTCCCCTGCCATCGACGGGGCCGCAGGGCGGTCGGTCCGCGTCGACGTCCGATCTGCACCGTCCGGAGAATTTCCCCATGGGCACGCCCATCCTGCGCATCAGAGACCTGCATCGCCATGCCGCCGGGCGGCCACTGATTGCGGTGGCCGTGATGGCCGTCGCCTGCGGGGCGATCGCGTCGACGGGATGCCGCAGCGGTGCCACGGCGATGTCAACGCCGTCGTGGTGGTCGCTAGGCGGATCGAAGACGTCCGATGCTGAAAAACTCGCCACCGCGCCTCCCTTCGAAGGCAGCATCAAGAAGCCCTCGGAATCGGCCGCTCCCTACCCGACCACGACCACGCCCAACGGCTATGCGGTGGCCGACACGGCCGCCGGGCAGCCGAATCAGCCGGTCGCACCGCCGGCGCTCGCGGCGACTGAGCCCGCCGCGATCACCTACGGCAGCCCGCCGGCGCCGGCCGCCATGGCGGTGGCCGCAGCGACCACCGCCGTCACCGCCCCGCCGCCCCAGCAAGCCGCGCCGTCCATCGCCCCGCAGGTCGGGCCCTACGCGCCGCTCGCGGGTGGCCCCCCTGCGCCGTCGATGGCGGCCGTGCCGGCGACACCCTTCAGCGCCGCGGCCGCGCCACCGGCGGCGACGTCCGGCGCCTTCCCGGCCACCGCCGGCTACGAACCGGCACCGGCCGGCAGCGCGGCCGATTCCTCTCGCTTTGCCGCGCCGCCCGCCGCGAGCCCTGCTCCCCAGAGTCTGGCTTCCCCGCAGGGGGTCGATCCGCTTTCGGCGGCGTCGCGCTATGCAAGCGTCCCGGGCAGCCGGTTTGGGGGCGCGAGCTTCGGCAGTTCTCCACCGCCGCTCGAGCCTGCGATGTCGGCCATGCCGAGCGCTGCAGCGCTCCCGGCGGCCGCTCCGCCGCTCTCGGCCGCTCCGCCGCCGCTGCCCGCCACCCCGGCGCTTCCCGGAGCCCCGCCGCCTCCTGCGGCGCCCATGACCCCGCCCCCGCGGCGGCCCGACCCGGGCTACCGTCCGGCCGGCACGTCGAGCTATCGCCCGACCCGCGCGATTCTCGTCGAGGCCGCGCCGGCGGCGCCATCGGCCGTGCGCACGGCATCGTTCGAGACGCCGGCGCCAGCCGCACCGTAGCCCACTCGGTCCGTCCACGACGTCTCCTGCGAGCGGGCTGGTACGATGCGTTGTGATGCCTGCCGCGCCCCCACATTTCGTCGCTCGGCTGTGCGTTGCGGCGATCGTCGCAGCGGCCATCGACAGGAGTCCTCTCCACGCCGCCGATCGAACCCCGGTCGGACTGCACGTCGAACACCGCGGCGCGGTGTCACTGCCCGACGAGGTGTCGGCTGCCGACGACCCATCGCTTCGGCTCACGGGTCTGAGCGGCGTGACGTGGCTGGGGGGTGATCGCTACGTCGCGGTCTTGGACAACAGTGCCAGCCTGATCCGCTTTCGGCTCGAAATCGCCCCGGATGGCACGCCGCGGTCGGCATCGGCCTTCGAGGCGATCACCGTCGCCGAGCGACACGACTACGAGGACGTCGCGCCTCGTCTGGATGGGGTGCCTGCCGTCTTTCTGTGCGAGGAGGAGACGCCCGCGATCCGCGTCTTTCGCCTCGACGACGGCGCGGCAGACGGCACCATCCCGCTGCCCGCGGTGGCGCGGTCGCGGCGCGTCAATCGCGGCCCCGAGTCACTCGCACTCGATCCCGATGGGGCTCATTTGTGGACGGCCAACGAAGAGGCGCTCGTTCCCGACGGCAGCCCGGCGGCGGCCGGGGTCGGGACGGTCGTGCGGCTGATGCGGCTGCCGCTCCGGACAGGAAGCCCGCCGCTCCAGGTCGCCTACCGGGTCGATCCCCCCCACGACTTCGTGCCCGTGTTTGCGGGGCCCACGCTCTCCGGGGTCGTGGCGCTCGTCGCCCTCGGGCACGGTCGGCTGCTCGTGCTCGAACGCAGCGGCGGGCCGGGGCTGCCTCCCTTCGAGAGCCGCCTCTATACGGTCGACACGTCGGCTGCCGCCGACGTGTCCGGCATCGGGAGCGATCTGGCCGGCATGCCCGACCGGCTCGTCGGCAAGACGCTCGTCTGGTCGGGGGCGTTGGGGCTGAATCTGGAGGGGCTGTGTCTGGGGCCGAAGCTCGACGCTAGCCGGAGAGCGCTTCTCGGCATCTCCGACAACGGCGGCCTTGCCACGCCAACGCAGGTCGTGGGCTTCGAACTGACGGCCGTCACCAGCCCATGACCATGTTCGATTCGATCACCTTGCGGGCCCGCTCGAGATCGTCGCCGGTTTCGTGCATGTAAAGCCGGATCGCGTGGAGCTTGTCGCCCGACGCTTTCGCCAGGCACTCGCGGGCAGTGTGGCAGGGGTTGGCACGCGACGAATTCAGCCCAAGCGCCGACTTGGAGATCACCCAGGAGTCGCGCGGGCGGCGCACCATGCGCACCACCTGCTCGCCAGGGTAGGCGTCTTCGACGACCGCGGCTGCAGCCTGCTCATCAGCCGCCCACGAAATGATGATGTGGGCGCTGGTCTCGATCTCGAACAGCGGCATGATGCGGCCTCCACGGGATTGAGACCTTACGCCAGTGGCTGCGGCGCGTCAATTGTGGGGCCGAGGTGCGCGTGGCTACGATGATGGCGGAGCTATGATGATCAGGATGGCGGTGCGATGGCGACGCCATTTCCGCCCATCAAGTGCGCGGTGAAAGGGTGTCCGCATGCGGTACGATCGCGATGGATTTCCCGTTCCGCCGGGTTTCGAGCCGATGCCCGCGACGCCGGATCGCGATGGCTCGGCACCCCGCCGTGGCCGTTCGTGGCCCGCGTGGAAGCGGCTCGTGCTGCTCGGTCTCGTGGCCGGCGTGCTGCTGCCGGCGATCGTGCTGCCGGAAGCAGCGCCCCTCGTGCGGCAGCTCGTGGTCGGCTGGTCGCTCGAGCGGGCCGCGGCCTGCGAGGCGCGCGACGACGTGCGGGGTGCCGTGGTCGAAGTGGGGCGGGCGCTCCGCTGGCATGGTGTCGACGCGGAGCTGTTGTGCCTGAGGGCGATGCTCCGACTCGAGGATCGTGACGCCCCCGGCGCTCTCGACGACGCCGAAGCGGCGGCCGCGGCCGCGCCGTTGTCTCCGCAGCCTCTCCGGGTTCGGGCGCTCGCGCGGGTCGTGCTCGGCGATGCCGATGCCGCCCTGGCCGATGCCTCGCAGGTGGTGTCGCTGGCCACACCGGGCGATGCCGACGCCCTCAACTTCCGGGCCTACGTGCGGGCGCTCGTGGCCCGCGAAGTGCCCGAGGCGCTCGCGGATGTCGAGGCCGCGATCGTGGCCGTCGGCGAGGCCCCGCCCGAACTGCTCGACACGAGGGGCTACATCCTGTTTCTCGCCGGCCGCACCCAGGAGGCGATCGACCAGCTCAATCTCGCGATCGACGGCATGCAGCAGCAACGCCGCCAGCTCACGCTGCTGGCCGGTCGCATGGATCGTGACGAACTGGCCCGCCGGCTTCGGACGTTCGACCACGGCCTGGCAGTGATGCTCCATCACCGCGCCCAGGCCTGCGAGAAGGCCGGCCTGGTCGAGCAGGCGAAGCAGGACTTCGAACTGGCGAAGAAAAAAGGCTTCGATCCCTCGCGTGGGATCATGTGAAGCGGCGAATTCCCACCGCTCTTCCGGCGCGGAGCGGCCGCGGTATACTTCGGAGCACGCGAGGCTTTCGTCCCGGCGACTTCCATCTGATGGCGGTCATACGGGGGTGTAGCTCAGTTGGTTAGAGCGCCAGCCTGTCACGTTGGAGGCCGCGGGTTCGAGTCCCGTCACCCTCGCTTGTTTGCCCGCGTTCCGTTTCCCCTCCGCCCTCTCGCTCCGGATGCCGGTGCGTCGAACTGCCGTCATCACGGGTGCGGCAAGCGGCCTGGGAGCGGCCCTCACCCGGCTGCTCGCCGCTGAAGGCTGGAGCCTGGCCCTCGTCGATCTTCCCGAATCGGCGGCCATGCTCGAACGCGTCGCGCCCGCATCGTCCGGAGGGGCGTCCACGGCGCTCGTGGCCCCATTCGACGTCCGCGACGCTGCCGGCTGGCAGGCGCTCCACGACCGCGCGCGGGCCGCTTGGCCGGCGCTCGACCTGCTCGTGAACGCCGCCGGCGTCGGAGCCACCGGCGAAGTCGGCCAGCTGCCCGACGCGCAGTGGCGCAGGGTGATCGACACGAATCTGGTCGGCACGGCCCTGGGCTGCGAGACCTTTCTGCCGTGGCTGCGCGAGCACCCCTCTGGCGCACGCGTCGTAAACGTGGCTTCGATCTCGGGCCTGCTCGGCATTCCCTCGATGGCCGCCTATTCGGCGAGCAAGGCCGGTGTGATCGCGCTCTCCGAATCGATCGCGGCCGAATCTCCCGCCGGCCGGCCCGGCGTCACGATCGTGTGCCCCGGCTTCTTCCGCTCCGGGCTCCTCGACACCTGGCACTTCACCGCCGACCGCGAGGCCCACGAGGCCCGCCGCCGCATGGACGCGACACCGCTCGACTCCGCCGCCCTTGCGCATCGCATCCGCCGCGCGATCGATCGCGACGAGCGCTACGTGGTCGAAGGCTTCCAGGCCCGCTGCCTGTGGCGGCTCAAGCGTCTCGCGCCGCGTCTCTCGACGGCGCTCTTACGGCGCGTCTATCGCCGGCTGGGGTGAGGCGTTGCCCGTGCCGATCTGCAAGTGCGCCGGCTCGGGGTTACCCCGTACCATCTCGCCGGACGCTCGCTGCGGGCTGGCTGTCGCGCCGTCGCCGCCGTCCCGGCGTCGTCTCCGGCTTACAGTCGCCGGGCAAAGCCCGGCTCCCACGCCTTCGGCGTCAGGGCCGGAAGCCCGGGTGAACACCGGCCGACGGAGGTCGGCCAAGGGAAAATGGCAGGACGCCATGTTTCCCGTGAAGTGGCCCAGATACGCCGGCTCAACGGTAGGGGTAACCCCTCGCCTCCCCGTCTGGAAGCCCGAGGCGTGAGCCGAAGGGAATACGCGTCGTGTTTCGCCACCGGGGCATCCTCTCGGCTTACGCCTCGGGCTTTCGTTGAAGAGGCTTCGGGCTCCCCGTGTCCCGCTCGCCGGCGTATGTGACGAGCGAAGCCATGGATGGCGCAGCGCAGGCAAATCCGAGTGAGCCGGAGCCTGGAGGGCGGAGGCGAACGTCCGGCGACGGGACATGGGGAGCCTGAAGCCGGCGCGCGCCCAACGAGGCGAACGTCCTGCGAGGCGGTATGGGGCAACCCCGATCACGCCAGCTCATCCAGCCAGGCGCGGATTTCGTTTTCGTATTCGCTCGCCAGGCCGCCCACGATCAGTTGGCGGTGGAAGCTCGCCGCGCCCCCCTTGAGGAGGTCGGCGTCTTCGGCGCTCGGGAAGCGCTTGGCCGGATCGGCGGCGATCATGCCCCGGCAGAAGTTCATCAGGAGCTCGTTGCAGGTGACGTCGGCCGGCAGGAGTTGGGGGAGGCGCTGGCCGAGCGACCGCTTGGCTTCGAGGAGGTCGCGGTAGGACTGGAGGCCGCTGAACGGGGGCTGGCCCGAGAGCATCTCGATGAGCACGTAGCCGAGGCTCGCGAGGTCGGAGCGGGGGGAATTCTCCTTGCCTTCGAGCACCTCGGGGGCCGCGTACGACGGCGTGCAGGTGCGGTTGGCCGGCATGTCGTCGAGCGCGAGTGCGGAGCCGATGTCGATGATCTTCGCGTTGCCCGTGCGCTTCACCATGATGTTCGAGGTCTTGATGTCGCCGTGGACGATGCCGTCGCGGTGGAGGGCGGCGAGGGCCGCGAGGCATTCCCGCACGATCGCGATCGCCACGCCCGGCTTGAGCCGCGACTGCTGCGGGCCCGCCGTCACGATCACGTTGTTGAGGTATTTCCAGCGGTCGTCGCTCACGCTCTGACGGGTGCGGTCGAGGAGTTCCGGAGCCAGCAGCCGCGAGAGGTCGTAGCCGTCGATCCACTCCATCTCCATGATTCGGATGCGCCGCTGCTCGACGAAGTTTTGCACGTCGAGAAGGTTGTCGTGCTGGATCTGGGCCACGCGCGACGAAACCTGGGCGATCCGCTCCATCGCCTCGTCGTAGAGGGCTTCGGTTTCGTAGCGTTCCGGAGAGAAGATTTTGAGGGCCACGGGGAGCGTGAAGCCGTCGGAGCCGCGCCGGGTGGTGAGGAACACGATCCCCTGCCCGCCCGCCCCCAAACGCCGGCCAAGGTTGTGGTATTCGGTCCAGTTGAGCCTGCCGCCCGCCACGATATCACCGTAGCGGGCGAGCAGTTCCTCGGGGCAGCGGCTGCCCACTTCGCCCGACACGGAGATCGTGGGCCGACCCTCCTGATAGAGCGTGGTCGACATCGAGTGGCCGCGGTCGTCGTCGTGGTCGGAGGCGTTCACGGGTGCTCGTCGGAGGGGCCGGTGGGCGGCTCGGGAAAACCAAGCCGCTTGTCGACGAGGTTTTCCAGCGACCTCCCCGACAGGTATCGAGAAAGATTATCGCAGAAAAAATCGGTCATTGCATCGATCCGGTTCGCGGCCTGGCCGCCGACGTGCGGCGTGATCACGAGCCGTGGGGCTGCCCAGAGCCGGCTCGACGGTGCGGGCGGTTCCTCCGGAGTGACGTCGATTCCCGCCGAATCGAGGTGGCCGCTCTCGAGCGCGTCGACGAGCGCGTCTTCGACGACGAGCGGGCCGCGGGCCAGATTCACGAGAATCGCACCCGGCTTCAGGCGGGCGATCGCGGCCGCGTCGATCATGCCGCGAGTGCGGTCGGTGAGTGGTGCGCAGAGGATCAGGATGTCGGCCTCGGGGAGGAGGTCGTCGAGCGTCTCGGGCCCGCCGAGGAACTCCACAGCCGCGGGCTTTCTCACAGGAAACCAGTCGGTGGCCAGGATCCGCACCCGGAAGGGAGCGAGCACTTCGACGAGCCGGCGGCCGTTGCCACCGAGGCCCACGATCACGACCGTGGCCCGGGTGAGATCGCGGGTGGGCCGGCGGACGAATTCGCGCCGGGCCTGCTGCTCGAGAAAGAGGGGGATTCGCCGCGTGCACGCGGTGACGAGGGCCAGCGTGTGTTCGGCGACCTGATCGGCGAGCACGCCCGACGCGCTCGTGACCGTGATCGACGAGTCGACGACGCTCGGCACGAGACAGTGATCGAGGCCGGCAGCCGACGACTGGATCCAGCGCAGCCGGCCGGCCGCCACGACCTCCGGCCAAGGCACCGGCACTTTCGGGTGGCCGCAGAAGATGTCGGCCCCGGGAAGCTCCGCCGCGACCCGCTCCTGGCCGGCATCCACGATCGTGGCCGTCGGCGCGGAGGCCTGGATTTGGGCGACGTGCCGCGGCTCGACGGGGTAGCAGAGAACGATGCGGGGGCTGGAAGTCATGGACCCGGGTTGTGGCAGGTGGGGGGGCGGTTTGGCAAGCGTCGGCATCCGATGATCGGGCCGACCGCTGGCGGTTTCAGCCTCGGAGCATAGAATTGAGCGGGCGTGGTCAACGGTCCGAAGGCCGGTGATCGCCTCCTCACCATCCCCTGGTGGTGTCTCGATGCGTTCGACGCTTCTCGCCGTAGCAGCCCTTGCCTTCCTCCGCATCGTGGTGGGCCTCCACTTTTTTCTGGAAGGCATGAGCCATTTGCGGGATCCCGACTGGTCGAGCGCCGGCTTCCGCAGGGCGGCGGTCGGGCCCTTGGCCGAGTTGTATCGCGCCGGACTGCCGCAAACGGGGGATTGGTCGGCGACGCTCGGTGCCCGCGATCAGCGATCGGCCGCAGAGGCTGGGGACGCCTGGAAGGCCTCGGTCGTCGCCGGCTGGGGAAAGCTCCTTGCGGACCGAGGGCGGGTCGTGCCCCTCGATGCGCCGCGGGCCGCCGAGGCGAAGAAACTCCTCGAGACGGCGGGCGGCGAACTCGACGCCTACGTGGCGGGTCTGGCAGACGACCTCGGAAGTTACCGGCTGGAGATCGCACGGCTCGATGAGATGCTGCGATCGCCCGCCTCCCGGCAGGTGCCGTTTGCCCGCGACCGCGTGGCCAAAAAGCAAAAGGAACTCGCCGGCCAGGCTGCGGGGTGGATGAAGGACGCCGCGGCGATCGGCGCGAAGCTCGTCGCCGGGTGGGACGAGCAGCTGTCGGCCGCCGAACGGCTACGGGCTGCCGATGCTGCGGGGCCGGCCGCGCTTTGGAAGGCCGACCGGTTCGTGAGCTGGTCGCTCGTCACGATCGGGGCCTGTCTCGTGCTCGGCCTGTGTGTGAAATTCAACGCCGTGGGCGGTGCCTGTTTCCTGGGGAGCGTGCTCGCATCGCAGCCGTTCTGGGTGCCTGGGGCCCAGGCCACATACGACCAGTGGGTCGAGCTCGCCGCGCTCCTCGCGATCGCGGCCCTCCCCGTCGGCGGTTGGAGCGGCCTCGACTACTTTTTGAAATCCTGGTGCCCGCTGTCGCGCTGCTGCGATGGCGCGCCATCCACGAACTCGTGAATCCAGCCTGACGAACGGCACGGAGTGCAGCGATGAATCTCAGCGAAGCGCAGAAGTGGGTCGGCAAGGAGAATTTCGCCGATGCGATCGCCGTCACGCGGCGTGATTTCCTCACCGGCACCGTCGCGGCCGGCATCGCCACCGGTGCGGGGCTCGGCTCGATCTATTTCGGCTACGGCAAGAGCGTGGGCAGCCCGCTCCGCATCGGCGTGGTCGGCACCGGCGACGAAGGGAGCGTGCTCCTCGGCGCTCACAACCCCGACTACCTCAATGTCGTCGCGATCGCCGACATCCGCCCCTACAACATCTATCGGGCGTTCCACGGCGACGCCTCGAGTGCCAGTGCCAACACCGCGCGGCCGGGCCTGATGGCGAAGTACAAGTGGGCCACCGAAGACGAGGCCCGCAAGAAGGTGAAGGTCTACGGGGCCTACGAAGAACTGCTCGCCGACAAGAACGTCGAGGCGGTGGTCATCGCCCTGCCCCTGCATCTGCACGCCGAGGCCGCGATCAAGGCGATGCGGGCCGGGAAGCACGTGCTCACCGAAAAGCTCATGGGGCACAGCATCCACGAGTGCAAGGAGATGGGCCGCGTCGCCCGCGAGACGGGGAAGATTCTCGCCACCGGTCATCAGCGGCACTACAGCATCCTCTATGACAATGCCGTGCACACCATCGGCACGGCCAAGCTTCTCGGCGACCTCCATTCGATCCGGGCCCAGTGGCATCGTGGCAATCTGCCGGGCAACGATTCCTGGAAGCCGCCGATGCCCGACGACGAGTCGTTCGCCAAGAAGCTCGCCGGCTGGAAGAAGGATCTGGCCACCGCCAAGCCTTCCGACATCGACGCCCTCACGAAGCGGATCGCCCAGATCGAGGCTCAGATCGAAGACAAAGTGGTGGATGCGGCGAAGTACGGCTACACGTCGATGACGCTCGCCGACGGCTCCACGCGGACGCCCCTGCAAGAATTGATCCGCTGGCGGCTCTGGAACCGCACGGGCGGCGGCCTGATGGCCGAGCTCGGCAGCCATCAGCTCGACGCGGCCGGGATCTTCGTGTCGGCGATGCACGGCCCCGGCAAGAAGGTGAAGCCGCTCACGGTGACGGCCGTCGGCAACCGGAGCATCTTCCCGGCCGACCGCGAGATCGACGACCACGTGTACTGCATGTATGAGTACCCCGCCCCGGGCTACGACGAAGACAAAAACAAGAAGATCGTGGTCACCTACTCCTCGATCAACGGCAACGGCTTCGGCGACTACGGCGAGGTCGTGATGGGCACGAAGGGCACGCTCGTGCTCGAGCGCGAGCAGGAAGTGATGCTCTACAAGGGCGGCGCGAAGGACACCCGCGTGACCGTGGCCAAGGCGAAGGATGGCACTCCCACGCTCGATACCACCGAAAGCGGCGGTGGTGGCGGGGCGGTGGCCGGCAAGCCGGGCAGCGACGGGGCCCCACCCTCCCGCGGCTACACTGAGGAGATGGAGCACTGGGCCTGGTGCATCCGCAACCCTTCGCCTGAGAATCAGCCGCGGTGCAAGCCGGAAGTGGCGATCGCCGACGCCGTGATCGCGCTCGTGAGCAACGTGGCCCTGGCAAACCCCGACACGCAGCCCCGGATCACGTTCAAGCCCGAGTGGTTCGACATCGCGAGCGACGACACGCCCGAAGGCGTGAAGCCCGACGTCGCCCGCGACCGCTATAAAATTTGACTAGACAGTTTTCGCGGACCGACCATACTAAGGGAAGGGCCGCAAGGCCTCCCACCCACCCCGCCGGCGATTCTGGACGTCGGCGACCAATTCCACCGGACCTACCGCTGGCGGCGGCAGGCCTCGTTGAGGAGTTCGTCGATGCATCAACGTTCCAGGGTTTCGCGACCTCGTGTGTCGTGGGCGAATGTCGCCGCGTCGGCTGCGAGTTGGGCGCTGTCCATCTTTACGACGGCGTGTCTGGTGGCCGTGGGCTGGTTTGGCCACGCGACACACTGGTCATTCGGCTTGGGAGGGCACTCGGGCGGGCATCACGACCCAGCCGCAGGCCATGGCGCGCCGCCTGATGCGGAGGCGGCGGGTTCCGCGGCTACCACGGCGGACGGCACGGTCCAGTTTCGCTCCCAGGAGGCGCTCGATCGCACCGGCATCGAGGTGCAGTCGGTCGAGCAGCGGCCGATGGTGAGCGAGCTCGTCGTCAACGGTGTGGTCGCGTACGACGAGCGGCGGATCGCACAGCTTTCGACGAGGGTGCCGGGCAGCATCTGGCGGGTGGAGAAGCGGCTCGGCGACCACGTCCATCGAGGCGATGTGTTGCTCGTGATCGACAGCCAGGACGTCGGGCAGCTGAAGGCCGAGTTTCTCAATGCCCTCGTCGTGCACGAGTCCCGGCGCGAGCAGCTCACCATTCTGGAAGAGGTCAAGAGTGCGGTGATGGGGCGGCAATTGCGCGAGGCGCGGGCCGCGCTCCGCGAAGCCCGCAACCATCTCGTCAACTCCGAGCAGTCGCTCGTGAATCTTGGCTTCGACATCTCGATCGCCGACTTCGAACAGCTCGACGACGATGCCCGGGCGGCGAAGATTCGGACGCTCGGGCTGCCGCCCACGTTCACCGCCGCCCTGCCGGGGGATCGCCTGACGTCGAATCTGCTCCCGCTGTACTCCCCCTTCGACGGGATCGTCGTGGGGCGCGAGGCGGTGATCGGCGAGGTGATCGAGGCCGCCAAGCCGATCTTCGAGGTCGCCGACGTGTCCACGATGCTCCTCGTGCTGAACGTCAGCAAGGAGGACGCCGGGAAGGTGGCCATCGGGCAGCGGGTGAAGTTCCGCCCGGACGGCTCGAGCGAGGAATACGCGAGCACGATCACCTGGATCAGTACGGAGGTGAATGAAGAGACCCGCACGCTGCAGGTCCGGGCCGAGGTTCAGAACGACGCCGAGCCGCTCGCGGCCACCCGCGGGCTCCGTGCCAATACGTACGGTGCCGGCCGGATCGAGGTCGACCGTCGCGGCACGGCCGTGGTGGTGCCGCGGCAGAGCGTGCAGTGGGACGGCAGCCGGTGGGTGGTGTTCGTGCCGAGCGGCGAGGCCGCGTTCATGGCCCGGCCCGTACAGCCCGGTGTGCAGGAGGGCGACTTCGTGGAGATCATCGACGCCGCCGATGGCCAGCCGCTCACGCACGTCGTCGCCGCGGGAAGCCACGTGCTGAAGAGCCAGATCCTGCTCGAGCGCATGGAGCGCGGCGAGCTGTGATCGCCACCCCGCCCGTAGGACAGGCTTCAGCCTGTCATGCTGTCTTCACGGGAAGGCTCGGCATCGTGCCGACCTTCCCTTGGCCGACCTCCGTCGACTGGTGCCTACCCGGCCCTCCGGGCCTGGCCCGTCAAGTAGGACAGGCTTCAGCCTGTCGTGCCTCACTCGCCCAATCCGGCTCGGGACTGCCCATGCCCCATCGCCGGACGTTCGCTTCAGCCATCCTGGCTTTCGCTCACTCGGATTTGCCTGCGCTGCGCCATCCATGGCTTCGCTGGTCAAATACGCCGGCTCACGGGGCACGGGCAGCCCCTCACCTCCCTGTACATCCTCGCCTCCCCGTTTGAGGTGGGACATCGCTCATGCTTGAAAAAATCATCGCCTGGTCGCTCTCGCATCGGATCGCGGTTCTCGCGGGTGCGGCGGTCGTGTGTCTCGTGGGCTGGGTGGCCGTGAACCGGCTCGTGGTCGATGCCTTTCCCGACACGACGCCAGTGCAGGTGCAGATCAACACCGTGGCGCCGGGAATGGTGGCGGAGGAGATCGAACGGCAGATCACGTTTCCGGTCGAGCTGGCGATGGGAGGCATGCCGGGGCTCGAGGGCCTGCGCAGTGCGAGTATGTTCGGCCTGTCGGTGGTGATCGTCACCTTCAAAGACGGCACCGACATCTACTTCGCCCGGCAGCTCATCAATGAGCGGCTCGGCACCGTGTCGGTGCCGCCCGGCGTGGAGCGGCCGGAGATGGGGCCCGTGTCGACCGGCCTCGGCGAGGTCTTTCACTACCTGCTCGTGCCGCGCGGGATGAGCCTCACCGACGTAAAGACGCTCCAGGAGTGGACGCTCAAACCGGCGCTTCGCAGCGTGCCCGGCGTGGCGGAGGTGAACGCCTGGGGCGGGCTCAACAAGCAGTATCAGATTCGGGTCGATCCCGCCCTGCTTCGGAAATACGACCTCTCATTCGACCAGGTCGTGGAGGCCGTGCCGCGCAACAACTTCAACGTCGGTGGTGGCTCGATCGACCGCTCGGGCGACGCCGTGCTCGTGTATGGGGTGGGCCGCACCGTCGACATCGAGCAGATCCAGCGGATCGTGATCGCCTCGAGCAACGGGGTGCCGATCCGAATCCGCGACGTCGGCGAGGTGGTGATCGGCCATGAGATTCGCAAAGGCGCCGTCACGTATGGCGGCGAGGGGGAGGTGGTGCTCGGCCTGGGCTTCATGCTCATGGGCGAGAACAGCTATGCCGTGACGACCCGCCTTCGCGACCGCTTCGAGAAGCTCCTCGACACGCTGCCCGACGGCGTGGAGGCGAAGGTAGTTTACGACCGCACGCAGCTCATCGACCGGGTGATCGCCACCGTGCGGCAAAACCTCCTCGAAGGCGGATTTCTCGTGGTGGTGATCCTGTACGTCTTGCTCGGCAACCTGCGGGCCGGGCTCGTGGCGGCGACGGCGATCCCGCTCTCCATGATGTGCGGCTTCATCGGCATGTGGCAGGCGGGCATCGCGGCCAGCCTGCTCTCGCTGGGCGCCATCGACTTCGGCATCGTCGTCGATTCGTCGGTCGTGGTCATCGAGAGCATCCTCGAGAAGATCGGCCACCATCCCGGGGCCACGGGAGCCGCGCGGCTGAAACTCGTGCAGGAGGCCACCAACGCGGTCAAGAAGCCCGCCTGCTTCGGGCAGCTGATCATCATGATCGTCTACATCCCGATCCTCACGCTCGAGGGCGTCGAAGGAAAAATGTTTCGGCCGATGGCCCTTACGGTCGTGTTCATCCTGATCGGCTCGCTCGTGCTCTCGCTCACGGTCGTGCCGGTGCTCTCGAGCATCTTCCTGCCGCGCCGGATGGACACGCACGACGTGTTGCTCGTGAAGGCGTTGCGGGCCATCTACCGCCCGCTGCTCCGCGGCTGCCTCGCAGCCCGGGGCACGCTCGCCTTGGCGGCAGTCGTGATCCTCGGCATCACGGTGCTGCGGGCGGCGTCGCTCGGCACGGAGTTCGTGCCGAAGCTCTCCGAGGGCGACATCGTGCTCGGCATCATTCGGGCGCCCGGCACGAGCATCGAGGAGTCGTGCCGCATGAACATGCGGATCGAGAAGGCCTTGCTCGAGGAGTTTCCGGCGGAGATCGCCCACGTGTGGAGCCGTACGGGCACGCCCGAGGTGGCCACCGACGCCGGAGCCATCGAGGCCACCGACATGTTCATCGCGCTCAAGCCTCGCTCGGAATGGAAGCGGGCCCGCACTCAGGCGGCGCTGGTGGAGGTGATGAACAAGGTCGTGGAAGGCATTCCGGGGCAGATCATCTGGTTTACCCAGCCGATCGAGCAGAGGATCAACGAGATGGTCTCGGGCGTGCGGGCCGACATCGCCGTGAAGGTGTTCGGCACGGATCTCGACGCGCTCGTGACCAAGGCCAATGAAGTCGCTGCTGTCTTGCGGAGCGTGCCCGGCGGGGCCGACGTGGCCACCGAGCAGGTGGCTGGGCAGCCCATCCTGAAGATCGCCGTCAAGCAGGACGAGATCGCCCGCTATGGCATATCGGCGGAGGCCGTGCTCGACATCGTGGAGAGTGTGGGCGGCAAGGCGGTGGGCCAGATCGTGGAAGGGCAACTGCGGTTTCCGATCGTGGTGCGGCTTCCCGACAGCCTGCGGAGCGGACCAGCCGCCATCGCCGACATCCCCGTGCGTGGCCCGGCCGGTGAAACCGTGCCACTCGAGCGAATCGCCTCGATCGAGACGATTCTCGGCCCCAAGTTCGTGACCCGTGAGTGGAGCGAGCGGCGGGCCGTCGTGCAGTGCAACGTGCGCGGTCGTGACGTGGGTGGCTTCGTGGCCGACGCCCAGGCCCAGATTGCCGACCGCGTCGAGCTTCCGGCCGGGAAATTCCGGCTGGAGTGGGGCGGGCAGTTCGAGAACATGCAGCGGGCCCAGAAGCGGCTCACGATCGTCGTGCCGCTGGCACTCCTGCTCATCATCGCGCTTTTGTATCTGACCTACCGCAACGTGGCCGACACGCTCCTGCTCTTCATCAGCGTGCCGTTCGCCTGCGTGGGCGGCATCTGGGCGCTCGCCTTCCGCGAGATGCCGCTCTCGATCTCGGCCGCCGTGGGGTTCATCACGCTCTCGGGCGTCTCGGTGCTCTCGGGCATGGTGGTGGCAAGCGCTCTCCGCGAGCGGCTCGCCCGTGGCACCGCCCGCGACGTGGCGATCGAGGAGACGTCGACGTCGTGCCTGCGGACGATCATCATGACGGCCCTCGTGGCGAGCCTCGGCTTCATCCCGATGGCCATTTCCGAGGGCACGGGCGCCGAGGTGCAGCGGCCGTTGGCCACGGTGGTGATCGGCGGCGTGATCACGAGCACGCTGTTCACGCTCTTCATTCTGCCGGCCCTCTACCGACTGATCTTGCGAGTCTCCCCGGCGCTTGTCCTGCCGGGCGACCGGTGACGCGCCCAAGCCGGTGCACGCACGTTGACGCTTTGACGTGAGAATCACCCGATATCGAGGATGCGGGGCAGCGGCGTGTCGGTGGGGAGGCCGAGGATCTCGCGGAGGCGGGTGAGGTCGGCATCGTCGAGCGGTACGAAGACGACCGGATCCTGGCAGAGTTCGTGATCGACGAGGCGGTAGGTGACCGTGCCGTCGCGGTCGACGGCGGTCGCGCGGCCGTAGCCGTACATCATGTTGTCGACCTTCTCGAAGAAGTCGCGGAGCGTGATCCGGGCCGGCCGCGGCCGGCGGACGTAAAAGAGCTCGATCACGTCGCGCCAGAAGTGGGGGACGAACTTTTCGCCGAAGTCGGCGTGGCCGACGCAGTCGCGATTCGTACCGGCGATCAGGTAGGGGAGCGACACGAGGGGGAGCCGCCGTTCACTGCTGCCCCGTTTGAGCGCGGCGGCGAGATTGAGCGAGAAGTCGGCGCTGTAGCAGTCGTCGAATACGAGGACGAGGTGGCCGAGGTCGACGCCGGGCCTGGCGCCACGGCGGCTGGCCGCGCCGTCGAGCAGGGCCGCGGCGAGCCGCTCGACTGGGATCGCGTAGCTCTGGATCTGCGTCGGCAGGCCGTGGCCGAGCACGACGATCGTCGTCGGGTTCATCGAGGCGGCCGCGCCCGATACGGCAGTGAGAAAGTCGGCCGCGACCGATCTGATCGTCTCGCCGGGTTCGTCCTTCTTGAAGATCGTGGCCGTCGTGCCGTAGGCCGTGGCAAGTGCCGTGATCTCCTTGGGGTCGAGGCCCCGGTCGGGGTCGAGCAGGCCGATCAGTGGGCGGTCGGCAGTGATGACTGGAACGTCGGCCGCGGCGGTGCGCTGTTCGTCGATGAACCGGGCGAGTGTCGTGAGCAGGTCGGCCTGCTCGTCGCGGGTTCGCGATGCCAGCTGGTCGGCGTGCTCGCAGGCCAGGTGGAAGAGCGACGGTTCGAGCTGCCTGTAGTGCTTGGGTGTGATTCCCAGCCTCTCGGCCACGAGGGGTGAGAGTTCGCGTGCGAAGGCGTCGAGCGACGGGGGAAGCCCCGGCTCTGCAGCGAGCGCAGAAGACACCGCGATGACGGCGAGCAACAGGGGCCGGAGGGCGTGGGGCATGTGAGAAGCATAGGCCGGCGCCCGGGGTGCGCCTCCTGCTTGACGGCCGGGCTGCCGATCGTATAGTGTACGCACGTATACAACCAGTATGGAGGCGTGGCCGTGGTGACGGGTGGGCTGCTCGAAACGATGGTGCAGGCGGGCGATTTCGTCGGTTTTTCGGCCGGCTGGCACCGGGGCGACGTGGTGCCGACCGGCTTCGCGCCGCTCGATCGGCTCCTGCCGGCCGGTGGCGTCCGGCGCGGCAGCCTCGTCGAGTGGCTCTCGGGCGGTGAGGCGTCGGGCGCGGCCGCGCTCGCCTGCGCGGTGGC
The DNA here is from genome assembly GCA_945861585.1 of Planctomicrobium piriforme. Taxonomy (GTDB): domain Bacteria; phylum Planctomycetota; class Planctomycetia; order Pirellulales; family UBA1268; genus RGVT01. The sequence goes on from CAMAVC010000007.1 coordinate 20,613, forward strand.
GTGCCGGCTGGCCGGGGAGGCGGATCGTGCCGGTGACATGCCGTCCACCATCGTCGTTGTCGATCGTACGGGGCGGTTTTATCCACCGGCGGTGCTGGGCTGGTTTGAGCGGGCGCGGGTTGCCGGGCGGCCTGCCCCCCGGCTCGTCGTGGCGCGGCCGGCCCACGATGCCGACGAGGTGTGGGCGATCGATCAGGCGCTCCGCTGCCGCGGCGTGGCGGCCGTCGTGGCATGGCCAGCCCGCATCCACTCCACGGCCATGCGGCGGTGGCAGTTGGCGGCGCGAGCGAGCCTTGCGGTGGGCATGTTCATGCGGCCACTCGCGGCCCAGCGTGAGCCGAGCTGGGCGGAGGCGCGCATCGTCGTGACGGCGCGGCCGGGAGGGAGCCTGGCCGCGCGCCGTCTGCGGCTCGCGCTTGCAGGCGGGCCGTGGGCGGGCGAGGCGCAGTTGCAGGAACGGTCGGTCGAGATTGGCCTCGATCTGGCATGTGGCGGTGAGGCGATTCTCCCGCCCGAGGCAGCCGCACCGCGTGTTCACGAACGGGAGCGGGTCGCATGCCGCGCATCATGACGATCTGGCTGCCGCGGTGGCCCGTGCAACGTCGGCTCGGCGAGCGGCCAGAGCTGCGCGCGGTGCCGGTATTCGTCTGCCGCCGAGAGCGCCGCGGGGTGATGACGATCGTGTCGTGGGCCTGGGCGCTGCCACCGCGGCTGGAATCGCCTCGCAGCAGGCGTTCATCGGCGCCGCGCATTCCGCCGGGCATGTCTCTGGCCGAGGGGATGGCCGTGCTCGCGCTCGCGCATGGGTCGCGTGCCTGCCACATGGCCGAAGTCGATTCCGACGATCCGGCCGCCGATCGGGCGGCGCTCGAGCGCCTGGCGCGGCAGTGTCGACGATTCGCTCCGATCGTGGCCCTCGAAGACGCCGAGCGGCCCGAATGCATCCATCTCGACGTCACGGGCACGGCAGGCTTCTTCGGTGGCGAAGCGTCACTCGTGCGCACGGCCGCATGGACACTCGCTGCGCATGGCATCCATGCCCGTGTGGCCATCGCCGACACGCCGGGGGCGTCGTGGGCAGCCGCCCACCATGCCGAGCGGCTCGGCCAGCCCCATGCCCCGCCGTTTCATCGTCGGCGCCGGTTCGTCGTCGTGTCGCCCGGTGAGCAGGCCACGGCCTTGGCGGCGCTGCCTGCGGCGGCGCTCCGCCTCGAGGCAGATGTGCTCACCATCCTCGGTGAGGTGGGCATCGATTCGATCGGTGGCGTGCTCAAGCTGTCGCGCAACAGCCTCGCTGCGCGGTTCCCGCCGACGCTTGCGATCAGGCTGTCGCAGTTCACCGGCAGCCGGGCCGAGCCGCTCATGCCCACGTTCGGGGAAGCCTTGCCGCAGGCGGCGCATGCCTGTGACGTCCCGGTGTCGCTCCGGGAGATGGATGCGGATTCGATCGCGGCCGTGCTCGAGCGTCTCGTCGGGCAGTGCATGGCGGAGCTCATGGCCCGCGGGCAAGGGATCACCGCGCTCCAGGTACGGTTCGAGCCGTATGCGGGCGTCGGTGACCGGGGAACCTGCCCTCCCGTCGTGATCGACGTCGGGCTCTACCGTCCGACGGTCGCCGTGCGGCACGTGGTCGAGCTCGTGCGGCTGCGCATGGCTCGCGTGCGCATGCCACGAGAGATCGAAGGGATCGCCGTGGAGGTGGTGGCGGCCGCCCCGGCGCTCTGCCGGCAGCGCACGCTCTTTTCTGGTGCGAGCTCTGGTGCGAGCGAGTCGGCGGCGGCGGAAGTGGGAATGTTGTTCGACCGGCTCGCCGGCCGACTCGGCGCGAAGGCGGTGGTCGAGCCCCATCTCGTGCGCGACGCACAGCCCGAGCATGCGTGGATGGGCATGCCGCCGGCTGGCGGAGCATCCCGTGCGTCGGCGACACAAACGCGGCTTGCCGCGCCGGCGGAGCGCCGGCCGAGCTGGCTCTTCCCGCGGCCCGTGGTGCTCGACGTGGTGGCGGTGGTATCCGCCGCGACGGATGCCGGCCGGCCACCCGTACGGTTTCGGCACGGTGGCCAGGTGCACGATGTGGCCGCGGCCCACGGGCCGGAACGAATCGAGACAGCCTGGTGGCGCGGGCCGATCGTGCGGCGCGACTACTACGTGGTCGAGACGCAGACGGGGGGGCGGTTTTGGATCTTTCGGCGGCTGAAAGATGGGGGCTGGTTTCTGCATGGCGTGTTTGCCTGACGTGTGGGCCCGAAGAGGAGGAAGCGATGGCTGGAACAGGGGGTGATCGGATGGAACCGCGTTATACCGAGCTTCATTGCACGAGCAATTTTTCGTTTCTGCGCGGAGCATCGCATCCGGACGAGCTCGTGCAGACAGCCGCAGCCCTCGGCTACGACGCCCTGGCAATCACCGACCGTGGCACCCTCAGCGGTATCGTGCGGGCGCACGGTGCCGCGAAGCAGGCGGGGCTGAAGCTCATCGTCGGGGCGCATCTCGAGCCCTGCGATGCGGCGCCGCTCGTCGTCTGGGCCGCCGACCGGACGGGCTATGCGAATCTCTGCCGGCTGCTCACCCGCGGCTCTGCGCGGGCTGCAGAGGAAGGTGGCGAGGGCCCGGAGGGGCGGTGTGTGCTCACCTTCGACGACATCGCGGCTCATGCGGGCGGCCTCTTGGCAGGCATGCCGTTGGCGATGCTCGCGGAGCCGCTCGAGCACCTCGCCCACTGGCGGAGCGTGTTCGACGACCGGCTCTGGGCGCTCGCCGAGGTGGCGCTCGAGGGCGACGACGACGATCGCCTGCGGGAGTTCGCCCGCCTGGCTCAGCTGGCTGGCGTGCCCGTGGCGGCGGCCGGCGACGTGCGCTATCACGAGCGGGCCCGGCTGGCGCTGGCCGACGTGCTCACGGCCGTGCGGCTCGGAGGCACGGTGGATGCGATTCGCGGCGAGCTCCTCACGAATGGCGAGCGGCATCTGCACGAACGCCGGCGAATCGCCGAGCGGTTTCGCGCCCTGCCCGGAGCCCTCGAACGCACCGTCGAGATCGCTGGGCGGTGCACGTTCTCGCTCGACGAACTGCAGTATGAATACCCCGAGGCAAACGTGCCGGCCGGCCGCTCGGCTCGGGAGCATCTGGCCCACCTTGCCTGGAAGGGAGCCGCACAGCGCTATCCCGACGGGATTCCCGAGAAGGTTCGCGAGCTCGTGGCCCATGAGCTCGCGCTCGTCGCCGAGCTCGGCTATGAGGCCTACTTCCTCACCGTGTTCGACATCGTGCGGTTCGCCCGCCGCCGCGGCATTCTGTGCCAGGGCCGGGGGTCGGCGGCCAATTCGGCAGTCTGCTATTGCCTGGGCATCACGTCGGTCGATCCGGCGCGCATGAACGTGCTGTTCGAGCGGTTTGTGAGCCGTGAGCGGCGCGAGGCCCCCGACATCGACATCGATTTCGAGCACGACCGCCGCGAAGAGGTGATCCAATACATCTACAGCACCTACGGTCGCACCCGTGCGGCGATGACTGCCGAGGTGATCTCGTATCGCCTGCGTTCGGCCGTCCGCGACGTCGCCAAAGCGCTGGGTTTTTCGCTCGATCGGGTCGATCACCTCGCTGAAGCGATCGATGTGGGGGATGGGGTGGAAGACCTGCCGACGCGGCTGGCCGAGGCGGGGCTCGACCCGACGAGCCCCGCGTGCACGCATCTCACGGCGCTCGTCGGCCAGGTCATCGGCTTTCCCCGCCACCTCGGGCAGCACGTGGGGGGCATGGTGATGACCCGGGGCGAACTGTGTGACCTCGTGCCGATCCAGCCGGCCACGATGGAAGGCCGCACGATCGTGCAATGGGACAAGAACGACCTCGACGAACTGGGCATTCTGAAAGTCGATTGCCTCGCCCTCGGCATGCTGTCGGCGATCCACCGGGCGTTCGACCTCGTGGCCGAGGCCGGGGGGCCGCAACTCACGCTGGCGACGGTGCCGGCGGAAGACCCGGCCGTTTACGAGATGATCTCCCGCGCCGATACGGTGGGCGTGTTTCAGATCGAGAGTCGGGCGCAGATGAGCATGCTGCCCCGGCTCAAGCCGCGGTGCTTCTACGACCTCGTGATCGAGGTGGCGATCGTGCGGCCGGGGCCGATCCAGGGCGACATGGTGCATCCCTATCTGCGCCGGCGGGCGGGCGAAGACCCCGTCATCTATCCCAACGACGCGATCCGCGAGGTGCTCGAGAAGACGCTCGGCGTGCCGCTCTTTCAGGAGCAGGCGATGCGGCTGGCGGTGGTGGCGGCCGGCTTCACGCCGGGCGAGGCCGATCAATTGCGGCGGGCGATGGGGGCCTGGCGACGGCCGGGGCTGATCGAGGAGTTTCGGCAGAAGCTCATCAATGGCATGCTCGCGCGGGGCCTGTCGCAGCAGTTCGCCGAGCAGGTGTTCGGGCAGATTCGGGGCTTCGGCGAATACGGCTTTCCCGAATCCCATGCCGCAAGTTTTGCCTTGCTCGTCTATGTGTCGGCCTGGCTCAAGTGCCATCATCCGGCCGCCTTCACTGCCGCGCTCCTGGGCAGCCAGCCGATGGGGTTCTACGCCCCTGCCCAGCTTGTGCGTGATGCCAAGGCGCATGGCGTGAGAGTGTTGCCGGCCGACGTCAACTCGAGCTGCTGGCATGCCACGCTCGAAGGCCGGCTGAAAGCCGGCCATGAGAGACAGCCGGCGATTCGGCTGGGCCTCGAGCAGGTGTATGGCCTGAGCGAGGCGGTGGCCTCGAGGATCGAAGCGGCCCGTCGCGAGGGGGCCTTCCGGCTGCCACGCGAGCTCGCCCGCCGCGCCGGGCTCGATCGCGACGCGCTGTTGCATCTGGCTCGGGCGGGGGCGCTCGCCTCGCTCGGCCTCGATCGGCGGCGGGCGGTGTGGGAGGCGATGCAGTGGCTGGAGCGGCCGGCAGCCCGGCCGCTCTTCGCAGAGCTCGACGACGACGATGACGAAAGCGACGGCGACCTGCTGCCAGTGCTCGCACCCGAGGAAGAGGTGGTGGCCGACTACCGCACCGCCGGCCTGTCGCTCGCCGGCCATCCGCTGCAGTTCGACCGCGACTGGCTCGCCGCTCGCAGCGTGGCGACCACTGCCGAGGTGGCCGGGCTGCCAGAGGGCCGCCGTGTGGCCGTGGCTGGCATCGTGCTCACGCGGCAGCGGCCCGCGACCGCGAAGGGGATGATTTTTCTCACGATCGAAGACGAAACCGGCGCTGCCAACATCGTCGTCCATCCGCGCGTGTGGGAGGCAGCCGACCTCGCCGCCCGCCGCGCCGCTGTGCTCGTGGTGCACGGCCGGATCCAGCGGCGCGGCGCAGTGGTGCACGTGGTGAGCACGCGGCTCGAATCGGCCGCCACCCTCCGCCCCGAAACCTCTCCCGCCACCGCCCTGCCCCGCATGTCCCGCGATTTCTGCTGAATCGCAGAGCAGCGCATAACGACTCGCACACGGAGCCGGAGAAGTGCGCCGGCTGCGGGCCACCCGATCCCCCTCGCCGGACGTTCACTGCGCCCATCCTGGGCTCCGTTTACTCGGATGTGCCTGCGCTGCGCCATCCATGGCTCCGCTGGTCACAGACGCCGGCTCAAGGGACACGGGTGGCCCGCAGCCTCCTCGATTCGGTCGTGTTGAGAGTTCGGGGTTCGTGGGATTGCTGAGGCGCCTACGAGTTGGGGAGGCGAGGGGTTGCCCCTGCCGTCGAGACGGCGTATTTGACCAGCGCAGGCAGGATGCCGGAGCGCAGGCAAATCCGAGTGAGCCGGAGCCTGGAGGGCGGAGGCGAACGTCCGGTGAGACGGTACGGGGTAACCCCGAGCCGGCGCACTTCGCTGGCTCCGATTGCGGGTGGTTATCGAGTGCGCGACCGCGTACAACACGCTGCATGCAAGACGCCGTCGTCGAAACGAATCTGGGCATCGGTACGCTCTATCGCGGCAAGGTCCGCGACTGCTATCGACTCGCCGACACGATGCTCATCGTGAGCACCGATCGGATCAGCGCGTTTGACTGGATCCTGCCGACGCCGATTCCCGGCAAAGGGCAGGTGTTGACGGCGATCTCGGCGTTTTGGTTCGACTGGCTCGCCCGTGGGCCGCGTCCGGTGGCCCACCATCTGCTCACCACCGACGTCGATGCGATGGGGCTCCCGGCGAGCGTCGATCGCGGCCCGCTCCGCGGCCGGTCGATGCTCGTGCGGCAGGCCGAGGTGATCCCGTTCGAGTGCGTGGTGCGCGGCTGGCTCGCAGGATCGGGGCTTGCCGAATATCGCCGGAGCGGCACCGTGTGCGGCGTGCCGCTGCCCGCCGGCCTGACGGCCGGCAGCCGGCTGCCGGAGCCGATCTTCACGCCCGCCACGAAGGCCGCGAGCGGCCACGATGAAAACGTGAGCTTCGACGTGATGGCGGCAGCCATCAGCGCCGAGCTGGCAGCGACGCTCCGCGCCCGCAGTCTCGATGTCTACACGCGGGGCGCAGAACATGCGGCGACGCGGGGGATCGTGCTGGCCGACACGAAGTTCGAGTGGGGCCGCACGGCCGATGGCGAGCTCCTGCTCGTGGACGAGGTGCTGACGCCCGACAGTTCGCGATTTTGGCCCGCCGCGGCGATCGCACCCGGCCGCGTGCCCGACTCGTTCGACAAGCAGTTCGTGCGCGATTGGCTCGAGCGGAGCGGCTGGGACAAGGCCAGCCCGCCCCCTGCCCTGCCCGCCGAGGTGGTGGCGAAGACGCGGGAGAAGTATTTCGAGGCCTGCCGGCTCCTGACCGGAAAAACCCCGTGAGGCGGCCGAGAGGAAGTGGCCTAGGGGAGCGGGTTTTTTCGAACTAGAATCGGGGCGTTCCGCCCGTCATCCGCTTGTCTTCCCCCTCTCGCTCATTCCATGCTGCGTTACTGGACCGCCGGAGAATCACACGGCCCGGCCCTTGTCGCCCTCGTCGACGGCTTTCCCGCCGGACTGGCAGTCGATGTGGCGAAGATCGATGCCGAGCTCGTGCGCCGTCAGGGAGGCTATGGCCGCGGCGGCAGGCAGCGGATCGAGACGGACGCCGTCACGTTTTTGTCGGGGCTGTGGCGGGGTGTCACGCTCGGCAGCCCGCTTGCGTTGCAGGTGGTCAACAAAGACGCGAAGCTCGAAAAACTCGACGATGTCGATCGGCCCAGGCCTGGCCACGCCGACCTGCCGGGGGCGATCAAGCACCTCGGCGGGGTGCGGGCCGTGCTGGAGCGGGCGAGTGCCCGTGAAACAGCCGCCCGGGTGGCGGCGGGCGGCCTCGCCCGACAGCTCCTCGCGGTCTTCGGTATCGACGTCGCCGGCTGGGTGACGGAGCTGGGTGACGTGCGGCTCGGCGATCGTTCGGGCACGCTCGACGAACTGCGCGCGCTCCGCGACACGAGTGCCATCTATTCACTCCATCCCGAACGTGATGCCGAGGTGACGGCGCTGATCGACCGCGTCGGCAAGGAGGGCGACACGCTCGGTGGCGTGGTCGAAGTGCGGGTCGATGGTCTGCCGATCGGCCTCGGCACGCACGCGCAGTGGGATCGGAAGCTCGACGGCCGGCTCGCCCAGGCGGTGATGGCGGTGCAGGCGATCAAGGGCGTGGAGATCGGCCTGGGGTTCGAGGCGGCCCGTCGCCGCGGCTCGCAGGTGCACGACGCGATCCACTACTCGGCGGAAGACCGCGCCGGCCCCACGCTCGGATTCACGCGGCCCACGAACAATGCCGGCGGCCTCGAGGCCGGGATGACCAACGGCCAGCCGCTCGTGATCCGGGCCGCCATGAAGCCGATCAGCACGTTGCGGAAGCCGCTTGGGTCGGTGAACCTGCGGACGAAGCAGCCGGAAGAGGCGGCCTACGAGCGCAGCGACGTGTGTGCGGTGAGCGCGGCCAGTGTGATCGTGGAAAACGTGGTGGCCTTCGAGGTGGCGGCGGCGGTCGTCGACAAGTTCGGTGGCGACAGCGTTGAAGAGATGCAGGCACGGGTTCGGCTGTATCACGATCTCGCCCGGGCCCGCTGACGCGGAGCCTGGAAATCCGGAGGTGAACAAGGATGTTCATCGAGCAGTCCGCGGACCGGAGACGTACCGTGCGCACGCTGTTCGTGCTGGCGGGTGTGGTGCCCTGCGCCGCGCTCGCGACGATCGCGTGGTGGTGGCACTCGAGCGGCCACGTGGATGCCGTCGCGCGGGCGTCGGCGGTGCATCTCGGCCTGCCGGTCGCGGTGCGTGCGGTTGGCCATCCCCGCCCGGGTGTGCTCCGGCTCACGCACGTGACTCTCGGCGCCGCGGCCGATGACGACGCGGTGCGCGTGCCGCACGTCGAGGTGGAGCGGGCGGTCGGTGAGGTGCGCGTGCGGGTGCCCCGGCTCGAGTGTTCGCCGGAGGCGGTGCGCACGCTGGCTGGCATCGCCGGCGAATGGCTGCTGCGGCCGACACGATTTCCTGATGCATGGGTCGTCGACGTCGGCAACGTGGCCTGGCTGCCCGTGGCTGGCGTGCACGACGCCGCATCGGACGGATGGCACGTCGAGTGTGTGGCCGTCGATGATCACCGCGCCGTGCGCTGTCGTCGTGAGCCCTCCTCGGCCGACGAAGCGAGGGTGCGGGTGGGCCCCGAGGGACTCGCCGTCGAGGGCACTGTCGCAGAGGCGGTTCCGCTGGCGATCCTCGCGGCGCTCGTGCCCGGCTTTTCCGGATGGGCCGACATGGCCGGTGACCAGGCGCTTGTGAGCGGCCGTATCGATGCCGTGTCGAATGCGGAAGGGTGGTCGGGCACCGCGGCGGGCACGGTCGAGCATGCCGCGCTCGGCAGTGTGCTGGCCGCAGGTGGCGGGGCGGTCCAAGGAGAGGCGATGATCACCGTCAACAGCCTGCGATTTGCCGCCGGCCGACTCGTCGCCTGCGACATGCTCGTGTCCGCGTCGGCAGGGACGCTCCCTCAGCGGGTGCTCGACGGCCTCGTCAGCAGCTTCGGGTGCCGTCCAGGGCCGGCCTATCGCTCGATCGGTGGTGATTCGGTGCGGCGGTTCGACCGGCTCGCTTGCCGGCTCGTGATCGACGACGCTGGCCTGCGCATGCGCTCAGCCGAGGGGGGCGAGCAGGCGATCCTCGCGGTCCAGGGGTTGAGCATCCTCGACGAACCCGTGGCTGCCGTGCCCATGACGAGGCTCGCCTGGTTTTTCTCGCCGGACGGCCGGCCGGCGGTGCCGGCCACGCCGACGAGCGTCTGGCTGATGTCCGTGCTTCCCGATGCCGGCAGCTTTTGACGCATTCTTGACACAGGTGAGACCGGTTGCTGACGGGTGGAGGCTGGCAGATTTGCCGAAAAACGTCAGAGTATCGACATGAGCGTCCGATGTTCGCGACGTTCCGGCCTTCAGGAGAGGAACCTCATGGCAACCGTGCCCATGCCGTGCGATCTGCTCGATTCCGACGCCGGCCCCGACGTCAGCGCGGCTGCTCCGTTGCAGAGGCATGAGAAAGAGCCGCGGCGCGACGGACGAGCCCACGCGGGCAGCGGCTGGGCCGACATCGACTGGCCCGTCGCCATCTGGATCGGTGGAATTCATCTGGCGGCACTGGCCGCACCCTTTTGCTTCACCTGGTCGGGGCTCGCAATCTGCCTGGCGCTGTACTACATCTCCGGCAGTCTCGGCGTCTGCCTGGGCTACCATCGGCTGCTCACGCATGGCAGTTTTTCCACATGGCGGCCCGTGAAGGTGTTCTTCGCGTTCCTGGGGGGCATCTCCGGCGAGGGGTCAGCGATCGACTGGGTGGCGAACCACCGCAAGCATCACGCCTTCAGCGATCAGGAGGGAGATCCGCACACGCCCCGCGAAGGTGGCTGGTGGGCTCACATGACCTGGCTGTTTCGCAAGCACACGGCCGCCGAGTTGGCAGCCCACGTGAGCCGCTGGGCGCCGGACCTCGCCCGCGATCCGGCGATCCTCGCCCTCCACAAGACATTCATTCTCTGGCACGTGCTCGCTGGTGCCGTCCTGCTCGGCCTGGGGTGGTCGCTCTACGGACCGGCCACCGGAGTGTCGTGGCTCGTGTGGGGCCTGGCGGTGCGGATGGTGATCGTGTTTCACGTCACGTGGCTCGTAAACTCCGCCTCCCACATGTGGGGTTACCGCAACTACGAGACCACCGACGACTCCCGGAACCTGTGGTGGGTCGGCCTGCTCGCCTTCGGCGAGGGGTGGCACAACAATCACCACGCGTTTCAGCGGATGGCGAAGCACGGCCACAAGTGGTGGGAGGTCGACGTCACCTACTGGGCGATCCTGGCGATGGAGCGACTGGGGCTGGCCTGGAATGTCGTCCACCACCCGCCGGGTGGGCGCCGCACCGGTGCCGCAATCGCGGTCCAGGGTGCCGACGGCGATGGCTGAAGGGGCGGCTGAATTCCGCCCGCAGCGGGTGATCCAACGGGCCGCTGTTGCAGCGGAAGGGCCGTTCGGTACACTCGTGGCCTCGAGCCGATCAGGGCAATCTGGTCGCTCGAACCCACGCGGCAGGCGTGCCGGTCGACATGCGTGCGGGTGCATTGGGCACCTGCGGATACCGGCCAGTGCAGGTGCCCGCTGACCCAAGTAGGGTCGTCCCATGACGGGGCGAAACAACGGCTGATGCTGACGAAAGATCGCAAGAAAGAACTGATCGGTAGTTACCGTCGCGGCACCGCCGACACGGGGTCTGCGGAGGTGCAGATCGCCCTTCTCTCGGGCAGGATTTCGCACCTCACGGATCACTTCAAGAAGCACTCGAAGGACCACGCGAGCCGTCGCGGCCTGCTCATGATGGTGAGCCGGCGTCGCCGGCTTCTCGACTACCTGAAGCGCATCGCGCCGCAGCGGTATCTCGACGTGATCAAGCGGTTGGAGATCCGCAAGTAGTGACCCGCTCTCTCCTTCGCCTTGGCGGGCGGGGAGATCGCCGGTTGAAGGCCCGCCGGGCCGGGAGCAGATCCCGCCGGCCGGACACCGGGCCCGAAGCGGTTGTGGGCACGAGGGCCGCGTCGCTGCCGCTGTCGCCAAGGTAAACCGCCAAGACAAACATTGTGGCTATTGGATTTTTATGAAGGCTGGTCCGACCCGCTGAGGTCGGCCATGAAGGGAAGAAAGAGAAACAAATCATGAAGGTACGAGTTGAACGCACGATCGGCGACCATGTGCTCGCCATGGAAACGGGCCTCCTCGCCAAGCAGGCCGCCGGCAGTGTGCTGGTGAGCTACGGCGACACGACGGTGCTCGTGGCCGCCGCCACCGGCGCTCCGCGGCCTGGCATCGACTTTTTTCCGCTCACCTGCGACTACCGCGAGCGTGCCGCTGCAGCCGGCAAGTTTCCGGGTGGCTTCCTCAAGCGTGAGGGTCGGCCCACGATGAAGGAGACGCTCACGAGCCGCCTGATGGATCGGCCGATTCGGCCGCTCTTCCCCGACGGCTTTTTCGACGAAGTGCAGATCCAGGCGTCGGTGCTGTCGAGCGACAAGCAAAACGACGGCGACGTGCTCGCGATGAACGGTGCTTCGGCGGCGCTCTGTATTTCGCCGCTGCCCTTCCGGGGCCCGCTCGGCAGCGTGCGGCTGGCGCAGGTCGACGGCCGCTTCATTCCGTTCCCCACGCAGGACCAGCTCGAGGAGAGCGACCTCGATCTCGTGATCTCCGGCAGCGAGACCGCTGTGCTCATGATCGAGGGCTTCGCCCGCGAGATGCCCGAAGACCGCATGCTCGAGGCGATCGCCGAGGCGCACCGCTACGTCCGTGAGATCTGCGCGATGCAGCACGAGCTCGTGCAAAAGGCCGGGAAGCCGAAGAAGGAATACGTGCTCGCCGACTACACGCACCTCCGCGACCGGCTGACCCGCGACTACCTCGGCGACTTGAAGGCCGCCAAGGCGATCGAGGGCAAGCAGGATCGCGGTCAGGCCGTGAAGGCCCTCCGCGAGCGGGCCAAGGCCGCCGTGGTGCCTGGCGAGCCCGCTCCGGGCAAGGCAGGCGACGCCGGCGGCGTGAGCGACGGCGACTTCGCGCACGTCTGGCACGCTCTCGAGGAGCGGGCCGTCCGCGAGCTGATCCTCGAGGGTCGCCGTCCCGATGGCCGCGACTACGGCACGCTTCGCCAGATCTCCTGCGAGGTCGATCTGCTGCCGCGGGTGCACGGTTCGGCCATGTTCCAGCGGGGCGAGACGCAGGCCCTGGTCACGATCACGCTCGGCACCGGCAAGGACGAGCAGCGGGTCGATGGCCTGATCGACGAGTATTCGAAGAAATTCATGCTCGACTACTACTTCCCCTCGTTCTCCGTGGGCGAGGTGCGGCCGATCCGTGGTCCGGGCCGGCGCGAAATCGGCCACGGTGCGCTCGCCGAGCGCAGCGTGAAGCCGGTGTTGCCCGAGCCCGACACCTTTCCCTACACGATCCGCGTGATCTCCGACATCCTCGAATCGAACGGCTCGAGTTCGATGGCGAGCGTCTGTGGCGCCACTCTCGGCCTGATGGCCGCAGGCGTGCCGATCACCAACCCCGTGGCCGGCATCTCGGTGGGCCTCGTCAAGCAGTCCGAGGACAAGTGGGTGCTGCTCACCGACATCATCGGTGACGAAGATCACTACGGCGACATGGACTTCAAGATCGCCGGATCGCAAAACGGCATCACCGGCATCCAACTCGATCTCAAGATCGACGGCATCTCGGTGGCGATCATCGAGGCCACGCTGCGGCAGTCACGCGAGGCGCGGCTCGAGATCCTGCGATCGATGCTGTCGGCGATCCGTCGTCCGCGTGCGGAAATCTCCCCCTGGGCGCCGCGCCTGCTGCGGACGCAGATCAATCCCGAGAAGATCGGCCTGCTCATCGGCCCCGGCGGCAAGACGATTCGTGCGATCCAGGAGTCGACCGGCGCCAGCATCGAGGTCGAGGACGACGGCACCGTGACGGTGGCCAGCCACGACGCCGAGGGGGCGATGGCGGCCATGGGCAAGATCGAGGCGCTCACGGCCTCGATCCAAGTGGGCCGGATCTACGAAGGCCGGGTCACGAGCATCAAGGATTTCGGGGCCTTCGTCGAGCTCGTGCCGGGCAAGGACGGCCTCTGCCACGTCAGCGAGCTCTCCGACGATTTCGTGAAGAGCGTGGCCGACTTTTGCAAGGTCGGCGACGTGATGCGGGTCAAGGTGATCGCGGTCGACGATCAAGACCGCGTCAAGCTCAGCCGCAAGGTCGCGATGCGGGAAATGGCAGAGAACGGCGGCGGCAACCCGTCGTAACGGAGCGGGCTTCATCCTTCCCCCGGGGCTCGGTCGGCCATGTCGTCGGATGACGAGTCGGCCCGCTCGCGGGCGGAGACGTATGCGGAGTTTGCGGAGCTCGTGGGTGCCCTGGCCCATGAAATCCGCAATCCGCTCTCCACGATCCGGCTCAACATGGAACTCCTCGCGGAGGACTTCGAGAGCACCGATCACGACTCGCCGACGAAGCAGCGCGACCGGCGGGCGAAGGCGAAGATCGAGCTCGTGCGGCATGAATGCGACCGGCTTCAGAAGCTGCTCGGCGATTTCCTTGACTTCGCCCGCCAGGAGAAACTGTCGATCGAGCCAGGAAGCCTCAATGCCGAGCTGGAGCAGCTGCTCGACTTCTACGGGCCCCAGGCTCGGGATGCCGGCGTGGAGGTGGTGCGGTACCTCGATCCGGAGCTGCCAAACGTGCGGCTCGATCGGGAGACGTTTCGGTCGGCGGTGCTGAACCTCCTCATCAACGCCGTGCAGGCGATGGAGGGCGGCGGCCAACTCGTGGTGCGGACACGGCCGAAGGGGCTCGGGGTCGTGCTCGAAATGATCGACACTGGCCCCGGCATGGACGAGGAGACGCTCGCGAAGGTCTTCCGGGCGTTCTACACGACCAAGCAGGGAGGCTCGGGGCTGGGGCTGCCCACCGCACGGAAGATCATCGAGGCGCACGGTGGCACGATCGACATCGAGAGCACGCCGGGCCGCGGCACGAAGGTCACGATTTGGCTCCCGGCGCCGCCCCGGCTTCCGACCGTCGGCCCGCCGACGCGGTAGCAGCCGCGGAACTGGACGGGCACAGGCGTCGCTTCGTACGATCGTTCGCATGGCCCAGTCCCGTGAATCCTCTTCCGGCGCGTCCGGCGGCCCGCCCGGAGCCGTCCGCGTGCTCGTCGTCGACAACGACATCCTCCATGCCCGCACGGTCGGCGAGGGATTGAGCCGCCTGGGGTATGAGTGCATCGTGGCCGGGAGTGGCTCGGAGGGAGCGAAGCGCATCGCGCAGGAGCCGTTCGACGTCGTCGTCACCGACCTCATGATGAACGACATCGGCGGCCTGCAGATCCTCGAACGGGCGAAGCAGGCGTCGTCCGAGACGGAAGTGATCGTGGTCACCGGCCATGGAACCGTGCCCTCCGCCGTGGCCGCCATGCAACAGGGCGCGTTCACCTACCTGCAGAAGCCACTCGATCTTGGCCAACTGCGGACGGCCGTCGACAAGGCCTCGGAGGGAGTCCGGCTCAAGCGGCAAAACTTCGAGCTGAATCGCCGGCTCGACGAGAAGTTCGGCTTCGAGGGCGTGGTCGGGTCGAGCCCGCAGATGCTCGCGCTCATCGAGCGTCTCAAGCGGATCGCCCCCACCGATGCCACGGTGCTCATTCAGGGAGAGACCGGCACCGGCAAGGAACTCGTGGCGCAGGCGATCCACCAGAACAGCCCGCGCAAGGCCAAGCCATTCGTCGCCCTCAACTGTGCCGCCCTGAGCGAGAACATTCTCGAGAGCGAACTCTTCGGACACGTGCGGGGGGCGTTCACCGACGCGTCGAGCGATCGGATGGGGAAGTTCGAATATGCCAACGGCGGCACCCTGTTCCTCGACGAGGTCGGGGACATGCCGCTGGCCACGCAGATCAAGCTCCTGCGGGTGCTCGAGTCGGGCCAGATCACACGGGTCGGGTCGAACACGCCGGTGCAGGTCAACGTGCGGCTGCTGTCGGCCACCAATCGCAATCTCGAGGAGGCGATCGCCAGCGGCGCGTTTCGGAGCGACCTCTATCACCGCCTCAAAGTGGTGACGATCGCGATCCCCACGCTGCAGGAACGGGCAGCCGACATTCCGCTCCTGATCGAGCACTTCGTGCGGCAATTCGCCAAGCGGCATGGCAAGACGATCAAAGGGATGTCGTTGGCGGCCCGGATGAGGCTCGGGGCGTATGCCTGGCCCGGCAACGTTCGTCAGTTGCGCAACGTCATCGAAAGCATGGTCGTCGTGGATTGCGACGAGACGCTCGACGTGGACGATCTGCCGGTCGAACTGGATCCGGTCACCGCCGCGGGGCAGGTTGCCGCCGACGGGCAGCCGATGGGGCTCGCCAGCCTCGTGGGGAAGCCGCTCGAGGAGATCGAGCGGCTGTTCATCGGCGAGACGCTCAAGCTTACCGGTGGCAATCGCGAGCAGGCCGCCGAGATGCTCGGCATCGGCGAGCGCACGCTCTATCGGAAGATCAAGGAATTTCAGCTGTCGTGAAAGGTGCAGCAGTCGCGGCGCGCATGGGAAGGATCCACATACTCCCCGTTTCGGTCGTCAATCGGATCGCCGCCGGCGAGGTCGTCGAGCGGCCGGCCAGCGTCGTGAAGGAACTGCTGGAGAACGCCCTCGACGCGAAGCCCGGGCGGATCGACGTCACGCTCGACGAGGGCGGCGTCGGGCTCGTGCGGGTCGTCGACGACGGCTGCGGCATCGAGCCGGAAGATCTGCCCTTGGCCGTGTCGCCGCACGCCACGAGCAAGCTGCGCGTCGCCGAGGATCTCGAGCGGATCTCGACGCTCGGCTTCCGCGGCGAGGCCCTCGCCTCGGTGGGTGAAGTCGCGCGGCTCGTGATCCGGTCGCGGCCCGTCGGGGCCGAGGCCGGGGCCGAGATCGAGGTCGACAACGGCCAGGCAGGCGGCGTCGCCCCGCGGGGGATGCCCGTCGGCACGACCGTCGAGGTGCATCAGTTGTTCGCCAAGGTGCCGGCCCGGCGGGCGTTCCTACGGGCCGCTGCCACCGAGTGGTCGCATGCATCCGAGGCCTTCGTGCGGACGGCGCTCGCGAATCCTGGCGTCGCGATGAGCCTCTCCCACAACGGCCGCCGCATCCACGAGCTGCAGGCCACGGACTCCTGGCGCGGCCGGATCGGCGGGCTGTTCGGCCAGAAGCTCGCCGACCGCCTGCTCGAGGTCGAGGGACGCGACGGCGAAGTAGCGGTGCGTGGATTCGTCGGCCGCCCCGACGACGACATGGCCAGCGGCCGCCTCCAGCACCTGTTCGTCGCAGGCCGGCCCTTTCGTGATCGGTCGATCCTGCACGCCGTCCAGGAGGCCTACCGGGGCCTGTTGCTTTCGGGTCGCCAGCCGATCGTCTTTCTCGAGATCGAGCTGCCGCCCGAGATGGTCGATGTCAACGTGCATCCTGCCAAGATGGAGGTGCGGTTTCGAGATCCCGCGCGTCTCTACCGGCTCGTGCTGTCGACACTCCGGGCGAAATTTCTCGCGTGCGATCTCTCGGCGCGGCTCGATCCGCCTGTGCCGGCCGGGTGGGCTGGCCGCGGTCCTGCGCCCCTGCCCTTCGCCGGCGGCGGGGCGTCGTTCGCGCCGTTTCCGACGCCGCTCGGCGGAACAGCGGGCGGCGGTCAGGGCCAGGCGATCCTGCCGCACGCCGCGCCCCCTCCGCCGCCCTGGGAAGACGTATCACCGGCCTCGGGCTTCCAGCCTGCGCACGTCGAGATGGCGGTTCAGATGCACGATCGCTACATCGTCGTCGAGAGTGAGGCTGGCATCGAAGTGATCGATCAGCACGCCCTCCACGAGCGTGTGCTGTATGAGCGGCTGCGCGAGTCGGTGGCGGCCGGCGCGCTCGAGGTCCAGCAGTTGCTCGTGCCTGAGACCGTGGATCTGTCGCCACCCGAACTGGAGCTGGTGTCGGAGCATGCCGAGGCCCTGGGCCGCGCGGGCATGCGGGTGGCGCCCTTCGGGGGTGCCACCGTCGTGGTGAATTCGAAGCCGGCGCTCGCAGGCAAGGTGCCCGCGGCCGTGCTCGTGCGCGAGGTGCTCGGCCGGCTCGCCGCCTCGGCCACTTCCACCGGCATGCTCGTCGACGAGATCCTCCACGGCCTCGCCTGCAAGGCCGCCGTCAAAGCCGGCGACCCGCTGTCGCAGGCGGAGGTCGATGCGCTCGTTCGCGAGCGGCGGAGCGTGCCGGATTCGCACCACTGTCCCCACGGGCGTCCCACGTCGCTCACGCTGTCGAGGCTGGAGCTCGATCGGCAGTTCCGTCGTACCTGAGTCGCTGTGTGCGGTCCGTGGCCCAACTGGAGAACATGATGATCTGCGTGAGCATCGGGCGTGGTCGCCATCGGCACGTGATCGCCGAGCATCGGCACCTGGCCGAGCAAGGCATCCGGCTGGTGGAGCTACGGCTCGATTACATCCAGGGCAACGTGCAGGTGAAGCGGCTTCTCCAGGAGCGTCCCTGCCCGGTGATCGTCACCTGCCGGCGTGTCGTGGATGGGGGCAGGTGGGAGGGGTCGGAGGAGGAGCGGCTGCTCGTGCTCCGCACGGCGATCGTCGAGGGAGCCGAATACGTCGACCTCGAGGATGACATCGCCGCCAAGGTGCCCCGGTACGGGTCGACGAAACGAATCGTCAGCCACCACGACTTCCACAAGACGCCGCCCGACCTGGCGGCCCTCCACAAGCGACTCGCGGGCTTGGACGCCGATATCGTCAAGATCGCAACGATGGCGAACCACCCGACCGACAACCTGCGGATGCTGGAGATGGTGCGGGCGAGCAAGGTGCCGACCGTGGGCGTCTGCATGGGCGACATCGGCATGCCGACCAGGGTGCTGGCCGGCCGGGTCGGTGCGCCGTTCACGTTCGCCACGTTTCATGACGACCGCGTCCTCGCGCCCGGGCAGATTGGCTGGCGGCAGATGCGCGATGTCTACCGCTATGATGCGATCGGGCCCAAGACGCGGGTGTACGGCGTGGTGGCCGATCCGGTGGCGCACAGCCTGAGCCCAGTGGTTCACAATGCCGCGCTCGCCGCAGCAGGGATCGACGCCGTGTACCTGCCCTTTCGGGTGCCGGCCGAACAAATCGGAGAGTTTCTCTCGGGTGCCGGCCGGTGGCCGCTGGCCGGCCTGAGCGTGACGATCCCGCACAAGGAGACGGTGCTTCCCCTGACGACGCTGCAAGACGACCTCGTCAAGGCCATCGGGGCCGCCAACACGCTCACCTTCAAGCCGGCGGGCGTATCCGCCTCCAACACCGATGCCACGGCGGCGGTCGAGAGCCTGGAGGCGGCCATTCGCGAGCAGGACTCGACAGCCGAAGGCCTGGGGGTGAAGACGACGCTCGTGCTCGGTGCGGGCGGCGCGGCGCGGGCCGTGGCGTTCGCGTTGCGTCGCCGTGGTGTCGACGTGACCGTGGCGTCGCGCACGCTCGAGCGCGCCAAGAAGATCGCCGCCGAGGTGGGCTGCAAGGCCATCGACTGGGCTGCCCGCTACCGGCTTCCCTACGACTGCCTCGTCAATGCGACTCCCGTCGGCATGCACCCCAACGTCGATGAGACGCCCTTTGACAAGGAGCACCTGCGGTCGTACATGATCGTCTTCGACACGGTCTATAATCCTGAAAACACCCTCCTGGTGAAGGAAGCCCGATCGCTCGGCTGCCGGATCGTGACGGGCGTCGACATGTTCGTGCGGCAGGCCGCCATCCAATTTCGGCTCTGGCACGATCGTGAGCCCCCTCAGGACGTGATGCGCGACGCGCTCAAGCGGGCCACTGCTTCAGCCAAACAGCCGGCGTAGGGTTCAGCATGCCGATCGCCACACTCATCGGGTATCGCGGCACCGGCAAATCGACGGTGGCGCGCCTGCTCGCCTCCCGCCGCGCGGCCTCCTGGATCGACGCCGATGCGGTGCTCGAGGAGCGGCTCGGGTGCACGATCGCCACGCTCGTGCGCGACCGCGGTGAAGGAGCATTTCGGGATGCCGAGGCGGACGTGCTGGCGAGTCTTCTGGCGACGTTCCACGGCGTGCTGGCCACCGGCGGTGGCGTCGTCATTCGCGACGCGAATCGACGGCTTCTCGCCGAACTTGGCCGACCGATCGTCTGGCTGACGGCGCCGGCGGCCACGATCCGTCAGCGGCTCGCGGCCGATCCATCCACGCTCGACCGCAGGCCGGCTCTGCAGGGCACCGACGCCCTCGCGGAGGTCGATGTGGCGCTGCAGGTGCGAGAGCCGCTCTATGCGGCGTGCGCCGACTGGGCGATCGATACGTCCGACAGATCGCCGGCCGAGGTGGCGGAGCGGATCGCAGCCTGGCTCGAGGGCCCGGGTGTCGGGGTCGGCGGGGGCACGCCGTGATGCATGCGATGATGCTCACGTGGATGCACGGGCCCGCAGGCGGCCTGGCGGCTCTCGTGACCGGCGCCGTTCTCGGGCATCTGCTCTGCCGGGCCGTTGCCGAATGGTTTCGGATCACCGGCGACGCGCCCGTCAAAACGGGAACGCGGACGCTCGTGACGATGGCCGCGGCAGTGGGGGCCGCCGGGCTGTGGTGGTGGGAAATCATCGCCCGGGGGCAAGTGTCCGCGGTCAGCCTGGCCAGCCTGCCGCAGACCGAGTTCGTCCTTCGCTCCATTGCCCACCTCGTCCTCTTCTGGCTGCTGGCCGCGGCGACCTGGATCGACTTCCGCCAGCGGGTGATCCCCGACTGGATCACGCTCCCGGGAACGCTCACAGGCCTGGCTGCGGCGTGGGCCTGGCCCCGGATCCTGCTCCCGGTGGCGGTGGAGGTGCCCAGATCTTTCGCTGCTCCCGTCATGCAGGCCGACGTGCTCGGCTGGTACGGAGGCCTCGAGGCAGCGACAGGCGGGGCGTTCACGGCAGCGCCTCATGTGGCAGGGCTCGCGCTCGCCGCAGCAATCTTCGCGGCGTGGTGGCTGGTGTGCACCGAGCCGGCCCCTGACGATGGAGCCCGCTGGCGTGCTCCGCGAACCCTTCTCATCCTCGTCGGGCTGTGCCTGGTGACGGCCGCCTGGTGGCTCGGCACCGAACGATTCGATGGCCTCCTCAGCGCGCTTGTCGGGCTGGCCGTTTCGGGAGGCCTCGTCTGGACGACCAGGGCCGGTGCGTCGTATGCCCTTGGCAAGGAGGCCATGGGCCTCGGTGATGTGACATTGATGGCGATGGCGGGCGCCTGGCTCGGATGGCAGGCGTGCGTGCTCACGTTTTTCCTGGCCGCGTTCATCGGCCTTGGCCACGGCGTCGCCCAGTTTCTCCGACACCGGGAGAACGAACTGCCCTTCGGCCCGAGCCTGTGCCTCGCGATGGTGCTCGTGGTCGTCGCATGGCGACCGCTCTGGCGAGCCACGGCCGTGCACTTCGAGCAGCCGGGCCAATTGGCGTTGGTGATCGCGGCGGTCGTCGTCCTGACCGCCGTGACCCTGTCGGTCTGGCAGTTTTTTCGCCGATCCTGCTGATGTTTCGGGCCGCGTGAAGGCCTTGTCCGGACCGCCCCGAGTCCCTAGGATCCCGGCCTTCCCGAGCGGCTCGGAGCTGGATGCATGGTGAATGGACGGAGTCTGACCACCGGCCTGGCCGTGTTCGTGGCGGTCGCTTCGTGCCTCACCGGCTGCACGCAGAATCCCTTCCGGCAGTCCCCGGCGCCCGTGCAGCCTGGTGTCGCGCAGCCCCCGGGCGTGGCTGCCTTCGCTCCGACAGCGTCGGTCCCCGCCGCTCCGTCGTTCGTCGATGCCGATCCGCGGCAGCTCGAGGCGGGCCTGGCCCGGAGCCGCCAGGAGGCACAGGTGATGCAGGATGAAATCACGGCGCTGCGTGACCAGCTCGCAAGCACATCCACCCAGTTGGCTCAGGTCCGTGCCGTGGGGCCGCAATCGCCGCCGGCGGCCCCCGCGTCCCCGCCCGGCACGATGACGCCGACTGCCATGCAGTCGGCGATGACGACGCTCGCACTGACAGGTGTCGAGAAGCGCACGGATGGCGGTGTCGTGCGGATCGAGATCCCGGCCGACACGTTGTTCGAGTCTGGCGGTGCCAACCTGATGCCCGCCGGCACGGCGCTCCTGACCCAGATTTCGGACGAGGTCGAGCGGGTCTATCCTGGCCACTTTCTCGGCATCGAGGGGCACACCGATACCGAGCCGCTCAAGAATGCATCATGGGGATCGCAGCACCAGTTGAGCGTCGCTCGCGCGTCGGCAGTGTTCGACTTTCTCACCAGTCGCACGTCGCTGAAGCAAGGCCAACTGTTCCTCGTCGCCCACGGCCCGAACCACCCGGTGGTGTCGAACGCCACGGCGGCAGGCCGGGCCCGCAACCGGCGGATCGAGCTGGTCATCTATCCAGAGCGATCCGGGGCCGACGGTCCGGCGGCCGCGCATCCGGCTGCCGCAGCCACCGGTGGCGGCTGACGTCGTTGCCGCTACACTCGCGGCATGGTGACCATCGTCGATTACGGCAGCGGCAATCTCCGTAGCGTGCAAAAGGCCTGCGAGCGGCTGGGTGTGGCCGCGATCATCACGGACGACCCAAACCGCGTGGCAGACGCCGACCGGCTGATTCTGCCCGGCGTGGGTGCCTTCAGCGACGCGATGCGGGAATTGCATGCCAGGGGGCTCGTCGAGCCCATCATCGCCCACCTGCGGGCCGATCGTCCCTTCTTCGGCATCTGCATGGGGCTGCAGTTGCTCTTCGAGACCGGCCTCGAGGGCGGGCGACATGCCGGTCTGGGCGTGCTGGCGGGAGACGTCGTCCGCTTCGATCTTCCGGCCGGCATGAAAGTGCCGCACATGGGCTGGAACACGGTCGCCTGGACCGGTGAGTGTGAGATGCCGACCGCCGGGCGGGCGGACGACTACTTCTATTTCGTGCACGCCTACCACGCACGTCCGTCTGACGCGTCGATCGTCGCGGCGACGACCGACTACGGCGGCCCTTTCTGCTCGGCGGTGCGGCGCGGTCGTCTGTTCGCCACCCAATTTCATCCTGAGAAGAGCCAGGCGGCTGGCCTCAGGCTCCTTGCTTCCTACCTGGCGTGATGCCCTCCGGAGACTGTCGGCGATGGAACTCTGGCCAGCGATCGATCTGCGGGGCGGGAAATGCGTGAGGCTTCTCCAGGGTGACTATGCCCGGGAGACGGTCTTCGGCGACGATCCTCTCGCGATGGCGCGGCAGTTCGTCGCCGCGGGAGCGCGGCGGCTGCACATCGTCGACCTCGACGGCGCCAAGGCCGGTGAGCCCGTGCAGATCGATCTGATCGAGCGGATGGCGAAGGCCGCCGGCGTGCCCTGCCAGGTGGGCGGCGGCATTCGTTCACTCGACACCGCGCGACGCTATGCCGCGGCGGGTGTTGCCCGCATCGTCGTCGGCAGCATCGCGATCGAGCAGCCAGCGCTGCTCGAGACCATGGCGACCGCCTTGCCCGGCAGGATCGTGCTGGGGCTCGATGCCCGTGATGGCAACGTCGCCGTGCGGGGCTGGGTGGAGACGAGCCGGCTCACGGCGCTCGAGGTGGCCCGGCGGTCGGAGCACCTGCCGTTGGCCGCCCTCGTCTACACCGACATCGCGACCGATGGCACGCTGGGTGGCCCCAACCTGGCGGCGCTCGACGAGATGATCCGCGGCGTGAAGCTGCCGGTCGTCGCTTCCGGGGGCATCGCGGAGGCAGATGACCTCACGCGCGTGGCAGGGATCGGTGCCGCAGGCTGCATCGTGGGGCGGGCACTCTACGACGGGGGGCTCTCGCTCGCCGCCGCCGCGGCCGCCTGCGGCGAGGGCCCCGCCTGAAGCCAGCCGTCCGGATCCGGCAGACTTCGCCCGTTCTGCCGAGACCTCCAGGGTCGGGCTGCGGAGCGGAAAAACCCCGAGGATCACTCAATTTTTCCCGCGTCCGAGGCCGACCGTACGGATGGCGTTCCGGGGCATCGACAGGGCGGACGCCGCCCTGTGTTGCTGGCGGCGGAGCCCGATCCTACGATCCAATCTCATGGCCACAGACGTCCGTCTCAAGGAGCAGTTGCCCGAGCTCACCCGACGGATCGTGGAGACCTACCAGGCGGTCCCCACGATCCACTATCTCGGTCACTGCCCGCTCCCGAACTACGAGTCGATCATCGCGGCTTGCGAGGATCTGAAGGAGATTCTCTATCCCGGCTATCGGCGCCGGGAGAATCTCCACCTCGGCAACGTCACCTACCATGTGGGTGATCTCATCGACGGGCTGCATGACAAGCTCACCACGCAGATCGGCCGGGCGCTCCGGCACAGTGTCGCCGCGCAGCATGCGGCGGCCGAGCACGGTGTCGAGCCCCCTGCCCTGTCCGACGCCGTGCAGCACTGCACCGAGGAGGCCGACTTCGAAGCCCTCGGACAGGCCAAGGCGGTCGAATTCCTCGAACGCATCCCCGACCTCCGCCGGGTGCTCGCCACCGACGTCCAAGCTGCCTACGATGGCGATCCGGCCGTGCGGACGCTCGACGAGGTGATCTTCTGCTACCCCGGCCTGGAGGCCGTGACGATCCACCGCCTGGCCCACCTCCTGCACGCGCTCGAGGTGCCGCTCATCCCCCGGATGATGGCCGAATGGGCCCACGCTCGCACCGGCATCGACATCCATCCCGGCGCCACGATCGGCGACCACTTCTTCATCGATCACGGCACGGGCGTCGTCATCGGCGAGACCTGCGAGATCGGCAGCCGAGTGAAGCTCTACCAGGGCGTCACGCTCGGCGCACTCTCCTTCCAGACCGACGGCGACGGCAACCTCGTCCGCGGCACGAAGCGGCATCCGACCATCGAAGACCGTGTGGTGATCTACGCCAACGCCACCGTCCTTGGCGGCTCGACGCGCATCGGCCACGACTCCGTGGTCGGCTCCAACGTCTGGCTCACCCGCTCGATCGACCCGCACACCACGGTCGTCCTCGAACGGCCAAAGCTCCGGATGCGCGGCGAAGCCCCGAGCCCGGAAGCGGACTACCAGATCTAGCGCGGGTGTCGTCAGTACGCGTGCGCCGGCTCGGGGTTACCCCGTACCGTCTCGCCGGACGTTCGCTGCGCCCATCCTGGGCTTCACTCACTCGGATGTGCCTGCGCTCCGGCATCCATGCCTGCGCTGGTCACATACGCCGTCTCAACGGCAGGGGTAACCCCTCGCCTCTCGTTCTCGAAGGCGCTTGGAACTTTCGGCGGAGACGGTCGGTGGGCACGCGCAGAAGAAGGGAGTCCTTGAGGACTATGGGCGTCCGATCAAAACCCACGAGTTGTGGACTCTCAAGACGACCGGATTCGAGCATGCCTACCGCCGGCTCCGAATCCGGGCAATTAACTGCCGCCCTGCCGTCCGGCGACGGGATACGGGGAGCCCGAAGCCGGCGCGTCCAACGTCTCCTACCGTGGCTCGGTGCTCATCACCTGGCCGTCGATCACGACGCCGGTGCAGTGCGTCGTGTATTCGAAGGGGTCGCCGTCGAAGATCGCGATGTCGGCGTCCTTGCCCACTTCGAGCGAACCGACCCGATCGGCCACGCCGATGATTTTCGCCGCGTCGATCGTGATCGCGGCCAGGGCTTGGGGGAACGACAGGCCGTGGGCCGCGGCGAGGCCGGCCTCGAAGAGCACGACACGGGTCTTGGGCACGTACGACTCGTAGCCGCTCTGGAGAGCGATGGGGATGCCGGCCTTCGCGAGCGTCGCAGCGGTCTCGAAGCTCAGGTTTTCGGTTTCGCCGCCGCCGCCGGCACGTCGCATCGTGGGGTGCACGATCACGGGCACCCCTGCCGCCTTGATCTGGTCGGCGAGCAGGTAGGCCTCGGCAGCCGAGTCGAGCACGACGCGGAGCTGGAATTCGTCGGCGATCCTGAGGGCCGAGGCGATGTCGGTGGCCCGGTCGGCCGTGACGAGGAGCGGCCAGTCGCGGGCGAGCACGTTCCCGAGCGCTTCGAGCCGGAGGTCGGGGTCGGGGCGTTTCGATTCGTCGGCGAGCTGCCGTTTACGGGCGTACTCACGGGCTTTTACGAATTCCGCCCGCAGCATCGCCACCGCCTTGCTGCGGGTGCCGGGCGATTTCGTGTCGGCGCCGTCGCCCGTGGCCCGGGCCGAGTCGCCGAGCGTGGCGGCCACCATCGCCACGGGCCGGAGCACGGCTGCGTCGGCCGTGGTGCCGGCAAGCTTCACCACCATGGTCTGGCCTGCCACGAGCGCCCCCGGAGCGTGGCCGGTGTGGATCGTCGTGACGCCGAAGCCCCGGAGCCACTCGATGAGCCGCTCCTGCGGGTTGTAGGCGTCGATCGCGCGCAATTCGGGCTGGATCGCCTCGACAGGGTCGAGCTGGTCTTGGTCTTGCGGCTGATTGAGATAGCCACTCAGGCCGACGACGCTGTGTGCGTCCACCAGGCCGGGCGTCACGATGGCTCCGCGCAGTTCCCGTGCGTGTGGTGGGATCGGTGTCGTGGCGGCAGCACCGACGGCACGGATTTTCCCTCCCTCGATCACCACCACGCCGGCGGCGATCGCGGGGCCGGCCATCGTGTGCACCACGTCGCCGCGCACCACGAGCGTCTCGCCGCCGTGGCAGAGGCTCGCCCACGCCAGACACACGCCGCCGGCAGCGGCAGCCAGATGTCCGAGGTGGATTTCGCGACGGCCACTGCTCATCGCATCGCCCCCACCTTCGTCGGCCCGTTGCAGCACGATTCGGCCCGCTGGTCGCGGCTGGCGCCGAATCCGCCCACGGCAAACAGACGGTCTTCGGGATCGTCGCGGTCGAACACCTTTTGGCCCTGCACGTAGGTCTGCAGCACCTTCGTGTGCGTGCTCAACGGGTCGCCCGAAAGCACGACGAGATCAGCGTCTTTGCCGACCTCGAGCGAGCCGATCCGGTCGTGCAGGCCGAGCATCTTCGCGCCGGCGAGCGTGAGGGCTTCGAGGGCCTTGCCGCGGGTCATGCCGGCCCGCACGGCGAGGGCCGCGGTGCGCAGGAACAGGCGCGAGTCGGTGACCGGGTCGTCGGTATGGATCGCGCAGGGCACGCCCGCCTCCTCGAGGACGGCGCCGGTGACGAGCGAGAAATCGGCCGCCTCGATCTTTCCTCCCGGGCTGTCGAGCACGATCACGGAGCAGCCGACACCGGCCCGTGCGATCTCGGGGGCCACCTTCCAGGCTTCGCTCACGTGGTGCAGCACGGCTTCGAACCCGAATTCCTCGCGCAGACGCAGGACCGTGATGATGTCGTCGGCGCGGTGGCAGTGGTGGTGCACGATCTTCCGTTTCTCGAGGACATCGACGAGGGCCTCGAGTTCGAGGTCACGATCGGGGAGCTTCTCGGTGTCGCCCCCTGCCTTGGCGAGCTTGTCCCGATACGCGATCGCCTTGACGAATTTCTGCCGGACGATGGCAGCCGCCTTGCCGCGGGTGCCCGGAAACGGCGGGTCGCGCTGCGAGTTCGTGCCGTTGGCCATCTTGAGGCCGCCGAGCGGACGGCCGCCGGCATCGCGGTAGAGGATGTCGTCGATCGTGGCGGCCTTGCGGAGTTTCACGTACACCGTTTGTCCGCTCGCGAGGTGGCCGGAGCCGGGCATGATGTTGAGCGTCGTCAGGCCGCCGGCAAGGCACTTGCGGAATCCCACGTCGTGCACGTTGATCGAGTCGAGGATGCGGACGTCGGGCTGCACGGGGCCGCTCGCATCACCCCCCTGCCCGCCACCGACGTGGCTGTGCGTATCGACGAGCCCCGGCATGATCACGAGACCGCCCGCGTCGACCCGCGTGGCGTCGGCCGGGATGGAGACCGCATCCACCGGGCCCACCGCGGCGATCGTGCCGCCGCGGATCAAGAGCGTGCCGGCTGCGATCTCTGGCTGTCCGACCGGGATCAGGCGGGCACCGACGAATGCGGTGCAGGGGTCGGCTGCTCGCGCCGTGAAGGCGGGAACGCAGGCGAAAGCAACAGCGAGACCGATGGCCCAGAGTGTTTGCACCACCGAATTATCGGCGGGCCTCGGCGGCCCGCACAAGTGCCCGGGCAGTCTGGACGGCTCGCAGCTTCGCATCGATCGCCTCGTCGCCGGCAGCCACTTCGCCGGAAGCCTTCGCGAGATCGGCCCGGGCGGCGGCCACATCGACCTTCTCCACGGGCAACGCTCGCTGCGTGATCACCGTGACCTGGTCGTGCGCCACCTCCACGAAGCCGCCCTCGACGAACAGCCGGCGGTCCGCATCGGCAGGCCCGCCCTGCTCTCCCACGATCCGCACCTCACCGGCGCCGAGACGGCCGATGAACGGGGAGTGGCCGTGGGATACCCCCCGCAGCCCGTCGAACAGTGGCAGCATGACCGAGCGGGCCTGGGTATCGAGGCTCGTCTGCTCGGGCGTGACGATCACGCAGCGCACCGTGTCGGACTGTTTCTGATTTGCCATGGGTGGTTCCGTCGACGTCGTGAGGCTCAGGTTTTGGCGGCCATCTTCTTGGCCTGCTCCTCGGCCTGCTCGATCGATCCGACATACATGAAAGCCTGCTCGGGCAGATGGTCCCACTTGCCGTCGGCGATCTCCTCGAAGGAGCGGATCGTGTCTGCGAGGCTCGTGATCTCACCCGGCTTGCCGGTGAAGACCTCGGCCACGAGGAACGGCTGCGAGAGGAACCGCTCCATGCGGCGAGCACGGTGCACGACGAGTTTGTCTTCTTCGGAAAGCTCGTCGACTCCGAGGATCGCGATGATGTCCTGCAGTTCGCGATAGCGCTGCAGCGTCCGCTGCACGCGACGTGCGATCTTGTAGTGCCGCTCACCCACGTATTGCGGATCGAGGATGCGGCTCGAGGATGCGAGCGGATCCACGGCCGGATAGATCCCCTTCTCGGAGATCGACCGCTCGAGATAGAGGAAGGCGTCGAGATTGCCGAACGCCGTGGCCGGGGCCGGGTCGGTCGGGTCGTCGGCGGGCACGTAGACCGCCTGGACGCTCGTGATGGCCCCCTTCGACGTGCTCGTGATCCGCTCCTGCAGGGCGCCCATCTCCGTGGCGAGCGTCGGCTGATAGCCCACCGCGCTCGGCATGCGGCCGAGGAGTGCGCTCACCTCGCTGCCCGCCTGCGAGAAGCGGAAGATGTTGTCGACGAAGAGAAGCGTGTCGGCCCCGGTCGTGTCGCGGAAATACTCGGCCATCGTCAGCGCAGAGAGCGCCACGCGGAGGCGTGCTCCCGGCGGCTCGTTCATCTGGCCGAACACCATGCACGTCTGCTCGATGACGCTGCGGCCCGTGTCGCCGATCTTGGCTTCCTGCATCTCGAGCCAGAGGTCCGTGCCTTCGCGGGTGCGCTCACCGACGCCGGCGAACACCGAGTAGCCGCCGTGGGCGCTGGCGATGCGGGCGATGAGCTCCGTGAGAATCACCGTCTTGCCGAGGCCGGCACCGCCGAACAGCCCGGCCTTGCCGCCGCGCACGAACGGCGTGAGCAGGTCGATCACCTTGATGCCCGTCTCGAAGAGCTCGGTCTTCGTGGTCAGCTCCTTGATCGGCGGCGGATCGCGGTGGATCGGCCACCGCTCCTGGCTCTCGACCGGCCCGCGGCCGTCGATCGGCTCGCCCAGCAGGTTGAACACACGGCCGAGCGTGCCCTTCCCCACCGGCACCGAGAGGGGCCCGCCGGTGTCGACCACCTCGGCCCCGCGGGTCAGGCCGTCGGTCGAGCCGAGGGCCACGCAGCGCACTTTGCCGCCGCCGAGGTGCTGCTGCACCTCGCCCACGAGATGCAGATCGACGCCCTTCTTCGCGCTGTCGATTCGCACGGCGTTGTAGATCGCCGGAATCGAGCTTTCCGGGAACTCGACGTCGAACGTGGAGCCGATGACCTGGGTGATGCTGCCGTTTGCCATTGTCGTTTCTGCCTCAGCGGGAAAGAGAGTTCAAAGTTTGAGTGTTTTGACGCGCGTGGTTCGATGTGCCGGGGAATGGGGGCTGCCGCGGTGTTGATCGAGCTATTTTTTCAGGGCTTCGACGCCCCCAAGGATCTCCATGATCTCACCGGTAATCTGGCTTTGTCTGGCTCGGTTGTACTGCCGCGACAGGCTCTTGATCAGGCCGCCGGCGTTCTCCGTGGCGGCCTTCATCGCCACCATCCGGGCCACCTGCTCGCTCACGGCCGCATCCAGAAAGCACTTGAAGAGCCGCGACAAAAAGCTCGCCGGCAAAATCTCTTCGAGGATGCTCGCCGCCGAGGGATAGAAGTCGTAGTCGTCGGACGCCAGCGTCGCGGCGGCCGTGGTGGCCGTGGCCTGCGGCGGCGCCAGAGGCAGGAGCGTCTCGGTGACGGCCTGCTGGCGGGCGATCGAGTCGAACTTCGTGTACACCACGTCGAGCCGGTCGATATCGCCCGCGGAATACGCCTCCAAGTAGGCCCGCCCGATCGGCGCCACGGCGGCGAACTCCGGCTTGTCTTCGAACGTCGTGTACGGCTCGGCGATCTCGACGCCACGGAATTTGAGCGCCGAAATGCCCCGCTTGCCCGACACGCTCACGTGGGCCGGCACCTGCTCGCTCTTCCACTGCCCGAGCAGGGCGACGCCCTGGCGGACGACGTTGGAGTTGTACCCGCCGCAGAGGCCGCGGTTGCCGCTGAGCACGAGCACCGCCGTCCGCTTTGTCGGACGGATCTCGAGCAGCGGGTGGGCCACGTCGGCGCCCACGCTTGCGATGTTGCCGAGGATCTTCGCCAGATGCTTGGTGTAGTCGCGGGCAGCCACCGACCGGTCCATCGCTTTCTTGAAGCGGGCGGTGGCGATCAGTTCCATTGTGCGCGTGATCTTCCGGATGTTCCTCACGGATTTCCGGCGGCGATCGAGTGCCCTGGCTTTTGCCATCGTGTGCGACCTACGGCGTGGGGGTGTGGATCCTTGCTTATCGGGCTCCGGCCAACTGCCGAGCCTCACCGCCCTTGGCGGCCCGTTGCCGCTTGAATTCGGCGATCGCCGCCTCCAATTGCCGCTCACTCTCGGAGTCGAGTTCCTTCGAAGAGTCGATCCGGGCCCGGAGCTCCGGCACCTGGTCGCGGACGAACGTCAAAAAGCCCTTTTCCCAGTCGGCCACTTCCTCGCGCTTGACGTCGTCGAGGTGCCCGCGGGTACCGGCGTAGATGGAGAGCACTTGGTCGACCGTGTCCATCGGGGCGTATTGGCCCTGCTTGAGCAGTTCCACCATGCGGTAGCCGCGATCGAGCCGCGACTGCGTGGCGGCATCGAGATCGGTGCCGAGCTGCGCGAAGGCCTCGAGCTCGCGGAAGCTCGCGAGGTCGAGCCGCAGGCCGCCAGCCACCTTCTTCATCGCCTTCGTCTGGGCCGCACCACCGACGCGCGACACTGAAATACCGGCGTTCATGGCGGGCCGCTGGCCGGCGAAGAAGAGGTCGGGCTGGAGGTAGATCTGCCCGTCGGTGATCGAGATCACGTTTGTGGGAATGTACGCCGACACCTCGCCCTCGAGCGTCTCGATGATCGGCAGGCTGGTGAGCGAGCCGCCGCCGAGTTCCTTGGAGAGTTTGGCCGACCGCTCGAGGAGACGGCTATGGGCGTAGAACACGTCGCCCGGATAGGCCTCGCGTCCCGGTGGACGCCGCATCAAGAGCGAGAGCTGCCGGTAGGCCGTGGCCTGCTTCGAGAGATCGTCGTACACGATCAGCGCGTGCTGGCCGTTGTACATGAAGTGCTCGGCCATCGCGGTGCCCGAGTAGGGGGCGATGTATTGCAGCGGGGCGGCGGTGCTCGCACCGGAAACGATCACGGTGGTGTAGTCCATCGCGCCATACTTGCGGAGCGTGTCGATCGCGACGGCCACCGACGAGTCTTTCTGGCCGACTGCAACGTAGAAACACTTCACGCCGCTGTTCTTTTGATTGATGATCGCGTCGATGCCGATCGCGGTCTTGCCGGTCTTGCGGTCGCCGATGATCAGCTCGCGCTGGCCGCGGCCGATCGGCGTCATGGCGTCCACCGCCTTGATGCCCGTCTGGAGCGGCTCACGCACGGGGGACCGCTCGGCGACGCCGGGCGCCAGCGTTTCGACGGGGCGGCGGAGTTCCGTGACGACCGGCCCCTTCCCGTCGAGCGGGTTGCCGAGCGGGTCGAGCACGCGGCCGATCACGGCGTCACCCACCGGCACCGACAGCAGGCGACCGGTGCTCTTCACCTCGTCGCCTTCGGTGACCTTGAGATAGTCTCCGAGAATGATCACGCCGACCGAGTTTTCCTCGAGGTTGAAAGCCAGGCCAGTGATGCCGCCGGGGAACTCGACCATTTCCCCGGACATCACGCCCGAGAGACCCCACACCCGGGCGATACCGTCGCCCACCTCGAGCACGCGGCCCACCTCGCGGACGTCGATGCCCGACTGGAAGCGCGAAATCTCTTCGCGCAAGACGGATGTGATTTCGTCGGTCAACTGTGCCATGTGTACTCCCCGTTTTGGATGGCGTGGATGTTTCGCTGCTGGAGGCAACCGCTGAGCCTGGTCAGGCTCGTGGCCACCGACTGGTCGTAGATGGTGTCGCCGATGCGGACGACGAGGCCGCCGATGATGGTGGGATCGACGACGAATGACGGCTTCAAGCGGGCCGAGAGCCCCTTCTCGACGTCGGCCACGATCCGCGCCTGCTCCTCGGCACCGAGGGCGACCGCCGTCGTGAGCGTCGCCTGCTGCCGGCCTGCCCGCTCGTCGGCGAGGCGTTCCGCGGCGGCTACGACCAGCGACAAAATGCCGAGGCGTCCGTGACGGGCGAGCACGTGGAGGGCGTTGACCGTGGTGGGCACCAAGCGTCCTTTGCCCAGCTTGTCGATCAGCGCCGCCTTCTGCTCAGCCGGAATCTTCGGAGACGCGAACACCGCCCGGGCCTCGGGCACCTTCGGCAGCACATCGCGGGCGAGGGCCGCAAGTTCCGCAAGCACGGTGTCGGTGCACTTCGCCGTGTCGGCCGCCTCGAGAATCGCCTGCGCGTAGACCTTGGCCACGCGGTCGGCCGCGATGTCGACGTGAGCGGCTTCGCTTTCGTGAGTGCTGGATCGGGACATGAAACCTTCGGTCTGCGGGGTCGGGAGACGGCTCAGTTCACGCTCGGGCGGCTGGAGAGGCTGGCGACCGACTCCCGCACCAGCCGGGCCTGGTCGTCGTTGCCCAGTTTGTCGCGGAGAAACTTCCCGGCCACCTCGACGGCCAGCCGGCCCGCCTTCTCGGCGATCTGCGACAGTGCGTCATCTTTGGCCAACTGGATCTCGTGCTTCGCCCGGGCTTTCTCGTCGTCAGCCGCCTTGCGGGCTTCGGCGACGATCGCCTGGCGGGTGTTGTCGGCGTCGCGGCGGGCTTCTTCGAGCATGCCGCGAACCTCCTCGGAGGCTTCGGCCAGCCGCCGCTCGTACGACGCCAGCATCCGCCGCGCCTCTTCGTTGGAGGCCTTCGTCTCGGCGATCTGCCGGAGGATTCCTTCCTCCCGTTTTTCGAGCCCCTGCATGATCGGCTTCCAGGCGAACTTCGTGAGCAGGCCGAGCAGGCCGAGGAACACCGCAAACGACCACACGGCCAGATCGGTCTGGAACCACGCCGGGCTCTCGAAGTCTTTCTGGCTCACCCCCGCCGGGGCGTTATGGCCGATTTCCGGACCGTGGCCGTGCGCGTCGCTGGCCGATGCGGCACCGGCGGGCAGGAGCGCCACAGCCAGGCACAGAGCTCGAAGACAGGCGGTCGTGTTCATGGGAGACTCCGCGGGCGAGACGATGTCGGAAGAATCGGGGACTGGTGCCGGAAACGTCGGTTTCCCGGTAAATCGACGCTTCATCGCCGTGGGAAGACGGGGTGCGGACACCGCACCCAGTCTTCTCGACGGATCACCAGCCGGCCGGACGAGGTCCGCTCCAGCCGGTCAAGACTCAGGCCTTCTGCGAGCAGATGAACAGCGCGTAAAAGGTGAAGCCTTCGATGAGGGCCGCCGCGATGATCATCGCGGTCTGGATGCTGCCCGCCACTTCCGGCTGACGCGACATCCCTTCGTAGGCGGCCGACGCCAGCTTGCTGATGCCGTAGGCGGCGCCGATGACCACGAGGCCCACGCTGAAGGCCGACGTGAGGTCGATCAGCGAGCGGCCGGCGGCTTCTTGGGCGCTGGCCACGTCGGCGCAGAAGAAAGCGACGGCGACGGCGGCAACGGTGACGAGCGAGCGGGTCGAGAACAGGGATCGGATCATCACTGGATCAAGCTCCTTGAAATACGAGGGACCGAACGGGTGTCCGGAGGGAAACGGAAAATCGAAACGAAGTCGGATGCGATGGCGGCAAGCCTAATGCTGGTGTACCGCCGCGCCAATGAAGAGTGCGGAAAGAAAGGTGAAAATGTAGGCCTGGAGGAACGCGACGAAGAGTTCGAGCACGCTGAACAGCGTGCTGCTCACGACGCTGATGCCGGTGACGGTGGCCCACAGCCCCATCGAATAGGTGGCCGCCGCCGAAATCAGCCCCATGATGCCGAGCAGCACGAGGTGGCCGGCCACCATGTTGGCCAGGAGCCGGACCGCGAGGATCAGGTGCTTGATGCACAGGCCCAGCATCTCGATCGCGAAGATCATCGGCTTGAGAAGAATCGCCAGCGGCAGCGGCAGATCCATCGAGGGCACCTGGTTCTTGAAAAACCCGAAGAAGCCAAACTTCAGCATGCCGGCCACGATCACGCTCAGGAACGTGACTCCGGCCAGCGCGAGCGTGACCGAGAACGACGCCGTGGGCGAGCCGGCCCAGGGCAGCATGCCGAGCAGGTTGCAGCCCAACACGAAGAAGAAGAGTGTGAGCAACAGGGGTACGAAACGGTCGCCGTCGTGCACCTCACGATGGACATGCACCGCCGGGCCGCCGGCGCCCGCGAGGGCGACGTCGCCGTGCCCGTGGTGAGCATGCTCGTCGTGGGCGCCGTGGTCTCCATGGCCGTGGTCGTGGCTGTCGATCGCCGGCCGCGCGATCTGGTCGCGCACGAAGAGGATCATCGCCTCGAACAGGTTCGCGAACGCGCCCCTTGCCGGCTCGCCGGACTGGAGTCGCTTCGCGAGCCGGCTGAAGAGCAACAGCAGCACAGCCCCCAGCAGCAGTTCGAGCAGCATGTATTTGGAGATGCAGAAGCCGCTCTTTTTTTCGTACAGGCTGTCGAGCGTGCCGAACGGCTGCGGGATCAGGATCTTGCCGTCCATCGCCTGGTTGAACTCGGCGACGTCCGTGATGTCGGGGCGGGGTTCCCGGAGGAACGCGGGCACGTCGTCGAGCGACCGCCAGCCTTGGCGCCAAAACGCCTTGGGGACCTCGAAGTAGTACGCGTCCTTGAGGTGGTAGATCGGGTTGTGGTCGGACATCGCGAAAATCGTTCCTCACGGACCTGCGCGGGGGCCGATCGGCCGCCCTCGAGCCGCCGAGTGTGCGGGATCGGCACGCGCGCCGTCAATTCGCGTCGGTGCCGCCGCGGCGCCGGGCCCCTGCCCGCCCACGTATGATCATTCGAATCACTTCGGCCGCAAGCGCGGCCAGATAAAAAACGACGAGAAATTCTCCGGCGCCCGCATCCGCCAGCGCCCGCCCGCCCGTCTGCAGCCACGCCAGGGCCACGAGCGCGGGCGCGAGCCGCAGGCTCGTCGCTGCCAGAGGCGCGGTCACGCGGCCTGCGGGGCTCGTCGAGCGAACCTGGCCGACGGCCCAGGCCGCCGCACATCCCAGGCCGCAGACGCCGGCCGCAAAGGCCACTGCCCGGCCCCGGCCGGGAGTCGCCGGGCTCGCGACGACCGCCACGACCGCGAGGACGGCCACCACCGCCAACGGCACGCCGATCCCTGCCGCCGCAGAGCCTTCAGGTGCCTGACGGATTTCGTTCATCGTGTGCGCCGGCCTGGGCCGCCCCTCAAGCGAGCGAGGATGGCGATCGCCACGGCGAACCCGGCGACCAAGCCCACCGGCCCGAGCCATGTCGTCGCGAGCCTGGTGTCGAGCCAGGTGCCCAGGACCCCCGGGAGAAACATCGTCAGGCCGATCGCGATGATGCGGGCAGCCCAGCCCATCGCCTCGCCGATCGAAGACTCCTCTGGTCGCTGGCCCATGCCGCGAGAATACCTCGCGTCGCGGCTTTTCGCCGGGGGTCCGTGCGGCGTTCGACCCCGGCCCGCCCGGGCCGGTATCGTTGAGGGCAGTATGGCCACTCGCAAACACCGCCGCCGCCGCCGTCGGGTCCCTCGGCATGGCGCTGCTCCCCTGCCGGCCGACGCCCTGCCCTCCGGCCAGCCCACCGTGCTGCGGCTCGTGGCGTGCGACGGGTCGACGACGGAGGAATCCACGGTGGTCGCGCCCCAGGAGCTGACGATCGCCCGGGAGAAGTGGCCCGTCGTCTGGCTCGATGTCGATGGCTTCGGCGATGCCGCGCTGATTCGGGCCGTCGGCCAGGTGTTCGAGATCGGTGACCTCGCCCTCGAGGACGCGGTCACCCCGGACGAGCGGCCCAAGGTGGAGGTCTTCGGCCACCAGGTGCTGATCGCCGTGCGGATGGCCCGCTTCGACGGCGAGGCGATCGTCACCGATCCGATGGCGATCTTTTTGGGCGACCGCTACGTGATCACGTTTCACGATCGCACCGTGCCCGACGGGTTCGCCAGCGTGCGCGAGCGAATTCGCAACGGCCGCACACGGCTCGGGCAGCTCGGGGCCGACCACCTCTGCGCGATGCTCCTCGACGCCGTGATCGACGGCTATTTTCCGGTGCTCGAGCAGTTCGGCGACCGTCTCGAAACGATCGAGGAGGAGGCGCTCGACAACCCGACCCGAGACCTGCTCGGGCGGATCCACGATGTGCGGACCGATCTCATGGCCCTGCGCCGCGCGCTCTGGCCGACCCGCGACGTGCTCCATGCCCTGGGCCGGGAGTCAACGGCCTTCGTGGGCGATCACGCCCGGCAGCACTTCCGCGACAGCTAC
This sequence comes from Planctomicrobium piriforme, assembly GCA_945861585.1. GTDB lineage: Bacteria > Planctomycetota > Planctomycetia > Pirellulales > UBA1268 > RGVT01. The sequence continues at coordinate 56,687 of CAMAVC010000007.1, forward strand.
GACCACACGATGGAACTGCTCGACCTCACCGAGGGCTACCGCGAGATCGGCAGCGATCTCCGCGACATCTACCTGGCGAGCATCAACAACCGCATGAACGACGTGATGAAGGTGCTCACCGTGATCGCCACCGTCTTCATGCCGCTGACGTTCATCACCGGCTACTACGGCATGAACTTCGACACGAACTCCCCGTGGAACATGCCGCTGCTCACGTTTCGCTATGGCTCGCTCGTGGCGCTCTCGATCATGGCGGCGACGACGATCGGCATGGTCGTGTTTTTCTGGCGCCGCGGCTGGCTCCGCCGTTGGCATTAGGGTTCACGCGCGGCCAAGGAGGAAATATGTGCGCAGCGTGCCCTTGCCCTTCACGGGGATTTCGCCGCGGTCGGCGAAGCGGAAGGCGTCGCCGAGGAGATCGCGGGTGGCCTGTGAGACGTGAATCCGCGAGGGCTCGCCGTGCGACTCCATACGGCTCGCGAGGTTCACCGTGTCGCCCCACAGGTCGTAGCTGAACTTGTGGCGGCCGATCACTCCGGCGGCGACGGGCCCCGAGTGGACGCCGATGCGGAGTTCCATGGCGAGGCCGCGGGCGCGCATCACGCCGCGAAATGCCTCCTGCATGCCGAGGGCCATGGCTGCCACCGCTTCGGCATGGTCGTCTCGCGGCACCGGCAGCCCGGCGACGGCCATGTAGGCGTCGCCGATCGTCTTGATCTTTTCCACGCCGTGGGCCCGGGCGAGGTGGTCGAACGTGGAGAATATCTCGTCGAGGATCGCCACCAGGTGTCGGGCATCGACGTGCTGGGAAAACTCCGTGAAGCCCGCGAGGTCAGCGAACAGCACGGTCACGCAGGCGAAGCTTTCCGCGATCGAGGCCTCGCCGTTCTTGAGCCGTTCGGCCACTTTTTCGGGCAGGATATTGAGGAGCAGCCGCTCCGATTTCTCCTGCTCGCGCCTGAGGTCGGCGAGCGATCGCTCCAGGGCCTCGAAGGCGGCGTTCCGCTCGAGGAGCCGCTGATAGGCGTCGGAGTGCACCCGGATGCGGGCGATGAGTTCGACCGGGTCGGGCAGCTTCACGAGGTAGTCGTTGGCGCCGGCGTCGAGGAGCTGGGCCTTCACCACGGCCTCTTCCTTGGCCGAGAGCACGATCACCGGCACCTGTGCCGTGGCAGCGACCGAGCGAAACCGCCGCACCATGTCGAGGCCGTCGATTCCCGGCATCACGAGATCCTGCAGGATCAGCGTGGGCCGGAAGGCCGCAGCCGAATCCATGGCCGCGTCGGCGTCGCGGCAGAACTCGAAAGCGACGTCCGGCTGGTCGGCGAGCATACGCCGCACCGCCTCGCCGATCATTGCCTGATCGTCAACAAGCAGGACGCGGTGCCGGGCAGCGTCAGCCATTGGAACACAAGGGAGAAACACCCGGCACATGAGGGCCGAGGAGGTGGCCTCGGGACTGCGAGGCAAGCCCCCCGGCGCGTGAGGGCGTTTGAAACGGCCTCAGGAACGCAAGGCAAGCCCCCCGGCGCGTGAGGGATAAAAACTGGGGAACTAGGATTCGAACCTAGACTAACTGGTTCAGAGCCAGTCGTGCTACCGTTACACCATTCCCCAAAATCGTGGCTCGCAGCCGCGATTCCGGCGTCGCGGTCGCGCCGTCGAGGGGTGACCTTCGAGCGGGCCGTGAGCTGCGATGCTCCGCGAGCGTACCTGCTCCCCTGCCCCCGGGCAATCGTGGTCGCGGAGCCTGCCGGTCGCGCGTGACGCCGCAAGCTGCGGGAACGCCGCGGGCTCTGGCTGCGGGCGGCAGAGTCAGCCCAGAGGCCCGGTCCAGACCGCCGGGCCGCTGGTGCAAGCCCCTGCAACGGCAGGCCGATACCGCCTCCAGAGGTCGACGGTCACAACTACGTTTGAGTCAGGAGCATGTCGATGAGTTTCTTCCAGTGGGTTCGCGAGGGGGTGCGTCAGGCCGTGGTGCTGGGGCTGGCGGATGCCGTCGAAGACGTCGGCACGCGGATGCGCGGCGAGGATCTCGGTCCGGCGCTCGCCCAGTCGCTCCGCGAGCGGCTCGCCGTCGCCCCGGCCGACTCGGCTCACGCGGCCGTGCTCGAGTCGTCACCCGCGGCCGGAGCCCCGCGGCGGCGGCTCGGACGATCGCTCGACGGCGTGCGCGATCCGCTGCGGAAGGCGGCGTGAGGTCGTGACAGGCTGAAGCCTGTCCTACGCTGCTCCCGCGCTACGTCGCGGGGCCCAGGTCGGTGCCGGCCGGCGGCGGCCCGAAGTCGATCTGCGGCAGCAGCCCGACGGCCCGGCGGAGCTCGCGTTCCCAGTTGGAGCGGATCTCCAAGAGGTCGGGGTCCGACGTCGAGAGCCGTCGGTAGCGCCGCACGGCGAGGTCGTCGTTCGCATACACGAGCAGATCGATCGGGGGCCCCACCGCCACGTTCGACCGCATCGTCGAATCGAGCGAAATGATCGCGTATTTCACCGCCTGTTCGAGCGTGGTCTCACCGAAGCGGATGCCGCGGTCGAGGATCGGCCGCCCGTATTTCGCCTCGCCAATCTGGAGAAAGGGCGACGAGCGGGTGCAACGCAGTGGATTGCCCTGCGCGTAGATCATGTAGAGCTGCGGCTCCTCGCCCTTGATCTGCCCCCCCACGAGCAGGTTGACCGCGAAGCTGATGTGGTCGCGCTCCATGTACTCGCGGTCGAGCGCGGCCACATCGCGCACCTGCGTGCCCACGCACCGGGCGGCGTCGTAAAACGTGGCGGCCTTGGCGAGCCCCTGGCCGGCGTGAAAATCCTGCTCCAGCCGCGTCATGATCGACTGCGTGAGCGACAGGCTGCCGCTGGAGAGGATCGTGAACATCCGCTCGCCGTGCGTCACGAAGGTGTGCATCTTGCGACACACGTCGACCTGGTCGATGCCCGAGTTCGTGCGGGAATCGGAGGCCATCACGAGGCCCTGGTGGGTGCGGATACCGACGCAATACGTCATCGCGATCTCCAGAAAATGCCGTCGCGGCGCGCGACTTGCACTACGATGCCGGACGAGAGCCGCAGACTAGCCGTTGCGGCCCTTTCGTCAAGGAAAAGGCGGGTTTTCGAATCCAACGCAGCGTCAGGGTGCCGCCGTGCGCGGCACCCTCTGCCTGGTATTCGCGCATTTCCCGGCGACGGTGACGCGCGGAAGGCGGCGGTGACGATGCAGAATTCCACGATGGCGGGCAGGTCGGGCCCGGCGGCGGCCGATGCGGTGGCCTTGCTCGGCGACTACGAGCTGGGGCTCGCCTACGACGAGATGGTCGATCGCGACGGCGGCCCGCGGCCGCACTACGGGCCGCTGCACGGCCGCCTGCGGACGACGAGCCCCGACGATTTCCGCCGCCGCAAGGCGATGACGGATCTCTCGATGCAGCAGGACGGCGTCGGCTTCACGGTGTATCGCGCCGAGGAGGGCATCGAGCGGGTCTGGCCGATGGATCCCGTGCCGCGGATCATCCCCGCCGCCGAATGGCGCCGGGTCGAATCGGGGCTGATCCAGCGGATCAACGCCCTCAATCTCTTCCTGTGGGACGTCTATCACGAGCAGCACATCCTGCGCGACGGCGTCGTGCCCGCCCGGCTCGTGCTCCAGGGCAGCTCGTTCCGCCGCGAGTTCGTCGGCGTCAACGTGCCGCGGCGGATCTACATCCACATCTGCGGCTCCGATCTGATTCGGGCCGCCGACGGCGAATACCTCGTGCTCGAAGACAACGCCCGCACGCCGTCGGGCGTGAGCTACATGCTCCAGAACCGGCAGGTGCTCAAGCGGGTGTTTCCCGCGCTCTTCAACGCGTACGACGTGCTGCCCAACGACGACTACCCGGCCGCCCTGCTCGACGTGCTGCAGTACATCGCGCCGGAGTCGGCTGCCCAGCCCACGGCCGTGCTCCTGAGCCCGGGCATGTACAACTCGGCCTACTTCGAACACAGCTTTTTGGCCCAGCGCATGGGCATCGAGCTCGTGGAAGGCCGCGACCTGCTCGTGGACGGCAACCGCGTCTTCATGCGCACGACCCGTGGCCGGCAGCGGGTGGACGTGATCTACCGCCGCATCGACGACGACTTCCTCGACCCGCTCACCTTCCGCCCCGACAGCGCCCTCGGCGTGCCGGGGCTCGTGAACGCCTACCGCTCGGGCACCGTGGCGCTCGCCAACAGCATCGGCACGGGCATCGCCGACGACAAAGGCGTGTATCCCTTCGTGCCCGACATGATTCGCTACTACCTCAAGCAAGAGCCGCTGCTCAACAACGTCGAAACCTTCCGGCCGGAGATTCCGGCCCAGCGCAGCCACGTGCTCGCGAATCTGGAGCACCTCGTGGTGAAGCGGGTGAACGAGTCGGGCGGCTACGGGATGCTCGTGGGCCCCGCCTCCACGAAAGAGCAGCGCGAGGAGTTTCGGCGGGCCATCCAGGCCAACCCGCGCGACTTCATCGCCCAGCCCACGATCCAGCTGTCCACGCACCCCACGTTCGTCGATGGCCGGCTGGAGGGGCGGCACGTCGATCTGCGGCCGTTCATCCTCTGCGGTGAGCGGGTCACCGTCACGCCGGGCGGGCTCACGCGGGTGGCGCTGCCGAAGGGCAGTCTCGTGGTCAACAGCTCCCAGGGGGGCGGCAGCAAAGACACGTGGGTGCTCGCGGAGGAGCGGGCATGAGCCGCCGAGGTGGAGCATGTTGAGCCGGGTCGCCGACGCGCTCTTTTGGATGAGCCGGTATCTCGAACGCGCCGACCATCTGTCGCGGGCGGTGGATGTCACATTTCATCTCGATCTCGACCTCCACGGTGTGCTGGCGAACCCCGTCGAACTGGAGTGGAACGCCCTGCTGAGCCTGCTTCGGCAGCCCCCGCCCCCCATGGCCGCCGGCGAGCAGCCTGTCGTCGCCGTGCAGCGCTGGCTGCTCCTCGACACGGCGAATCCGGGCAGCGTGATGGCCTGCGTCAACCGCTCCCGCAACAACGCCCGCAGCATCCGCGGCTCGATCAGCCCGTCGATGTGGCGCGAGCTCAACAAGCTCCATTGGCGGCTCGCCGATCCGCAGCTCCAGGGCCGCGTCGCCGAGTCGCCCCACGATTTCTGCCAGGAGGCCCAGCTCGGCGTGCTCCTGTTTCACGGCGTCTGCGAGGCCACACTCACGCACGACGAGGGCTGGCACTTCATCCAGCTCGGCCGTTACCTCGAACGGGCCGACAAGATCCTGCGGGTGCTCGACTCGAAGTTCAACCTGCTGGAGCGGGGCGACGGCGTCGATCTGCCGATCCGAGCCCTCCAGTGGGGCGCGGTGCTCAAGAATTGCGCGGCCTACGAGGCCTACCAGCGGCTCTACATCAGCCGCGTGGAGCCGGAGCGGGTGGTGGAGTTCCTCCTCGTGAACCCCGACTTTCCCCACTCGGTGCGGTTTTGTCTGTCGCGGATCATGCACTCGCTCACCGAGATCAGCGGCCGGCTGCCGGAGCGGTGCAGCGACGACGTGGTGCGCACCGTGGGCCGTCTCCTCAACGACCTCGTCTACCTCGACGGCCACGCGCTCGACGGCGAGCGGCTGCACGCCTTCCTCGGCGACGCCCTCGTCCGCACAGCGCGGATCGGCCACCACCTCCACGAACAATACGCGCTGCAGTAGCCAGCCAGGCCCGGGAAGGTCCCACCGATGATCCTCGAGATCCAGCACGAGACGACGATGGAGTATTCGCAGCCGGTGAGCGAGTGGCAGTGCGAGTTGCGCATGGAGCCGATGAGCGACGGCGGGCAGCGGTGCCATTCATTTCAGATCACGCTCGGCCAGCCGGTGTCGATCACGAAGTATCTCGACGGCTTCGGCAATCGCGTGCATCATTTCAATCTGCTCAAGCCGCCCACGCGGCTGCGGATCCTCGCGGCGAGCGTCGTCGAGACGGAAGACGCGTCGGTGGGGCCGATCGCGAGCCAGGTGGAATTTCCCGAGGGGGTTCCGGCCGACGCTTGGCAGCTGCCGCTCGAGGCGCTCGACTACCTGCCCCTGCGTGGTCCCGTGCAGCACACGCCGCTCCTCGAGCCGCATCTCGAGCAGCTGCGGCCGGTCACGCGGGCCCGGGTAGGGATGTGGGTCTGCCAGGTCGCGGAGCACATCCGCAGCCGCTTCGTCTATGCCCGCGACGTGACGTCGGCGACCTCGCCGATCGACCATCTGCTGGCTTGCGGCAAGGGCGTGTGCCAGGACTTTACGCATCTCATGATCGCGATCCTGCGGTCGAACGGCGTGCCCGCCCGCTACGTCAGCGGCTACATCCATCGACCCAACAAGGAGTCACAGAGCCATGCCTGGTGTGAGGTCTGGCTGCCTGACATGGGCTGGACCGGCTTCGATCCCACGAACGGCTGCCCGGTGAATCACGACTTCGTGAAGACGGCCGTGGGCCGCGACTTCTTCGACGTGCCGCCCAACAAGGGCGTGTATCGGGGCGCGGGCGACGAGCGCATCGAGGTGCGTGTGGCCACCCGCACGCTCGACCGTCTGCCGTCGCTTTCCTGGCACGATCAGCTCGCTCCGCTCGACGTTCCGGTACACTCCGTCCTCCGCACCGTGCCGTCGAACGACGACGACATCGACATCCAGCAGCAGTAGGGGCGGGTGCGCGAGGAGAGGAGACGATGAGACGGATCGACCTGTCCGGGCACGGCATCACCGTGGCCGACGTGCGGCGGAATCTCTCGCCGGCCGAGCTCTATGCCGAGGCGATCCGCCTCGAGCCCGACTGTGCGATCGCCGATTCTGGGGCCCTGATCGCCTACTCCGGCGCGAAGACGGGCCGGTCGCCGCAAGACAAGCGGATCGTGCGGCACCCGGCGAGCGAGCACGACGTCTGGTGGGGGCCGGTGAACGTGGCGATCGACGACGAGACGTTTCAGATCAACCTGGAGCGGGCGAAAGACTATTTGAACACGCGGCGCATCCTTTACTGCGTCGACGCCTACGCGGGCTGGGATCCGGGCCACCGGCTGAAGGTGCGTGTGGTCTGCTCGCGGCCCTACCACGCGCTGTTCATGCACACGATGCTCATTCGGCCGTCGCGCGAGGAGCTGGCGACGTTCGGTGAGCCCGACGCCCTGATCTACAACGCCGGCCGCTTCCCCGCCAACCGTCGCATGCACGGGATGACGTCGACGACGAGCATCGATTTGTCGCTCGAGTCGAAGGAGCTCGTGATTCTCGGCACCGAGTATGCGGGCGAAATGAAGAAGGGCGTCTTCACGATGCTCAACTACTTTGCGCCCAAGCGCAACATCCTCTCGATGCATTGCTCCGCCACGGCCGATCGCACGACAGGCGCCTCGTCGCTCTTGTTCGGCCTCTCCGGCACGGGCAAGACCACGCTCTCGGCCGACCCCAAGCGGCTGCTCATCGGCGACGACGAACACTGCTGGAGCGATTCCGGCATCTTCAACATCGAGGGAGGCTGCTATGCGAAGGCCGTCGATCTGGCCCCCGAGACGGAGCCCGACATCTTCCAGGCTCTGCGGTTTGGCGCCGTGCTCGAAAACGTGGTCTATGACCAGGACAGCCACCACGTGGATTTTCACGACACGAGCATCACGCAGAACACCCGCGGGGCCTATCCAATCGAGTTCATCCGCAACGCCAAGATCCCCTGCGTGGCGGGCCATCCGACGAACGTGATCTTCCTCACCTGCGACGCCTTCGGTGTGCTGCCGCCCGTGAGCCGCCTCACGCCCGCCCAGGCGATGTATCACTTCATCAGCGGCTACACGGCGAAGGTGGCCGGCACGGAAATGGGCGTGACCGAACCACAGGCCACGTTCTCCCCCTGCTTCGGCGGCCCGTTCCTCGTCTGGCACCCGATGAAATACGCCGGCCTGCTCGCCGAGAAGATCAAGCGGCACGAGGCGGCGGTGTGGCTCGTCAACACGGGCTGGAGCGGCGGTGCCTTTGGGGTAGGCGGGCGCATGAAACTCGGCCTCACGCGGGCCATCATCGACGCGATTCACTCGGGCGGCCTGCAATTGGCTCCGGCAGCCACCGATCCGATCTTCAGGCTCCAGGCCATCACCGCCTGCCCCGACGTGCCGCCGCACGTGCTCGTGCCCCGCGACGCCTGGGCCGACAAGGCCGCCTACGACGCCACGGCCCGCAAGCTCGCGGGCCTCTTCGCGGCCAACTTCGCGCACTACGCGGGCCAGGTCACGCCCGACGTCGCCGCCGCCGGCCCGGCCACGTAGGACAGGCTTCAGCCTGTCTCTTTTCAATGCGCGCCGGCTTCGGGCTCCCCATATCCCGCTCGCCGGACGTTCGCCTCCGCCCTCCAGGCTTCGGCTCACTCGACTCCGACTGCGCTTCGGCATCCTGCCTGCGCTTGTCTGCATACGCCGGCGAGCGGGACACGGGGAGCCCGAATCCTCCTCAACGAAAGCCCGAGGCGTAAGCCGAGAGGATGCCCCGGTGGCG
>CAMAVC010000008.1 GCA_945861585.1 Planctomicrobium piriforme
GGTGCCCCGCCATCGCCCGCGCTGTGCGGTCATGATGCCTGTGACACGGGCCGCCAGCAGGGCGGGAGCAGAAGCTCCGGTTTGTCTGGCAGGCACGGGGCGTCGAGTGGATGGGGAATCATGAGCATCGGCCCGCCCGGCCTCACGCGGTCGCGCACCAGGAATGTGAACTCCATGACCCGCGGGATCTCGAGTGTGCCGCGGCGTTGCGCCGGCGAGTGGTTGTTCGGGTGGAGATGACAGACGACGAAATCGGTCAGCAGCTTGTTGAAAATCGCACTCATCACCGTGCAGCCGAACGCGGTGAACAACCACTCGAGTGAATGAAACTCGATCACCATGATCCGAAACCGCCGCAGCACCGTCGCGGGCGTGTCGATGAGCACGGCATATTCAGACCCCTCGATATCCATCTGCAGGAGCAGGTCGCCCGGCATGCCGTCCAGACGATGCCGCGCCACCCAGTCTTCGAGCCGCATGCGATCGCGGCCGCTGCTGCTGCCGAGGAAGAGTTTTTCAAAGGAGTGGAACACCGCCCCGGGCGGCGGCCCGTCCACGGAGCCGTCGGCCAGGGCGGAGGGGATGCCGCTCCGACGAAAGAGATCGGTCTCGAAGTCGGCGTTGGTCGAGACGCCGGGCGAGAAGCACATCGCGATCCCGCCGAGGTCGTCGGGGATCAGGTAGCCGCCGTCATGGGCGGATCCCACGCGAATCAACTGGTGGCCGCAGGGCACGGGATGCAGTCGTGCAATCAGGGCGGCCAGCGTCGCCAGCGTCGCGGCAGCGGCGATCACGGCGTTGCGCGGTGGGCTGGTCACGACAAGGCGGCCTTGATTTGCTTCATGGTGGCGGCCTCGGGTGCGAGGCCCTTGTAAAAGGCGTCGAGTGGGTAGCAGCCGCTGCGGAGGCCATTGCGCGGCGCCGTGGTGCAGTCGCTGAAGGTCCGGCAGACGAGGCCGCGCTTCGGCGCAGTTCCCGAGAGCGTATCGGCGGGCAGATCAGGATAGGAAAGCACCATCCGGCCGAGCCCCACGACGTCGATCCAGCCTGCGCGCACCACGGCTTGTGCGGCGTGGACGGCATAGTCTTGGAGATACGTATAGCCCGATCCGACGAGCACGATGCCCGGCACGGCGGCCTTGGCCTGCCGACACGCGTCGATCTGTCGCCACACGCCGACGAGCGGGTCTTCCGGCGGCGGGTAGCCGTCGGAGGGCGGAAATGCCGCCGGCCGCTGGAGATGGGGGACGGTGTAGGGGCTGCCGGCGGAGAGGTTCACCGTCGGCACGCCGGCGTCACGGAGAATCTCGAGCAGCCGAATCGGTTCGTGCAGGTCGATGCGGAGCGGGTCAAGTTCATCCACACCGAAGCCACAGTCGTAAGGCAGGCAGTCGGCGAACGGAAATGGTTCGCCATGGTCGCCTACCTTGTGCCAGGGCACCGTATCAAACAGCGAGAGCCGCACGCCGATGATCAGCCCCGGGCACTCCGCCTGAATCCGGCTCACGATCGTGCGCAGCACCCTTGTGCGGCCGTCGAAGTCCCCGCCGAACCTTCCCGGCCGACGTCGAGCCGACAGAAATTCGTGGAGCAGGTAGCCGTGGCAGGCCTTGATGTCGACCATCCGAAAGCCTGCGGATGCGGCCATCCGGGCCGCCGCCACATAGGCATCGATGAGCCGCTCAACGTCGTCGTCGGTGAGCACGCATGCCGTGTCGGCGGGATCGACTCCATGGCGGGCGTCGAGCAGCGGGTGGTGGTAGGCGATGCGGGGCTGACGGCCGGCGACCGTCGGCTTCGAAAACCTGCCCGAGTGAGTCAGTTGGAGCGCGACGAGCAGATCGTCGACCGTGCCGAAGCGAGCCTGGTGGGCGTCGTGCACCTCCTCGTGGAGCACCCGGAACCCGGCGACGTCGCAGGCCGGAGCGAGGAGTTGGTTGGGGTTTGCGCGACCTTCGGGAAGCACGCTCACCGCCTCGCCGCCCCAGATGAGTTTCGCGCCGCTCTCGCCAAACCGCTGCCAGCGACGCAGCAGCGTCTCGGTGGGCTGGCCATCGAGCGTGGCATCCCAGCCCTCCATCGGGTGGATGCACCAGCGGTTGCCCACCGTGAAGCCGCCGATCGCGATCGGGGACGCGAGTGGTGAGCCGCCCGCTGCGGAAAGCATCTCGTCGTCGAGCGGAATCGGCGCGGCGAGCGATGCGAGATGGGCCCGCAGATCTGCGGCAGTACGGAATCGGGCAACGCGTGGAAACGTAGACATGGTTGTGGTCTCGGGACGATACTCTAGCCCAATGGTCAAAAACGATCCTGCAGCGCTCGTTCGCCCGCGCCGCGTGATTCGCGGCATGTCGGCGATTCTGCTCCCCTTCACTCCGGATCGCCGCATCGACTGGGATGCCTTCGCGGCCCACGTCGCCCGGACGGCTGCGGCGGGCATCGCTCCGGCGGTCAACATGGACACGGGGTACGTGCAACTGATCGACGAGGATACCCGTCGGCAGGCGCTCGCGATCGCCCGGGACACGCTCGGGCCGCACGGGGAAATGGTGGCCGGGGCTTTCGTCGTGGACGCACCGGCCGCGGCATTCGACGAGGCGGGGTATGGCCGGCAGTTCGACATGCTCACGGCCGTCGGGGCGATCCCCGTCATTTTTCCGTCGCATGGACTCACGGCCGGCACCGATGCCGACTTCGTGGCCCGCATCGAGAGGCTGGGCACGCGCGCGGAGCGGTTCATCGGCTTCGAGCTCGGCTCGGCCTTCGTGCCGTATGGCCGCGTGCTCGGGCTCGACGCCTATGAAGCCATGATCCAGATTCCCACCTGCATCGGGGCCAAACACTCGTCGCTCTCGCGGCGGCTGGAGTGGGACCGGCTCGCGGTGCGCAATCGTGTGCGGCCGGAGTTCCACGTGTTCACCGGCAACGACCTCGCGATCGACATGGTGCGGTACGGCAGCGACTGGCTGCTCGGCCTCTCAACGGCCTTCCCCGAGGCGTTCGCCCAGCGTGACCGCTGGTGGGCCGCCGGCGACTCTCGCTTCGACGAGCTCGACGACGCCCTGCAGGCGCTCGGGGACTTCGCCTTCCGCCCGCCAGTGCCTGCCTACAAGCATTCGATGGCTCAGGCCCTCCACCTCAGGGGATTGCTCGCCAGCGATGAGCCGCATCCCGACAGCCCCCGCCGGCCTGCCTCCGATCGTGAGATCATCGCCACGATCCTCGACCGCATCGAGATGGCGATGGCTGCGTCCTCGTAGGGACGGGGCTCCGAACTGTCATGCCTTCCCATGCGGCTGGGGAAGCTTCACGCCCATGCCGCGCAACTGCTTCTCCGCCTGCGCGGCCCAGCCCCGATTGGCGGCGGGGCTCGCCGGGCTGGGGTGGAGGATGGTGCCGATTGGCGGGGCTTTGTGCCCGAGTGCCTCGCGGGCCCGCGCCGCAGCGAACGCGCCGACTCCGATCACCCGCTTGGGCTCACACCAGGCCACGAGCCTCCGCAGTGCTTCGTCGCAGGCCTCAAAGAGCGGGGCCGATTCGCGACTCGGCAGCTTGTCGGGCGTGCGGTTGAGGCCCGATTGCTCCATGAACACGAGCGGGCAGTAGTTCGCCACGAGAAACGCGCGGCTGAAGCGGCGGGGTGTGCGGTAGCGCTCGCGTGCCCAGCCCCACAACCGCCTGCCGCTCACCTCGCTCCGCACACACGCAAAGCCCTCCACCGGTCGCTTGGGATGGACGACGGCCGGCTGATCCACTCGTTCGTCGATGCCGAGAAAATCGCGCACGAGGCTCACCTCACCGAACGGCACGCCCGTCTGAGCCATGCCCCACGGCCCGGGGTTCATCCCGAGGAGAAGCGCGTCGACACCCTGCGCGGCATAGCGATCCAGATACGCTTCATGCGGCCGGCGGGCGTAGACCAGCGGGTTGTAGACGCACGCGGTCGGCCGCCCGAACCGCAGTCCTGCCACCTCCCGAGCCAGCCAGCGTGAAATCGCGATCGGATGCATCGTGTGCCAAGTCGCTGAGCGAGTACAGGCGGAAAGCCTACGGTAGACTTGGAAACGATGCGACTGCTCAGCTGGAACATCCACAAAGGCATCGGTGGCCAGGATCGCCGCTATGCGCTCGAGCGGATCATCGACTGCGTCGAGGCCGAAAACCCCGACCTCGTCTGCCTCCAGGAGGTCGATCGGCTCGTCCGCCGCAGCCGGTTCGACGACCAGCCACGGCTGCTGGCCCACGCGCTCCGCTTCCATTCGGTGTTTCAGCAGAACGTGCCCGTCGGCGGCGGCTCCTATGGCAATCTCGTGCTCTCGCGGTGGCCGGTGGCGAGCCGGCATCGGATCGGCTTGCGCCAGGGCGCACGTAAGCCGCGCGGCGCACAGCTGCTCGTCGTCGATTCGCCGGAGGGTGAGCTGCATCTCGTGCATACGCATCTCGGGCTCGCCGAGCGCGAGCGCCGCTGGCAGGTGGAGCGACTCCTCGGCCACATGCTCTTCCGCTCAGCCGATCGGCATCCCACGCTCATGGTGGGTGACTTCAACGACTGGCGCAACGCGCTCGCGCCTGCCCTCGCCGCCGGCGGCTTCCGTCAGGTGACGAGCCCCGTGGGGCGGTTTCGCACGTTTCCGGCATGGCTGGCGATCGGAGCCCTCGACAAGGTGTTCGCCCGCGGCCCGATCGACGTGCGGCAGGCGCGCGTGGTGCGCACGAGCCTGGCGAAGGTGGCGAGCGACCACCTGCCGCTGGTCGTCGATTTTCACCTCACGAGGAAGCCCGAGGCGTAAGCCGAGAGGATGCGGGCGGCTGCCCTCCCTTCGGCTCACGCCTCGGGCTTCCTGCGTCATCTTCCCGCAAGCGACTCGGCGGCCGCGGCGATCGTGGCTTCGATGTCGGCGTCGGTGTGGGCGGCCGAGAAAAAGAGCGCCTCGTATTGGCTGCACGGCAGGTAGATGCCGCGGTCGATCATCTTCCAAAAGAAATCGGCATAGCGAGCCGTGTCGGACAGGCTCGCCGTCTTCCATCCGGTGACGGGGATGACCTCCGGGCCCTTCTGGAAGAACATCGTCATCATGCTGCCGACGCGGGCGACCCACGCGGGCACGCCGGCGCGGGCCGCTGCCTCGCGAAACCCCTCTTCGAGCCGGGCACCGTGCCGCTCGAGCCGCTCGTAGGGCGGATTGTCGCGGAGTTCTTCGAGCGTGGCGGTGCCGGCGGCCACGGCGAGCGGGTTGCCGGAGAGCGTGCCCGCCTGAAACACCTTGCCGGCCGGGAGCACGTGATCCATCACGTCGCGGCGGCCGCCGTAGGCCCCGAGCGGCAGCCCGCCGCCCACGATCTTGCCGAGCGTGGTGAGGTCGGGCGTGACGCCCAGAATCTGCTGGGCGCCGCCGAGCGACAGACGGAAGCCCGTCATCACTTCGTCGAACACGAGCAGCGATCCGTGGGCGAGCGTCAGTTTGCGGGCCGCGGCGAGAAACTCCCGCGACGGCGTCACGAGCCCCATGTTGCCCACCACCGGCTCCATGAGGAGGGCCGCGATATCGAGACCGCGGGTCTTGAAGAGGGCCTCGAGCCCCTCGACGTCGTTGTATTCAAGCACGATCGTGTCGGCGGCCGTGCCGGCGGTGATACCGGGTGAATTGGGCACGCCGAGCGTGGCGGCCGACGAGCCCGCCGCCACGAGCAGGCTATCCACGTGGCCGTGGTAGTTGCCGGCGAACTTGACGATCTTGTCGCGACCCGTGAAGCCGCGGGCGAGCCGCACCGCGCTCATCGCCGCCTCAGTGCCGCTGCTCACCATCCGGACCTTCTCGATGCTGGGCACGGCCGCGATGATCAGCTCGGCGAGATGGCTTTCGGCCTCCGTGGGAGCCCCGTAGCTCGTGCCCTTGCCGAGCATCTCCGCGATCGCTGCGACCACGCGCGGATGGCGGTGGCCGAGGATCATCGGGCCCCACGAGCCGATGTAGTCGAGATACACATGGCCGTCGATGTCGGTGAGCCGCTGGCCGAGTGCACTTTCGAAAAAGATCGGTTCGCCGCCGACGCCGCCGAAGGCCCGGGCGGGCGAGTTCACGCCGCCGGGAATGAGCTCTTTGGCGCGGGCGAAGGCGGTATGGCTGCGATCGCGGCTTGACATGGTGGCGCTGATTCCAAAAACGAGGAGACAGACTGAAGCCTGTCCTACTGGGCGAGGAGCTCTTTCGCTTCGGCGACGGCGGCCGCTGCGTGGGGCCGCGTACTGTAGAGATCGACGATGCTTTCGAGGAGTGCGCGGCGGCGGGCCACGAGCGTTTCCTGCTGGCCGCCCACGGTCTTGGCGGCCTCGGAAGCGAGCGCGGCTGCCTGGCGAAAAAGCTCGGCAATCTTTCGGGCGTCCTCGGTCTGCTCACGAGCCGCCAGGGGCCCGAGGCGGTCGATCTGCCGGCGGGCGAGATCAAGCCAGAGCGTCGGGTCGTCGGCGGGCCGCGCGGTGGGCATCGGTTTGCCCGCCGTCGCGTGATGCACTGCGATCAACGCCTCGAGGGCGTCGCGGCAGGCCGATGGGCTGTCGGGCTCGCGTTCCATTGCGGCGCGGTAGTCCCGCTCGAGCGGAGACGGTGTCTTGCCGCCGAGCGGGCGCCGTCGAGATCGTTTCTCGAGAGCATCCAGGGCGAGCGATCGAGCCAGGGTGCGCACCTGCCCGGCGCGGGGGTCGTCGGGAAAGCGGTCGATGAACCGCTCGATGTCCGGAAGCGCGTCGCGGAGGTCACCGCCGGCCGCCGCCGCCGTCTGGGCGGCCTCGATGCGGGCGAACAGTTCGTCCACGGTCGGTGGCTTCAAGAGCAGATAGCCGCCCGTCGCCAGAAGCGCGAGCGTGATCAGGGCCGCGATAGCCTGCCACCGCTGTTCGGCGGCGCGGCTGCGGGCCGCCTGTTCGCTCGCCGCCCGGTCGAGCTCGGCGACCGTCGTGAAGCGGCTGCGTGGGGCCCGCTCGACGACGGTGGCCGCCGCACGGCTGCCCCCCGCGCCTGTGATGGCGTCGGCATCGATCGGTTTTGTGGTGTTGCCGGCGATCGCGCCCGTGGCGGCATGCGTGCGGTCGTCGGCGGCGTCGCCCTTCACCACCAGATCAGCGCGGGCGGTACCGGCGCTCGTCGGAGCGAACAGGTCCACCCGTCGGCCGGGCACGGGCGTCGGCAGAGGCAGCTCCGTGAGCGGTCCCGGGCTGGGCTCATGGTCGGTCGGATGAAGCGTCTCGATCGCGGTGAGCAGACGGCCGAGGGCCAAGGCGTTGGGGGGCCGGCCCGCCGGGTCCTTGGAGAGCAGCCTGTCGATGAGCAGATCGACTTCCGCGGGCACATCAGCCGCGAGCGTCGACACTCGCGGCGCGGGCTCCACCTGCTGCTTGCGGATCACTTCCGCCGCTTGGCCGCCGCTGAACGGCGGGCGGCCGGCCAGCATCGCGAACATCACGAGCCCGAGTGCATAGAGATCGACGCGATGATCGACCGGTCCTCCGGCCGCCTGCTCCGGTGCCATGTATTCGGCCGTGCCCACGACGTTGCCATGGGCCGTGTGGGCCGCACCCCCGAAGAGCTTCGCGATCCCGAAGTCGGCGAGCTTCACCCGGGCACCGAGGTCAGCGTCGGCTCCATCGGCCACGAGCAGGTTCGCCGGCTTGAGATCCCGGTGCACGACGCCATGATCATGAGCCACCTTGAGGGCGCGAGTGACGGCGAGCGCAACGCTCACGGTCTCACGCCACGTAAACCGGCGGCCCGCCCGCAGCAGCTGATCGAGGCTCTGCCCGGGCACGAGTTCCATCGCAAAATACGGCTGATCGTCTTCCTCGCCAAACGCGAGCAACTGCACGATGGCGGGATGCCGCAGGCTCTTCAGCGTTTCAATCTCGGCGTCGAACCGCTTTCGAAGCCCGGCGTCGTCGGCCAGGTGGGCGGCGAGCACTTTCACCGCCACGTGCTGGCCCGCGGGGTCTGTCGCCTCGAAGACCGCGCCCATGCCGCCGCGGCCGAGCCGGTTGACGATCGTGTAGGGACCGAGCTGCGACGGTTGCATGCACGGAGTGTATCCTGCGGCCATGACGACACCCCACTCCCCTGCCCCACTGCCCCGCGACACGACCGTCCTGCTCCCCCGCGACACGAATCAGGCCCAGGGCTTGGCCCGGTATTGCCGGGACTTCCTCGGGCAGCCGAAGCCGATCGGAGCCGCCACGCTGGAGCTCCTCGAGCGGTTTCACCTCGATGCCGTGGGCTGCGGCGTCTCGGCGATCGCCCATGAAGCCAATGCGCCCACGGTGCTCCGCCGCGAGGCGCTCTCCGCGCCGCCGGCCGCGGGCTCGCAGGGCGGCATCTGCTTCGGCGACCCGCGACCGTGCGCCGTCGAGAAGGCGGTGGCCGCCAATGCCTCAGCCGTGCGCGAGTGGGACTCCAACGGCACGAATTTTGGCTTCAACGCCGCCAAGGGCCGGACGGCTGGCGAGTTCGGGCACAACGACTGGTATCCAGTCGCCGTGGCCGCGGCCCGGGAGGCCGCCCTCGACGGCGACACGACGCTCCGGCTGATGCTCCTGATCGACGAGATCCGCGGCCGCCTCGCCGAGGTGTTTGCACTGCGGCGCTTCGCGATCGATCACGTGCACCACGGGGCGGTCGGGAGCGCCGCGGCGTATGCGGCCGCGCTCGGCGGCACCGAGGAGCAGATCGAGTCGGCCATCGGGATGGTCGTGGCCCACTACGTGCCGTTTCGGGCGATTCGGGCCGGCCACCAGCTCTCCGACTCGAAGGGGGCGTCGGCCGCGCTCGCCGCCGAGGTGGCCGTGATGAGCGCGCGGCGCGCGCTCGCCGGGTTCGTCGGCCCGCGCGACGTGTTTCGTAATCCGCTCGCCATCTACCGGCTCAACATGCCGTCGCCCGACGGCACGAGCCCGTTCGATCTCGAGCTCGGCACGGGCGGCGACGCCTTCGCGATCCACTCCATGCACTTCAAGATCGGGCTCTACGAGCATCAGTCGGCCGGGGCGCTCCAGGCGCTCGTCGATCTTTTCGCGGGCACACCCCGGCTCGCCGCCGATCTCGACGGCATCAGGCAGCTCCGGGTGCAGATCTACGAGCCGGCCTACTCGATCATTGCCGACCCGGCGAAACGCACGCCCACCACGCGCCAATCCGCCGATCACTCGCTGCCCTACATCCTCGCGAAGACGCTCCTCAAGGCGCAGGCGGCTGTGCGGCACGGGCAGCGGCCCGACTGGCTCGCGCTCATGCTCCTGCCCAACGACTATTCCGACGCCGCAATTCGCGATCCCGTGATCAAGGGGCTCATCGACCGGATGGTGATCGAGCACGGCGGCCGCGACTACGACGCCCGGTATCCCGAGGGCATTCCCACGAGCCTCGTGCTCGACCACGCCGCGCTCGGGCGGCTCGAGAGCGGGCTCGTGGAGTTTCCGCTCGGCCACGCCCGGTCCGACGCGGCGGCCACAGCGGCCCTCGTCGATCTCAAGTTCGACCGGCTCGTGGCCGGGGCCGTCGACGATCCCCAGGCCCTCCGTGCACGGATGCGGCTCGCCGGCCGCCCGGCCGCTGAGATCGCCGACCTCTACGCATTTCCGATCCGATGCATCACGACGTGAGCGGCGTGATCCCCGTAGCGAAGCCTGCGGGCGTGACGTCGCGGCGGGTCGTGGACGTGGTGGCCAGGGCGCTCGGCACGCGGTCGGTGGGCCACGCCGGCACGCTCGATCCGCTGGCCACCGGCGTGGTCGTCGTCTGCGTGGGCCACGCCACGAAGCTCGTCGACTACGTGCACGAGCTCTCGAAGCACTATGCAGGGTCGTTTCTGCTCGGGCAGTGGAGCCCGTCGGATGACCTCGAGACCACGGTGGAGAAAGAATCCGCACCGGTGCGGCCCTCGCGGGCGGAGATCGAGGCCGCCCTGCCCGCGTTTCGCGGGGCGATCCTCCAGCGGCCTTGCGACTATTCAGCGGTGCACGTCGCCGGCCAACGCGCCTACCGGATCGCGCGGAAGGGAAAGCCGATCGAGCTCGAAGCAAAGCCTGTCCGGATTGAGCGTCTCGAGATCACCGGCTATGAGTGGCCTCGCCTCTGCCTCGCCATCGAATGTTCGTCGGGCACGTTCGTGCGGGCGATCGGTCGCGACCTTGCGGCGGCGCTCGGCACGCGGGCGGTGATGGAGTCGCTCGTGCGCACGGCCGTGGGGCCGTTCACGCTCGACCGGGCGCTTGCGCTCGATGATGTCGCGTTCGAGTCGGCACGGGCCGCCCTGCTTTCTCCGGGAGCCGCCGTGCCCCATCTGCCGGCCCACTCGCTCGACGCTGCCACGCTCGCAGGTGCTATCCGAGGCGACCTGCTCGACCTTGGCCAGGCAGCAGAGGCGATCGCCGCATTCGACAGGGCCGGCGAACTCGTCGGCATCCTCCGGCGGCACGAATCGGGTCGGCATCGGCTCAAGCCAAACTTCCGTGGCCTCGGCTGACGGGCGCCACAGCCGACACATTGACAAGACGTGTACGCGCGTATATGTTCTGGAAACATGTGGCTGGACGACGAAGAATAATGAAGGTCCGGAGGCTCTATGACGACGACCATGGTTCGCGATCTCTTGCGTCAGCGGCCGTTCAAGCCGTTTCGTGTCGTGATGTCGAGCGGTGAGTCCTACGAAGTGCGTCACCCGGAGATGGCATGGGTGACGAAGAACGATCTCTTCGTGGGGATCGATGCAGCCGATGACGGGCTGCCCGCCGATGCCCGCATCTGTCCGCTGTTCCACGTGGCGACCGTCGAGCCGCTCGCAACGGATGCCCGGGTTGGCTAGCGGTGGGCGATGGCCGCAGCGATCGCAGCAACAATCGCCGCGGGGGTGGCGGCGATGTCCACGATGAGTGGCCGCTCGTCCGCAGTTGGCCGCTCGAGGGCGGCGAGTTGGCTGTCGAGAAGCGTGGCCGGCATGAAGTGCCCCTGGCGGGCTGCCAGCCGCCGCGCGAGCAGGTCGTGATCGCCATCGAGGTGCACGAGCGTCACGCCCGGTCGGGCAGTTCCGAGCCGGTCGCGATACCGGCGAGCGAGGGCCGAGCATGCCACCACGGCCCCACGGCCGTCGGCAAGCCGCGTGCCGATTTCGGCGGCGAGCCGGTCGAGCCAGGGCCAGCGGTCGGCGTCGGCCAGGGGTGTGCCAGCCCGCATTTTCTCGACGTTGGCTGCGGGATGGAAATCGTCGCCGTCGAGAAAGTCGCAGCCCAGGCTGGCGGCGAGCAGCCGGCCGACGGCCGTCTTTCCGCTCCCGCACACGCCCATCACCACGACGACCGGCTTCACAACAACCCTCCGCGAGGTGGTACGCTACCCGACATGAAACCTTCGCACCACATGCTCGTCGCCATCGCCTTTTTGATGGCTTCCGCCGTACCGTCCTCCGCCGACCACTGGCCGCAGTGGCGTGGACCTCGGAACGATGGCATTTCAACTGAAACGGGCATCCCCGCGGGCTGGTCGAAGACGAAGCACGTGGCTTGGCGAACGCCGCTGCCCGGCCGAGCAGGCGCTACGCCTTGCGTGTGGGGCGACCGGATCTTCCTCACGAGTAACGAGGGCGACGACCTCGTCGTGCTCTGTGTGAACGCCGGCGACGGCTCGATCCGCTGGAAAAAGACCGTCGGCAGCGGCAACCAAGACGCCCGCGCGGGCGAAGGCAACTCGGCGTCGCCCTCCCCCTGCACCGACGGCGAGCACGTGTGGGTGTTCTTCGGCACGGGTATCCTCGCCTGCTACACGACCGACGGCGCCGAGGTCTGGAAGACCGACGTCAACGACCGTTTCGGGAAGATCGACATCCAGTTTGGGATGACAAGCACGCCCGTCCTCGACGGCGACTCCCTCTATCTGCAACTCATCCACGGGGCGATGAAGCTCGACGACGACACCCGCACCGGCAAGGTAATCCGGCTCGAGAAGAAGACCGGGAAGACCGTGTGGGAGGTCGACCGGGTGACGAACGCCCAGTTCGAGTGCAAGCATTCCTATGCCTCGCCATTTGTCTACCGGCACGACGGCCGCGAGTTTCTCGTGGTGCATGGTGCCGACTGCATCACCGGCCACGCCCTCGCCGACGGCAAGGAACTGTGGCGATTTGGCGGGCTCAATGGCCCGACCGACGTCAACCCCAAGCCGCACGACCAGACCTTTCGGTGCGTGGCCTCGCCCTGCTGCGCCCCCGGCGTGATCATCGTGCCCACCTGCAAGGGCGGCCCCACGATCGCGCTCACGGTCAGCGACGACCTCGCCGGCGACTGCACGGGCAACAAGGCCGTGGTGAAGTGGATCAACCCACTTACGCCCGACGTGAGCATCCCGCTCGTGGCCGACGGGCTCGTGTACATGCTCCACAAAGACGGCAAGCTCCAGTGTGTCGATCTGCAGACGGGCAAAGACGTCTATCTCGAGCGCACCCACACCGGCCAGCACCGCACGAGCCCGCTGCTTGCCGACGGCAAGCTGTATTACGGCTCGAACGACGGCTGGGTGACGATCGTGAAAGCGGGCCGCACCTTCGAGCAGCTCGACACGATCGACTTCGGCGGCGAAGCGATCACAGCCTCGCTCGTCGTGTCCGACGGCACGCTCTACGTGCGCTCGTACGACGCCCTCTACGCGGTCAAGGCAAAGTAGGACAGGCTTCAGCCTGTCACTGCTTCGGCTGTCTCCACGGGATGGCTCGGCACGATGTGATGCTTTGCGTGTACATCGCCGATCACGATAGCCGTCACGGGCGGCGAAGCGCCGCAGGCGCGAAGATCGCGTCGTCCAGGTGAGGATTGAGCGTCACGTTCGTGTAGGTGAATTCCGCCGTCAACGGCGGCTCTTTGCCGGGGGCTTCCGGCCAGTCGTACACGTCGAACCGCACGGGCACGTGCAGCTCGGAATCGATGGACACGCTGGCGCTGAAAAACTGCAGGCCGTCGCGGCGTTGCGGGTGGGTAATCCGTAGCATCTGGCAGGGGCGGCTGTTGATCGTCGCGGTGGTGATGTGCTCGACGATCGTGTTGTCGCCAGTCGGGTCGGCGGAGACATCCTGCTGCAGGGTTCGGATCGTCCGGTCGAGGAGATGTGAAAACCCGATCTCGGTGACCGGCACAAGGCTCTCCCGTTTGACACTCTGGCCAAAGGGGTCGATATCGATGACGAGGTATGAAAATCGTCTGCCGCCTTTGCGCACCAGCAGTTTGTTGTCGTTCTGCCCGGCCACGAACAGGGCTCTCCGCCCCTCGACGTCGGAGGGGCCGAGAAACTCGAGCAGCACGCTGAGCGGCTGCGCCACCTCCGCGCCCGCATGGGTTTGCTCACGGACGCGCATGTCGATGTAGTAGTAGTCCTGCAGCTCACCGTCGATGCGCTCGCGCTTGGTGACCCGGCAGGTGAAGTCGCGCACGGTGCGCTGCAGGTACGCTCGCTCTTCGTGGGCGAATTTCAAAACCCACGCGAGTGGATGGTCGGACGCCGTCCGCGGGCTGGCAGCAGTCGGCCGAATGGCGTCGGCCGTGGTGGCCGAAGCCGGCACGGCGGCGGGGCCGGCCTGTTGGGCATGAACGCCCTGGAGGCCCGAGACAGTCCCGCTCAGTATCAGCACGTAGGCCAGACACCTGCGAAGCCATGGTCGGGACATCGGATGATCCTTCGAGCACTGCTTCTCGAACGACCGCATCTTACCAGACGGTGTTTGCGTGTCTCGGTTTGGGTCGGCACCGGCGGTGCGAAAAGTGTCCTCATCGCTATCGCATGTGTCGTTCATGCCGAGCCAAACGATGAGGTAAGCGGCGTTGACCCTGACGGCCACGCCGTGGCAGAGTGACATCGATGTTTCGCTCCAGATGCATCGCTATCCGTAGCGACTCACTCGAATTCACGCACTGCTTTGATCCGGGCAGCTCCCCGCAGGAACCACTCAATGACGACCGTCAGCCGGATTTGCTTCATTGCCGTCGAACTGCTCTGGGTGTCGACCGTCTTCCCCTGCCGGCACGCCCGTGCCGTGGAAGGCGGTCCGCCCGATCTGCTCCCCACGGTCGGGTCGATCGAGCGGCTCGATCCGCGGTTCGACGCGCTCGTGCCAAAGGGTGCAGTGATCGAGGTGCTGGCCAGCGGATTTGAATGGGCCGAGGGGCCGGTGTGGGTGATGCAGGAAGGGCATCTCCTCTTCAGCGACATCCCGCGGAACCGGGTCAACCGCTGGAAGCAGGGCGAAGGCCTTACGGTGCACCTCGAGCCGGCCGGCTTCACCGGCCTGGGCGCCTACGGCAGCGAACGCGGGAGCAACGGCCTCACGCTCGACCGGCAAGGCTGCCTCATCTCATGCGAACACGGCGACCGCCGCGTCAGCCGGCTCACGCCCGGTGGCGGCAAGCGCACGATCGCCGACAACTATCAAGGCAAGCGGTTCAACAGCCCCAATGACTGTGCCGTGCACTCCTCCGGGGCGATCTATTTCACCGACCCGCCCTACGGCCTGCCCAAGGGGTTCGACGACCCGGCCCGCGAGCTCGATTTCTGTGGGGTCTATCGGATCGCACCCGACGGCACGGTCACGCTCCTGTGCAAAACCATGACGCGGCCCAACGGCATCTGTTTCTCGCCCGACGAGAAGCTCTTGTATGTGGCCCAGTCCGATCCCGCGGCGCCGCTCTGGAAGGTGTTCAGCGTGCAACCCGACGGCACGCTCGATGCCGGACGGACGTTCTTCGACGGCACGAAGCTCTTCAGGGAGCGAAAAAAAGGACTGCCCGACGGACTCAAGGTCGATCAGGCGGGCAACGTGTTCGCCACCGGGCCCGGCGGCGTGCTCGTGATCGCCCCCGACGGCACCCACCTGGGCACGCTGCTCGCGGGCCAGGCGACCGCCAACTGCGCGTTCGGCGACGATGGCACCATGCTCTACATGACGGCCGACTCGCACCTTTGCCGGGTCAAGCTCTCGACTGCAGGCCCCCTGCCCGGGCCGTGAGTCAGACGAGCTTGAGGCTGCCCGGGATCTGTCGGCAGTGACGAGGCGGACTAGGCCTGCCGAGGCCTTGGTTCGGCCAGCGGCTCTAGGCACTGGCGCCGATTTTCAGAAGTCTAAGTTCGAATCCGCGGGCCACAGCCTGGGCGCGGGCGGCGGGGATCGCCTGTGCGGCATGGGCAGCGCTGCGGCGCATGGCTAACAACTCGGCTGCTACCAAGTTGGGGGCGGCGTCACATCGGGCGATCCGCCCAGTGCCCGTTCCCGCCAGAGGCAAATCAGCGTGGCCGTTCGTCAGGTAGATCGAGAGCAGGATGGCGCGGGCTGGTGTCCCCTCGCCATACGCCGATGTGGTCCACGAAGCATTCGTCAGCAGGCCGACACACACTGGCAGGAGAACGGCATCGCGGCAACGGCGTGCTTAGGCACTACGGAACCGCGTAACGCCCGTCGCTCACGGGATAACGCTCAGCGGGCTATGTGAGGCTGAGGGCTTGGTGTCCGCGCAGCTTGCCCTCTTAAAAGGTGGCCTGCCCGCGGCTGAGATCCAGCCGGGCGTCGAAGTCGAGTGGCTGATGGCGGGCAGCCGATATAGAATGGTTCGGTCCCGCCGATCGACCGCATTGGTCCGCGATTCGGGCGTTCCGCCCTGAATCGGCGACGCGGGTGACCCTCACAGGACCTCTCGAGGACTTGGGCGTATGGGTTGCTCGAAACGTGCCCTCGTTATTGTATGCGCCACGGTGGCATCCTCGTGGCTTGCGGTCACTTTTGGAGCCGCGCCCGCCGGCGCCCCGGCCCGGCTGTCGTTCAACCACGACATCCGGCCGATCCTGTCCGACAACTGCTTCGCCTGCCACGGCCCCGACAACGCCAATCGCCAGGCCGGCCTGCGGCTCGACACGTTCGACCTGGCCACGGCCGAGCTCGACAGCGGCTCGCGGGCGATCGTGCCGCAGAAGATCGACGAGAGCGAACTCGTCGCCCGAATCGTATCGGACGATCCCGATGCCGTCATGCCGCCGCCGCACGCCAAGATCGGTCGGCTATCGTCCGAGCAGGTCGAGACGCTGAAGCGATGGATCGCCGAGGGTGCGAAGTACGAGCCGCATTGGGCATTCGTGCCGCCAGTGAAGCCCCTGATTCCTCTGGTGCCCCCTGTCGCCGCCGCGACCGCCGCACGGCATCCGATCGACGCGATCGTGGCGGAGAAACTTGGCAAACGCGGCCTCGCCCTCCAGCCCGAGGCCGACCGGGCCACGCTCATCCGCCGCGCGAGCTTCGACATCACCGGCCTGCCTCCGACGCCCGCCGAGGTCGAGGCCTTCGTCGCCGACACGGCGCCCGATGCGTATGAAAAACTGCTCGACCGTCTGCTCGCGAGCCCCCGCTACGGCGAGCGGATGGCGGCCGACTGGATGGACCTCGCCCGCTACTCCGACAGCTACGGCTTTCAGGTCGACCGGCCCAGGCCCGACATGTGGCCGTGGCGCGACTGGGTGATCAAGGCCTTCAACGAAAATCTCTCCTGGGACAAGTTCACGCTCTGGCAGGTGGCAGGCGACCTGCTCCCGGGCGCGTCCGATGAGCAGGTGCTCGCCACGGCCTTCAACCGCCTGCACCAGCAGGAGTGCGAGGGCGGATCGGTCGAGGAGGAATACCGCGTCAACTATGTCAACGACCGCGTGACCACGTTCGGGACGGCGTTTCTCGGGCTCACGTTCGAGTGCTGCCGCTGCCACGACCACAAGTTCGACCCGCTCACCCAAAAGGACTTCTATTCCCTGTTCGCGTTCTTCGACGACATCGACGAAGCGGGGCTCTACTCCTACTTCACGCAGTCGGTGCCGACGCCGAAGTCGCGGATCCTCGACGGCGCCACGGTGGCCGCGTTGGCCAAGGCCGACGAAGCATGCGGCGAGAAGGCGGCCGAGTTGGCCGATCGCGAGGCGGCGGTGCGGAAGAGCGTGGCTGAGTGGATCGCCGGCACGAGCGCGATGCCCGAACGTCTCGCCGCGGAGCCGGCGGGCACGATTCCCGGAGAGGTCGTCCACTACGCATTCGATGAACGCACCGAAAAGGGCGTGTTCGCCGATGCGCTCGGCTCGAAAGATACGGCCACGTCTCCGGCCGAAAACGTGCTCGTCGAGGGCCGGCTAGGCCAGGCGATCAAGCTCACCGGCGACCATCCGGTGCAGACCGCCGTGGGCAACTTCCGTCGCAGCCATCCGTTTACGGTGGCGCTTTGGATGCTCGCGCCGACGGCGTACGAGCGGGCCGTGGTGTTTCACCGTTCGCAGGCCTGGACCGACGCCGCCAGCCGCGGCTACGAGCTGCTCGTGGCCGACGGCCATCTCCGCTGGTCGCTCATCCACTTCTGGCCGGGGGATGCGGCGAGCGTGCGGGCCGCCGAGCCGCTGCCCGTGGGTGAATGGGTGCACGTGGCTGTGTCGAGCGACGGCTCCGGCCGGGCGAGCGGGCTGAAGATCTTCGTGAACGGCCACCCTGTCGCCACAGAAGTCGTGCGCGACAGCCTCACTCGCGAGATTACCGGCGGCGGGGGCGACCACATCCGGATCGGCGAACGGATGCGCGATCACGGCTTCAAGGACGGCCTGGTCGACGACTTCCGGGTGTTCGATCGAACACTTTCGCCACTGGAGATCCGCGACACGTTCTCGCCGGGGGCCATCCGCGCCGCGATCGACGCCAAGGCGTCGGCTGAGTTGCTCGGTGATTATCTCGCCGTCTTCGACGAAACCGCCGCGCGGGGGCGTCAGGCCTTGGAAGAGGCGCGCCGCGGCCGTGACGACCTCGCCGAAAGGCCGCCGGAGATCATGGTGATGCGGGATGCTCCGCAGCCGAAGATGGCCTACGTGCTCGAGCGTGGCGATTACGACAAGCGCGGCGCGGCCGTCGAGCCTGACACGCCGGCGTCGCTGCCCCCCTTCCCCGCCGATCAGCCGAAGAACCGGCTCGGACTGGCCCGTTGGCTGATCGATCCCGATCATCCGCTGCTCGCCCGGGTGACGGTGAACCGCCTCTGGCAATCGCTCTTCGGCCTCGGCCTGGTGCAGAGCCCGGAGGATCTCGGCAGCCAGTCCACGCGTCCGGAATATCCCGAGGTGCTCGACCTGCTCGCCTGGCAATTTTCCCACCCGACTGCCGACGGGGGCCTGGCGTGGGACATGAAGCAGCTCGTGAAGACGATCATGCTCTCGCAGACCTACCGCCAGCGCAGTATCGCCGATCCGAAGACGATGGCCGACGATCCGCTCAATGTGTGGCTCGCTCGTGGGCCGCGGCATCGGCTCCCGGCCGAGATGATCCGCGACGGAGCGCTCTTCGCCACGGGCCTGCTCGTGGACAAAGTGGGCGGCCCGCCGGTGAAGACTTACGACCTCCCCGAGTCGTTCAAGCCCGAGAAGGCCGACACGGGCGATGCCCTCTACCGCCGCAGTCTCTACACGTTTTGGCGACGGACAGGCCCCGGGCCGATGCTCGAGAGCTTCGACGTGCCGAAGCGGGTGGTCTGCGTCGCCAAACGCGACACGACGAACACGCCGCTGCATGCGTTCGTACTCATGAACGGCCCGCAGTTCGTGGAAGCGGCCCGCGTGCTCGCCGAGCGGCTGCTCGTCGAATATGACGGCCAGGCTGATCGTGCGTTCGACCGGGCGTTTCATCTGCTCACTAGCCGCCAGCCAGACGATGAAGAAAAACAGATCTTGGGCCGCATGCATGCGACCCAGCGGGAGTGGTATGCCGCCCGGCCCGACGAGGCGGCAAAGTTCGTGGCGATCGGCGACCGCAAGCGCGACGAGTCGCTGCCGGTGGTCGACGTGGCAGCGCTCGCCAGCGTGATCAACGCCCTGATGAACTACGACGAAAGCGTGGTGAAGCGATGAGAAATCAGTGCCTGGCACCGAATCTGGGTAGTTTGCGCAAGGGGCATTGCCCAGATTCTCCAGATTCGGTGCCAGGCACCGATTTGGGGAGGCGGGAGTTGCTTGGGTCTTTCGGCATGGGGTTTGGCGGCATCGCGCTGGCCGAGATGCTCGGCCGTTCGGCGACGGCGGCAGATGGAGCCGGCGGCGTGCTCGGTGGGTTCCACTTCCCGCCGAAGGCGAAACGGGTGATCTATCTGTTTCAGTCGGGCGGGCCGTCGCAGCTCGATCTGTTCGACCACAAGCCGTATCTCGTTGAGAAGACCGGCGAGCAGCTGCCCGACAGCGTGCGCGGCGGCCAGCGGCTCACGGGGATGTCAGGTAATCAGAGCTCGATTCCGCTCGTTGGCTCGCCGTTCGCATTCAGGCAGCACGGCGACAGCGGCGCTTGGGTGTCGGAGCTGCTCCCCTGGACGGCGCAGGTCGCAGACAAGCTCTGCTTCGTGCGCACGATGTACACCGAAAGCATCAATCACGGCCCCGGCGTGACGTTCATGCAGAGCGGCAACCAGATCCCCGGCCGGCCGAGCATCGGCGCCTGGCTCGACTACGGCCTCGGCAACGAGCACGACGACCTGCCGTCGTTCGTCGTCTTGATCACGAAGAATAAAGGCGGCCAGCCGCTGATGAGCCATCTCTGGGGCGCCGGCTTTCTGCCGACGAAACACCAGGCCGTGCGGTTCCGCTCGGGCGCAGATCCCGTGCTTTACGTGAACAACCCGCCGGGCGTTTCCACGGAAAACCGCCGGCAGCTGCTCGACGGCCTGCGGCAGCTCCACGAGCACCAGTTTGCCGGCACGCCCGACGCCGAGATCACGGCCCGGATCGCCAACTACGAAATGGCGTTTCGGATGCAGGCCAGCGTGCCCGACGTGACGAACTTCGCCGACGAGCCACAAAGCGTGCTCGATCTCTACGGCCCCGACGCCAAGGACCCCGGCACGTTCGCTGCCAACTGCCTGCTCGCCCGCCGGCTGGCGGAACGCGGCGTGCGGTTCATCCAGCTCTACCATCAGGATTGGGACCACCACGGCGGCCTCAAGGGAGGCATCGCCCGCGAGGCGAAGCAGACCGACCAGCCCGCTGCGGCGCTCGTGCAAGACTTGGCCCAGCGAGGCATGCTCGAAGACACGCTCGTGGTGTGGGGCGGCGAATTCGGCCGCACGAACTATTGCCAGGGGCTCTACAAGCCGGGGCAGGACTTCGGCCGCGACCACCATCCGCGCTGCTTCACGACCTGGATGGCCGGCGGCGGCATCAAGCCCGGCACGACCTACGGCGAGACCGACGACTACGGCTACAACATCGTGAAGGACGGCGTGCACGTGCACGACTTCCACGCCACAATGCTGCACCTCTTGGGCATCGACCACGAGCGGCTGACCTACAAGTTTCAAGGCCGCCGGTATCGGCTCACGGACGTCCACGGCAAGATCGTGAAAGGTATTCTCGCCTGACGGTCGGGGTGTCGCATCGCTTCCGCTCCGGGCTTCGTGGGTTGCGGCAAGCCCGTGGAACTGTGGGAAGCCCAAGCGACTCAGCATTGGAAGCCCGAGGCGTAAGCCGAGAGGATGCCCTGGCCGCGTCCGACCACGTGCATTCCCTTCGGCTCATGCCTCGGGCTTCCTGGAGGACGGGGATATCACAGGACGTAGACCGCGATCGCGGCGGTCATCAGGCACGCTGCGCCGATGCGGCGCACGAGCGTGGCCCGGTCCACCTGCTGCTCGAGTTCGTGCCAGCCAAGATGGGCGAGCACGGCACCGATCACGACCGACATGATGCCCCGGGTCGACTGCACGACGTTGCCGAACACGGCCCCCACGAGTGCGAAGCAGGCGTAGAGCGACGCCATCGCCAGGAGCCACGTGCAGGCATAGGCCACCGGCATTCGCCATGCGGGCCACGCCATTCCTGCCGCTGGGCGGCGGCACCACCCCGCGAGCACGATCGGCCCGCAGACAAGGCCGCAGGCAACATAGTTCAGCAGCATCCCTACGACGGCGGCGAATAGCCTGCCTGATGGGCCCGCGCCCGATGCGTGGAGGGCGTCGATAAGCCGCACGATAAAGAGATCGGAGAGCGCGAAGCACAGGCAGACGATGAGCACGCGGCCGAGCGCCGCCCTGGGCAGGCCTCCGGCGGTGCCTTGCAGCAGCGCCGTCGCCGCGACCGAGAGGCCGACGGCGAGCCACTGCGTCGCCGATAGGGGCTCGCGAAGGAAGATCGCGACGATGAGCGCGAGGATGAACACCTTCAGCCCGAGAAACGGCGTCAGCCGCGACGCTTCGAGTGTCCGGAGCAGGCTGAAGATGATGATGTTGCCGAGCAGATAGAACCCTGCCGCCCCAACAAGCGGCCCGATGAACCGGGCGAGTGGCGGCAACGCCAACGGCTGTAGGAGGATGATGCCTGCCGTCGCCACGACGCCCATGACCACATGCGACCGGACGAGCAGCCCGAGCGCCGCCCCCTGCCTGGCTTCAGCCGGGTGCCCGATCGCGTGGTGCCGCGAGAGCAGGTACGAAAGCGACATGCAGGCACCGGAGAACAGGCCGGCGGCGATGCCCAGCCAGGTGCTTACGGCGGCGAGGCTGGCGGTCATGAGGCGGGGTGGTCGGGCGGCGCTGTCGCGGAGTGGCTGCGGCGGAGAGAGTCTTTGAGGCTGATAAAGTCGGAGAGCAGGAAGATCACCGTGAAAAAGGCGAGCGTCACCTCCATGAGCGTCACCAGCTTCGCGGGAATCGACTGTGGCGTGATATCGCCGAATCCGAAGAACGTGAAGTTCAGCACGCTGTAGAAGAAACAATCGAACAGGATCCGTGGCTCGCCGAGGCCTGGCGCGAACCCGCTCAGGCTTCCCTCTTCCGCCGCCTCGAGCAGGAAGCAATCGAGTGCGAACGACATCGTGATCTGGGCCATGTTCACGCCCATCAGGCCGAGGAAGCGGTGGTAGGGAATCTCGTGGGCGGTCGCGAGCAGGATGTGCTGGAGGTTTTCGGCGAAGAAGAACGCCGTCTTGGCAAGCGCGATTCCGACCACGAGCCACCCCACGGCGGTCGGAGAAATGACGCCAGCCCGCCAGATCTCGTGCACGATTCCCGCCACGGCCAGGATCGCGACCGTCTCTACGGCCTGGCGGGTGAACTGACTGGGAGACGGACGGGACATCAGCGGAGCATCCTCGACGGGACGTCGAGAATACCCGCAGCCCGCACGATCGGCACAGCCGACATATCCGCTCCCCTTTGAAGGTGCTTCGCCGCGAGGCGTCCCGGCCCCGGCCGCCGCCCACGGAATCGGCCTGTAGAGTTCAGGAGGAAAGGATTCCCCCATGGCCTCGATCGATCGCTCGTTTGAATCGTCGTTTCCCCACGGCCGCTTCGGAGCCGCCAAAAGCCGACCGCCCGCGCTTGAGCCGACGCTCGGAACGGACGCGCCTCGTGACAGGCTGCGCGATCTGACCGCGCTCGCGCTGCTCGCCGGCGTTCTCTTTCTCGTCGCATCGCTGGCCACCTACCATCCGGCCGATCCGCCCGGTGCACGGGCCTTCCCACCGCATGCGCGGGCCGTCAACGCCTGCGGCTTCATCGGCTCGGCCACGGCCGGCACGCTCTATGAGTGGCTCGGCCTCGGCGCGTGGTTCGTCACCGCTCTTCTTGTGGGACTCGATGTCGCCCTCTTGCGCCGCCGCGACTTGGCCGATCTTCCCCTCAAAGCCATCGGCGCCGTGCTCGCGACGGGCGGGGTGTGCACGCTGCTCGCGATGTTCCTGCCGGCCGGGGTCTCGCGGCCGCTGTGGGGGCCCGGCGGCTCCGTGGGGGCGCTTGGCACCGTACTCGCGCAGAGCTATCTGGCCACAGCAGGTGCTGCGATCGTGGCTGCCGGCGTCACTGCAGCCGGTCTGTTTCTCGCCTGCGATGCGCTCCTCGCACAACTCGGAGGCGCGTGCCTGGCTGCCGTCATGCAACTGACCGCCTTGGTCGGAACGGGTGCGGGCGCTGTCCGCGCCCGCCTCGCGACGCGCCCGGCAGCCGATGCGCTCGGCGATGAACGCGACGACCTCGATCCCTTCACCACCCGCCTCCGTGGCGCCTCGCGTGTCACGCTCCCCGGTGCCGACGACGAGGATGCCGATGATGATGGCCCCACGATCAAGGTCCGTCGCCGAGAGGTCGAACCCGTAGAGGACGACGACTCGTCGTTCGACGCCGATGTGGAAGCCGTCGATGCCGAGGACTCCGACGGTGCGGATGCGTCGGCCGACGACGACGCCCCGGCCGAACGTCCCGTGCCCATCCGCTCACTGGCCAATCGCCGCAAGCCCGCCCCCGTGCTCGAACTGGCACCCGATCCCGCGGCCGATTACGAACTGCCCTCGATCGATCTCCTCCTGCCGGCCGAGCAACTCCAGCTGGAGGCCCAGGAGCAGGAAGTGCGCGAGCGGGCCAAGGTGCTCGAGAAGACGTTCGCCGACTTCGGCTTCAAGGTGCGCGTCGTGGAGGTCGAAACTGGCCCCGTCATTTCGCAATACGAGATCGAGCTCGAGGCGGGTCTGCGGCTGGCGAAGATCGCCAACCTGGCCGACGACATTGCGATTGCCCTCCGCGTGCCGAGCGTGCGGATCGTGGCCCCGATCCCCGGCAAGAACTCGGTGGGCATCGAGGTGCCCAACACCGACCGGCAGATGGTGCGCCTCCGCGAGGTGATCGAGGAGACGCAGGCCAAGAGCCGCACGATGAAGATCCCGATCTTCCTCGGGAAAGACGTGGCAGGCAATCCGATGGTCGTCGACATGGCGAGCATGCCCCACCTTCTGATCGCGGGCCGCACCGGCACGGGCAAGAGCGTGTGCTTGAATTCGCTGATCGTCTCGATGCTCATGACGCGCCGGCCCGACGAGGTGCGGATGCTGATGATCGACCCGAAGATGGTCGAGCTCACGCCCTACAAGTCGCTGCCACACCTCATGCATCCGGTGGTCACCGATATGCGGAAGGCCGAGGCGATCCTGGCCTGGGCTGTGGAGAAGATGGAAGAGCGGTATGCCCTGCTCGCGAAGGTGGGCGTGCGGCATCTGTCGCAATACAACACCCTCGGCCGCGACACGATCCTCGAGCGGATGAAGCCCGAGAGCGAGGAGGAGGCCGCCGCCATCCCCGCCACGATGCCCTACATCGTGATCATCGCCGACGAGATCGCCGACATGATGATGACGGCGGGCAAGGAGATCGAGCAGCACATCATCCGTCTCGCCCAGAAGAGCCGGGCCGTGGGCATCCACCTCGTGCTCGCCACGCAGAAGCCGACGGTCGACGTGATCACCGGCCTCATCAAGAGCAACCTGCCGGCGCGGATCGCCTTCCAGGTGGCCAGCCGCACCGACAGCCGCGTGGTGCTCGACGAAATGGGTGCGGAACGGCTCCTCGGCAACGGCGACATGCTCTTCCTCTCGCCGGGCACGAGCCAGATCCTGCGCGGACAGGGCACGTATCTCTCCGACGACGAGATCGGCCGCGTGATGGCGGTCGTCGGCACCGACAAGCCGCAGTACGCGGAGGAGCTCGTCAATCTCCAACCCGCTCCGTCGGGCGATGCGGCCAAGGGCGGCCCCAGCCCCAAGGACAAGGACGACCTGTACGAAGCGGCGGTCGAGGTGGTGATCCGTGAAGGCCGCGGTAGCGTGTCGTTGCTCCAGCGGGCGCTCGGTGTGGGCTACGGCCGCGGGGCCCGGCTCATCGACTTCATGGCCGAGGACGGCGTCGTCGGCCAATACGCTGGCTCACAGGCCCGCGAGGTCCTGCTCACCATGGAGCAGTGGGCCGAGCGCAGCGGCACGCAGCCCGTGCCGGCCGACCCGGCCCCCCGCGGCAAGCTCAAGATTCAGCCGCACGCAGGCCCGGCCGTCATCGACGAGGATGAGGAGGCCGACCCCGAGGAAGCCTTCGAGGACGACCTCGATGAAGACGAGCTGACCGACGAGGACGACGACGGCGATGAATACGCCGACGACGAGGCTGACGACGACTCCGACCTGTAGGTGCAGACTGGCAGCCTGCACCGAGCGCGGAAGGCACCTGCGACTTGAGTGCAAAATGACGTCGGCGGGTCCGTAAAGGGCGCTCGTGGGGTTCGGAAATTCGGCGTCAAACGATGAGAAACGCCATCGCCGGTCCCATGAGCAAAAGCCCCGCGGGGGCGTCAACCCCGGATTTGGCCTGGGGAAGGTGCTATTGACTCGGGTGTGAACCCACGCCATAAGGGGGATGTGTTTTCTTAATGAGAATCTAATGTCCATGGTAGCCAGTCCTGCCCGGTTGCTTCTCAGGGGACTTCCCCGCGGCGGCCGACGCACGGGCTTTACGCTGATTGAGCTGCTCATATCGATCGCGATGATCGGCATCCTTCTCGGCCTGCTTCTGCCCAGCCTCGCGGCCGTCACCGCCACGGCGCGGTGTGCGGCGCAGGCGGCGATGATCCAGTCGTTCGGCAAGGGCTTCATGGATTTCGCGACGCTCGACGCCAACGGTCGATTCTGCACCGGGGCCTACGATCACTTGCGAGATGGCGACATCACGAAGGTTGGCTGGGTGGCCGATCTCGTGAATGGCAAGTATGCAAACCTGACTAAGTCGTTCGACCCCATCAACCGGTTTCGGCTGTGTGAGAAGTTCGCCGATGCCGCGGGCGTGAAGATTCAATCGAATAACTTCAGCGGTGACGTCGTCAACCCGCTCAACGCGCGGCGCTGGTCTTCGGCAATCCGGATCGACGGCGGCCCCGTAGTCACCGGCACCAACTTTTCGTCGTCCGCCCAAAACAGAGCCTGGGCGCAACGTGCCACGGGTGTCGATTACTTCGGCGCGTAACAGACGATCTGGGATGACGGCTACGCGACGAACTACGCTACAACCTGGCAGCTGGTCCGGGGCGACAACCTACCCCGCACGGTTTCGGGGACGGTGTCATTCTTGTCGCTCAATGCCAATCCGATGCCGGATGGCGACCCTTTCAAGGCGCCTCTCGACGGCGACGGGCCGCTCTCGACGGGCCACATCGCCCATGCCTCTGGCCTCACGACGGCTGACAAGATTCCGTTGCTCGGCGCCGCTCGAACCAGTGCCGGATTCTCAAACGCGGATGAGGACAGCATCGATGGACTGGAGGCCACTGCCGTCAACTCGTTCACACTGAACGGGTTTGTCGGTGGCTCGACGGTCAGGGGCCCAGTCGTCAGGCCGGGCGATTTCACGGTCGAATCGTTCACGATGAACTCGTCCGCCCTGCCGACTGTGACGACGACCCACACAGCCTACGGGGAGAATAGCCGGGTTTATGGCCTGGCCGAGATCAACCCCAACTGCAAGCAGAAACTGGTGCGGCATCCTTCGGGTACGCAAATCTTTGCCGGCGGCTACTCCAACATGCTGTTCGCCGACGGTTCCTGCCGCCGGATCAAGGACTCGGGCGGCTATGGCGGCGGAACGCAGGGCGACGGCCTGATTGGCCCCTACCGGCAAAGCGGCCTGCGTTCCGATCCATCCAAGGGCGCGGCCTACAACGCGCTCTACCTCGACGCTTCCGCCTACGACGAGATCTGCGACGAAATCTGGCTCGGACGCATCAGGGCGAGCCTGCAGGCCGGCGGGATGTAGGAATGAGCCTGACCTCGACCCCAACTTGATCTCCAACGGGTCTGGCGTCCAGTCAGCCGGTTGCAACGGTCGCGTGGCGGAGTGCAGGATCGATAGCAGCGGCCGCCGCTTTCTCGTCAAACCCATCGGCGAACAGTTCCGCCACCAAGGCCGCAGTGGCCTGCGGATGCCGCATCGCCGCCAGGTACCCTACTTCAACGACTACGGCCCTTCCGCGGGCCTGCATGTCGTCGAGCACCACGCGGGCGGAGATCAGTTGCCGCTCCATGATGGCGGCCAGAGCCTCGTCGGAGACGTCGGCGCCCGACCTCCCCAGCCGGCTCACCATCGCCCGCTGCGACGCCACCACCTCGCGCACCGGCCGGATCATGTGCACGATCCGGTAGGTGAGCGTCGGGTCGAGATGGGAGAGGAGCGGACTGACAATTTTGACGGCCCGGCCCAAACTGCGGCGCAGCCAGCGATTGTCGGCGGCCAGCCGCTTCACGGGATCGAACTCCAAATACCCCCGCACGTTGTTCTCGTCTGCAGCCCGAAGGTCATCCGCCAGCACCGGAATGCCACCCGCGGCCAGCATCTGCATCATCATCGATGTGCCTGACCGCGGCAGGCCCGTGACGAGGACCACGCAGTTGAGCCACGGCGGCACGGCCGTCTGCCCCGCGCGCTCCCGGCTCTCACCGCCAGCGGCTGCAATCGGGGCTAAAAAGCTCCGCCGGTATTCAGTGGGATGCTGCCCCTCGGGCCGGATGCCCGCCCGCCAGCGGACGATCCGGCGGTGGGCGTGCCGGGCCAGTTCGAGTCGCTCCCTGGCGGCCGCATAGTCGCCGTTTACGCGGGCCTCGAAGGCGGCCAGCGTCCGCTGTCCGGCGGGAAATACCGGGTTGATCTCGACGGCCATCCGCAGGAACCGGGCGGTGGCCGGATGGTCGCCTTGCCGCCACGCTGCAAGGCCGGCCAATAGGTGGGCCTGAGGCAGGTCGAAATTGCAGCTGATCGCCGCCCTGGCTTCGCTCATGGCCCGTTCGACGTCGCCGAGGGCCAGACTCACCCGTGCCGCCCCGACATGGGCCGCGCCGTTGAGCGGATCGAGCTGAATCACGCTGGTAAATGCCGCCAGGGCCTCACGGGGCCGCCGCAGCCTCAAAAGCACCTGCGCTCGCCGGAGCCGCAGGCTGGGCTGCTGACTGGTCTGCACATTCGTCGCCTCGTCGAGGGTCGCCAGGGCCTCGTGCCAGCGGCCTTCGGCGGCGAGGAGGGATCCCTCGAGGAAGGCGAACGTGGGGCGGTTGATGGTCATCTGGGCCGTGAGCTGCCGGGCAGTGTGCTGCTCGGACTCCGAGAGTTGTCCGGCCCCGATGGGAGCGTCGGCCGCGAGGCCGAGCCGGCTGCGGATGGTGTCGAGTAAGGTGTCGAGTCCCAGTTTCCCAGCCTCGACCGCCACCTGCTTCCGCTCCTGCAGCCGGGTGAATGTGCCGCGGGCCTCGACCACCCGATCGGTTGCGATCTGGGCCTGCATGAGGTGGACGCCGAACCGGCTGGCCGTGGGCCAGCGCTCCCAGAGGTCGGCGAAGATCACGGCCGCCTCGTCGAGCCGTCCGCCATCCACCAGTGACCGGGCGAGGTTATATCGCTCTTCGCGGACCGTCTGGTCGATCGCCTTTTGATGGTCGTCGCCGATGGCGTCGATATAGCCCAGATCGGCCATCTGGCGGAGCATCGCCGAAGCGGCCTCGGAGTCGGCCTGCTCGGACGGCGGGTTCAGGGCCGCGTCACCCGCGACGTCGTCCCAGGAATCGATGAACCGCTCCGCGGGAGCCTCCTCGTAGATGGCGCTCAACACCCGCCCGTCCATGTCGCGGCCGACCGGCAGGCCGTAGAGCGAGAGGATCGTGGGGGTGACGTCGAGCAGGCTGGCCGAGTGCACGAGTTCGTCGCGGCGGATGCCGGGCCCAGCGGCGACGAACATGCCGAACCCGCGGTGTTCCGCCGCAGGTCCGGCCGGCTCGTTGGGCAGCACCTTGGGCCGCAGGTGATCCGGATGGAACCCGTGGTCGCTGAGCACGATCACCGTCACATCATCGCCGGCCACCTGCAGAAGCCCGCCCAGCATCCGGTCGTGGAGCACGTAGGC
This sequence comes from Planctomicrobium piriforme, assembly GCA_945861585.1. Classification (GTDB taxonomy): domain Bacteria; phylum Planctomycetota; class Planctomycetia; order Pirellulales; family UBA1268; genus RGVT01. Next base: position 28,758 of record CAMAVC010000008.1, read on the forward strand.
CGCCGAGATCACCTGCGAATAGAGGTCGAAATCCCGCTCCGGGATCCAGGGCAGGCGGGGGGGGTGATACCGCATGAAGCCGTGCGAAAAGTGATCAATCGCATCGAGGTAGACGGCGGCGAAATCCCATTCGGGACGCTTCGCGAGCACACGCGTGGCAACGGCGTTTACCGACACGCATTCGGCGATCACTTTTGCCAGTGGCACCAGCCGCTGGTCGGCCTGCTGGTCGATCTCGTCGGCTCGTGGCACGAAGAACTGGAGCGTCTCGCCGTCGAGCTCCAGCGGATGAATCCGCAACTCGGCCAACTCCGCCGCCAGTTCCGGCGGATGGACAGCCGTGCGGGGCACGGGCCAGGGGGCTCCGGGCGGCGCCGAAGCAACGTGAAAGTGGTTGCTCACCATCACACCGCGGACCGGCTCGACCGGCTGGCTCGGCCACCAGCCGATGACATGGCAGGCGAGGCCCTCCTGATGGAGGATGTTCCAGATCGCTTTCGTCCGCCGCGACTGCGACGACACGGGCCGCACGGCCCCAGTCTTGGCGACCACCTCGGAAAATCCGAGTACGCCGTGCTTGTAGGGGCGTTTACCGGTCGCGATGCTCGTCCAGAGCATCGGGGAGAGCATGGGCTGAAGCGTGGTGATGTTGCCCATCACCCCGCGGTCCACGAGGCCCGCGAGATGCGGCATGTGCCCCGACGCCATCAGGGGCTCGATCACTTTCCAGTCGGCCGCATCCCAGCCGACCAAGAGCACACGACGTTTCTGCATGATGCCTGCACCGCTACCGCGACCAGCCATGGGCCGCCTCCTGAGAATACCAGCAGCCCCCTCCCTCAGCAGGTCAACGCGTGCGATTGGCGATGTGCGTGCTCAGCAAGCAGGCTCTCTGGAAGGGCCTCGAACTGCTCGGGATCCGCTTGCACGAGCGGACGTAGTCCGCCCACGGCGCGCCCGATTCGTCCCTGCTCAATCCCGTTTCGTCCCAGGGCGCGCCCGATTCGTCCCCGCTCGATCCCGATTCGTCACTTTCCGTGTCCGGAACGTTGTTGAACGCTGAGCTCGTAGTACAAACGAGTGGTGCGGTCTGTCGAGCGGCACCACGCGCGGTCGACCGCAACTCTGCGTGGGCGGCTCGCTGCTCGACGCTCGGTTGGTATGGAAGGCATGGGCAAGCCCCCGACGTGTATGTGTGGGGTCGGTGAAAGAAAGGTGGCAGGACCGGTGAGCAAGCAAAAAAAGAACCATCGGCTCGTCGCCAAGCTGGGCGTCATCGCCGGCGCTGTTGTCGTTGGCACGGATCGCGCGGATGCGGAAATTGTGCGTGCAAACCCGTTTGCCACGGCACCATCGAGCGTCCTCCGCCCGCCGGGAGGAAATGCGATCCCTTCGGGCAACCAGGCGGAGACGAGTGCCCTGGTGACGGAATGGGATGTCGATGGCGACTCGACAGTGGACTTCAACCTCGTCAATCTCATGGTGGCCCCCTTCGAGGTCACGTCGCAGTTGCTGGGTGCTCAGATTATGGCACTGTTCCAGGCTCCCGCCGCCGGTTCAGGCAATGGCTGGATCAAGAACGCCAACAACGACAAGCTGCAGCGGCTCGACGCCGGAGCCACGGTCGGTGCGTTGCAGGTATTCGGTGGCGCCGCGGCCGGCGGCTCACTCAATCTCCAAACCGGATACATCAACGCTGGGTCGACGGAAGGGACGCCTGTACCGCCGGAAACGCTCTTCAACCCGAACTGGACGGTCGGCGAACCAGGAAACTTCGGATTTAGGTTCACAAAGGGTGGGAACCTACATTACGGCTGGGGAGTGATGGAAATCGACCGACTCAACACGACCGGACTTCCGGCCTCCGGCCAAGGATTCGTGATCACCAACGCGTATTACGAGACGGCGTCGGGCATACCCGTCACAGTGGGTGCGATTCCGGAGCCGAGTTCGATCGCGCTGTTGAGTATGGGCGCGGCCGGCGTCGCAGCTTGGAAGCTCCACCGCAAGCGGCGGCAGGCTGCGCCGCAAAGATCTGCGTCGATAGGGTAGCATCGTTCGGTCACTCATACGGCGGCGGGTTTCGCCCACGGCTCGGCCGCATCTCCTTCCTGTACCGACTCACGACAGACGTCGGACTGCCCAGGTTTGGAGAGCCTGCGTTGAGCGCTCTGCTGTGGAACGGGCTCGAAATGCCGTGGATTTTCAGACCCGGTGGCTTCCGACTAGGCTACCAGCATGCGCACGATCGAAATCTACGACACCACGCTTCGCGACGGCAGCCAGGGGGAAGGCGTCAACTTCTCCCTCGAGGACAAGCTGGCGATTACGAAGCGGCTCGACGAGGCGGGCGTCGACTTCATCGAGGGAGGCTATCCGCTCTCGAACCCCAAGGACGCTCAGTATTTCGAGCGGGTGCGCGGGCTGAACCTCCGGCACTCGCGAGTGTGCGCGTTTGGCATGACCCGCCGCCGCGGTATGACGGCCGCCGCCGATCCGGGCATGACGGCCCTGCTCGACGCCGGCACGCCCGTCGTGACAATCGTGGGTAAGACGTCGGCTTTTCACGTGAGTGAGGTGCTCGGCGTCTCGCGCGAGGAAAACCTCGCCATGATCGCCGACACGGTGGGCTACCTCACGCAGGCCGGTCGCGAGGTGTTCTACGACGCCGAGCACTTCTTCGATGGCTGGAAGCTGGATGCCGACTACTCAGCCCAGACGATCGTGGCCGCCGCCCGGGCGGGAGCCACGCGGATCGTGTGCTGCGACACCAACGGCGGCACGCTGCCCGACGAGATCACCCGCATCCTCGGCGAAGCGGCTGCGGCGCTCAAAGCTGCTGGCTGCGAGCCTCCTCTGGCGATCCACTGCCACAACGACTGCGATCTCGCCGTGGCAAACTCGCTCGCCGCCGTCGCCGCCGGTGTGGTGCAGGTGCAGGGCACGATCAACGGGATCGGCGAACGCTGCGGCAATGCCGATCTGATCTCGGTGGTGGCCAACCTCGCCCTGAAACTTCCGGGCCACTCGGTTCTCGGTGGCAACGGCGGGGCGCGCCTCACCGAACTCTCGCGCTTCGTCTACGAGACGGCCAACATGAGCTATCGTCCGGGCCAGCCGTTCGTCGGTTCGAGTGCGTTCGCCCACAAGGGCGGCATGCACGTCCACGCCGTGGCCAAGGCCACCGAGTCGTACGAGCACATCGCTCCCGAGGCGGTGGGCAACTCGCGGCGGATCCTCGTGAGTGAGCTCTCGGGCCGCTCGAACATCGCGGCCCTCGTGACCCGGGCCGACGTGAAGGACGACCGCGCCCTGCTCGACACTGTTTTGGCAGAGGTCTGCCGGCTCGAGAACGAGGGCTGGCAATTCGAGGCGGCCGGGGCATCGTTCGACCTGCTCGTCGATCGCATCGCGGGGACCTTCACGCCGGCGTTCGTTCGCGACAGCTACAACGTGGATGTCGAGAGCCGCGGTGAGGGCGATGTCCGCACGCTCGCGACCGTAAAGCTCCACGTGGCCGGCGGACTGCGGCACGAAGTAGCCGAAGGCGACGGCCCCGTGAACGCCCTCGACGCGGCCCTGCGCAAGGCGCTGGCCGCCACCTATCCGGCCGTCGAGCGGATGCACCTGCTCGACTACAAGGTGCGCGTGATCAACGCCCAGGAGGGCACGGCGGCCAAGGTGCGCGTGTCGATCGAGAGCACCGACGGCGACCGTGTGTGGGGCACCGTGGGCGTGAGCGAAAACGTGATCGAGGCCAGCTGGCTCGCGCTCGCCGACTCGTTTCACTATTTCCTCCGCTCCTAGGAGAGGCGGTGGTCTTTGCAACGGACCTGTTTCGTTCTCCTCAAACTGGCACGCACCGGCTCTACATCGCTCGGGAAAGCGCTCAATACCACGGTATCGTTCTGCAGGAATGAGATCCTGAATGACTGGAATCCCGCAACGCACGGGTCGTCACAGGCGTACATCGATCACATTCTTTCGGAGGCCAAGACCCCGATCCGAGGGTTCACGCTGAACCCCTTGAAGCGGAAGGGCTTTGGGCTGGACTTCTGGAGATTCCCCGACGACGACGTCGACCAGCGGCTCGTCCTCCTATTGCTGAGGGACCCCTGGCCAACGACCATATCGCGGCTGATATGCCGGCATTTCGGCGTCTACCCCGGTAGCCGTGACGACGCTGACGCAGGCGCGATCAGGACCAGCGTCGACGGTGGCGTGCATATCGATCCGGCCAGGTTTGCGGCTGCATACGCGAAGTCGCAGAGAAGCCAGGAAAATCTTCGTGCGTTCGCCCTCGAGTACGCACGGAGGCAGGCTGCTGCCGTGTGCACGATCACGTATGAAAACATGTTCAGCGTCGATCCGACTGATCTGGTATCGCTCGAGCAGGCGCTGGGCATCGATGTGGACAGGCGTTGCCTCAAGCCAGAAATGAAAATACTGCCGGACAACCACGCCGCCTTCATCGTGAACTATGCCGAGTTACAGCGAGCAACTGCACAGCTGTCACAACCCACGGAAATACAATCCGACACCATAGAATCATGATATCCCCTCAAGCGACTTCCCTGTCCGTCGCCAGCGCCGCGAGGTCGAAGGTGGTCTTCGTCACCGGACTGGCCGCCGAACCGACGACCGGTTCTCGCACCAGGGCATTTCACACGATTCGCGCGCTCTGTGACCTTGGTTGCAGAGTGCACAACGCCTACTTGATTCAGAAGGCGATGGCGACACCGCAACTGGATGCGCTGGCGAGGCTATCTGGGCGATTCACGCATTCGAGCACTGTGGAGGTGAATTTCAACGATCCAGGAGTCATCTGGCTTTCCGATCTTTGGTCGGTCAAGGCACTGGAAGCTGGATTGGACTGCGTTGAACGGTTGACGGCCTCCGGAGCGGGGTGGCATGTGGTCGTCGACCTGTCGGATGTCCTGTTCGATGACGCCAAATCCAAAGGCGGTCCCGATGAGAATGGCCATGAAGAAATCAGGACCCTGGAGAGTGGTCTGTTGCGCGCAGCCGACGTGTGCGTCTGGGTGAGCGAGAAGGAAAAAAACCGCGCCATCGAGTTGTATGGTGTGGATCCTGAAAAAACGAGGGTGATCGCGTCATTCCACGAAAGCCCGCAGGTCGGCACGATCGCTCAATTCGGTGCGAGACGGGCCGCCGTGTGCATGGCCGGTTCCACCCATCCCCACAACAAGCGCGCGATCGACATTGGAGTCACACGGCTCTGGCCCAAGATATTCGCCTGCACGCCTACGGCTGAATTGCACGTGTTCGGCAGTGGCACCGACCAAATCATCATCCAACCCCCGAGCCCAGATCCATGCTGGAGTGGAATCCGTGTCGTGGGCGAGGTGGAGAGTTTCATTGGATCGTTGTCCGAGTACCGCGTACACATGGTTCCCACGGTGAGCGGCGTCGGGGTGAAGACGAAGGTCTTTGACAGCTTCGTTGCCGGCACGCCCATCGTCGCCACTCCGGCAGCGCTCGAGGGCACGGAACTCGAGCCGTGCGATGCGGTATTCGTCTCGGCTTCGGCATCGGCACTCGCCCGACGGACGCGTGAACTGTTGACGGACCAATCAGCCTGGACCCGTGCTCATGTCCAGGCCCTGGAACTGTCGACTCCGTACAGGGACTTTCGGCGATTTCGTGACACGGTGCGCGCGGTGCTCCTCGCTCCAAACCAAGCAGTTCGACATGCCTCCGCACGCGAACACAGAGAACCCCGAGCCACTCCAGGCCGTCAGAAGACCTCGCTTGCCACCACGATTTTCGTGGGCACGCATCACAAGACCGGCACCGTTTTGGCAAAGGGTATTTTCGAGGGTCTCGCGGACAAGCGCGGCCTTCGCTTTCTCAACGTGTCGAGGGGAACGCCCGTCGTGGGCCGGTGGGACATACTCTTCGACGCTCATTCCCGGCTCGACGTGTGTTCCTTGGGAGTGCCCCTCCTCGGGGTGCACCTCATCCGGGATCCACGGATGGTCGTCGTCTCCGCCGCGCTCTACCACATGCACGCGTCCGAGAAGTGGCTGCAGCAACCGCGGCCAGAGTTTGGCGGGCTCACCTACCAGCAAAAGATCCGGTCATTAGGGTCAGACCGCGAGCGGTTTCTGTTCGAGATGGACTGTTCTGCCCTTGCCATCAACGGCATGGTTCAGTGGGTCGCCAAGAGCTACCCATGGTGCATGAACGTGAAGCTTGAGGACCTGATGACTGATGACGGGATGAAAGCGTATACGAAGATGTTTCGACATCTGGGACTCGAAGGCGACATGCTCACGGATGCCCTCGAAGTGGCCTACACGAAAAGCGTTTTCAATCCCTCGCATCCCGACAGCCCGCACATCCGGAGCCGGAAAGTCGAGGCGTGGCAGAGCTATTTTGACGAGCCGCTGCATGCGGCGTTCAGAGAAAAATTCGGCGATGCCTGCGAGAGGCTGGGATACACCTGATTCAACCGTACCGTCGCGGAGTCTGGCATGCTGGTTTCCAATTCCAGGAGGTTCATCTACATCCATCTTCACAAGTGTGCAGGAACGAGTATCGAGAGAGCGTGTGGAAAGTCGATCGCGTGGAACGACATCCTCCTGGGGAGCACCCCGGAGGGTGAGAGGCTGCAGGGCGTCTATCAATCGCTGTTTGGCTTAGTGAAGCACAGTAGTGCCGCGGAGGTGTGTGCGGTCGTGGGCCGCGAGACGTGGGATGCGTATTACACGTTTTCGACCGTACGAGCTCCGTACGCCGTGGCCGTGTCGCTCTATACGCATGCCGTGCAGGTGCTGAGACGATACAAGCGGAAGTTAGGCGAGCAGGCTGCTCCCGACGCCGTCACCGGGGGCTCCCACGTCGATTCCCAGATGTGGCCTTGGAATTACCCTGGCGTAAAAGCCTTGCTCGCGGCACGCGATGAGCACACGTCATTCTCGGAATTCATCCGGTCGCCACAGTTGGAGGGCTGGGAGGGCTATGCCACGATGACGTCGCAGCTTTGCGATCCGCAGGGACGTCAGTTGGTGCGGGAGGTCTTCAAGGTGGAGGACTTGGAGACGACGTGGCCGCTGATCGCGAAGCGCCTCGGCATTTCCAGCGTGCCTTTGGGCCGAGCCAATAAGAGCATCGAGCCAGGAATCGCATATCAGTCGTTCTATCGAGGCGAGGACGCCGAACTCATCCGAGAGCGGTATCGCGAAGACTTCCTCAGGTTTGGATATTCCGACGTGCTGGGTTAGTGTGCCGCACGCCGGTCGAGGATCAGTCGATCACGTTGAGCCGAATACAGGTGTTTCGCTAGACAAGCCGCATCGTCTCGTCGAATGACCGCAGGCCCGCAGTCGCACCCACGCCCGTCACGCAGCAGGCCGCGGTGGCGGCCCCGAGCCGGCCTGCCTGATCGAGCGGCATCCCGCGCAGAATGCCGGTGATGAGCCCGGCGAGCAGCGAGTCGCCGGCACCGGTCGTATCGGCCACGGGGCCGGGCGCCGGGATGCACGGGATCTCCAGAAACTCGCCTGCCCGCGGGCTTAACAGTGTGCCCCGCGACCCCAGCTTCACGCCCACGATGCCCCCTGCCCCGTGCGTGCGGTAGCAGTCGATGATCGCTCGCGGGTCGGCGAGGCCCGTCTGGTGCACAGCCTCGTCGAGGCTTGGCACGTAGAGATCCACGTGCGGCAAACCCGGAGCGATCGCGGCGAGCGCGCCGCCGCTGCCGCCCGTCTCGAGGGCCACCTGGCAGCCAAGGCCCCGCAGGAAGGCCACCGCCTCACCGATCGTCGGTTCCAGAGCAGGCAGCAGTCCGAAGTAGCCGACAAGCGCGAACCGAGCCTGGGCGAAGTGCGCTTCCTGGCGACGGAGATACGCCGCATCGAGCGCTCCGCAGACCCCCACATGATGGGCAAAGCTGCGTTCGCCACCCGGATCGATGAGCACCGCCGTGGAACTCGTGGCGAGCGTCGGGTGTGCCTCGACCGCCTGGGTGGCGACGCCCTCGGCGTCGAGGTGGCGCCGGACGACGCCGCCCCAGACGTCGTCACCGACGATTGCCGCGGCCGCGACCCGCATGCCGAGCCGGCGCATCGCGATCCCGGAGTTGCAGACGATCCCGCCGGTCGTGACGTCGATCGGATCGACGTGGAACAGCCGCCCGCCCCCGATCGGCGCGGAGAGGGCCACCGGCTTGACGAGAATGTCGGCAGTGCAGGTGCCGCAGACGATGCAGTCGACTGGCAGGTGAGGCATGACGTTGTGTCGGGGTGGGCTTGGATGATCTCTGAATCACCAGTATCCAGCGCGGTGGCAGCGGGCGGAAATGGGCCCCGCGCGGCGAAATTTGTACGTTTTTTCCACTCGGCTGGTGATAGGCCGCCACAACGTCTGCGGAGCCGTCTCAGCGAGCCGTGCCGGGCGCGTCACCGATCGGCCACGTGTCGGTGCGGAAGGGCGAGGCCGGCAGGGCGGCAGCATTCACGAGATCGCACTTCGGGTTCGCGGCCCAGCCATACCGCACGGCCATCGGCTGCGATACGTCGGATGCCGACACCACCACGCTCATGCCGTCGATCCGCGCCGTGGCCGGCTTCCACTGGCGGTCGGGCCCGGCAATCACGAAGCCGTCGATCTCGCCACCATCGCGATCGCGGAGGCCCTCCGCCTCGGTGAACCGACAGACGATTTCCGTGCCACGCACCTCGTTGCCGGCCGGAAGCGGCCCGCTGCGGGCCGACACGGGCTTGCCGTAGACGTCGGCAAGGGCCCAGGCCGCCAAGCGCCGGCCCACGTCCTGCTTGTTCTTGGGATGAATGTCCGTGGGTTCGCCGATGTCAACGGTGATCGCCATGCCGGTCTTGGGGAGGCGGAGGGACTCGAGCATCGCTTCGCGCACGAGCATCCAGCCATCGCTTCCCGGGGCATAGTTCGGCAACTGCACCCACGCAAACGGAAATTCATCGCCCCACCGCCCGCGCCAGTCGGTGACAAGGAGCGGCAATTGGTGACGGTAGAACATGGCACTTGCGCCACGTGCGTTTCCCTCGCCCTGATACCAGACGGCGCCACGGATCGCGTAGGGAATCAGCGGCGCGATCTTGCCGTTGAAGAGCCGGCCGATCGAGTTGCGGTCGTGCTGCTCCACCGTGTCGGTCGGACGGCGCGGAGCGGGCTTGCCGGCCTCCCGCGCCTTCCGCCCCTTTTCGGGCCAGGCCGCAAGGGCCTTTTCATACTTCGCCCGGGCGGCCTCGCGATCGAACGCGGCAGCGTCGCGATCGAGCCCGGCGACATAGGGGGCAAGCGCAGCCGTGTTTCGCTGGACCGACTCGTCGGTCCACGACTGGATCGGCGTGCCTCCCCACGATGAGTTGACGAGCCCGACGGGCACGCCGAGCGCGCGATGGAGTTCGCGGCCGAAGAAAAACAGCGTGGCTGAGAAGTCACCGACCGTCGCTGGTGAGCAGACGTGCCACCCCCCCGCGCCTCGTGACTGCGGCTCTGCCGCGGCATTCGATGTTTCGATGAACATCCGCACGAAGGGCAGGTTGGCAGCGGCTCTTTCCTGCGCGAAGCTGGCCGAACTCTTCACCATCATCTTCATGTTCGATTGGCCTGATCCTAGCCACACCTCACCGACGAGCACGTCGGCCACGGTGAGGGGGCCGCCGCTGCGGGCAGACTTCACGGTGAGCGTCGCGGGGGTCGCATCCGTGGCGAGTGGGTCGAGCCGCACCATCCATGTTCCATCGGGATTGGCCTGCGTTGTCTTGCGCTGCCCGGCAAATTCAACGGTCACGTCATCGCCGGCATCCGCCCAGCCCCACACCGGCACGGGCTTGTCTCGCTGGAGCACCATGTGGTCGCGAAACGGCGTGCCGAGTTCGAGCGTGGCCCCCGCGAGGGGCGTCGCAGTCATCGCGAGGACGATGGTGAGAAAGCGAGTCATCATGTGCGCTCCAGCTTACGATTCTGCTTGCGATTCTGCTTGCGGACCTTTTGTTGTTCCAGACCGTTCCAGCGATTGTCGATCCAGCGGGGCGGTTCGTTGGCGCTGTTCCAGGAATCCCAGAGGGCCTGAAGTTCCCCGAGCCTCGCGGGCTCGCTCAGGGCGAGGTCGCGCTTTTCACCGGGATCATCGGCGAGATTGAAGAGGGCCGGCTGCATGTCGGCGGCAGCCTTCACGAGCTTCCAATCCCCCTGCCGCACGGCGTATTGCACGCCGAACCGCCAGAAGAGCGGCCGCGCGGGGAGTGCATCGACCTTGCCCGTGAGCAGCGGCAGGAGATCGACGCCGTCGAGGTTCCAGTCGGGATCGACGGCAGCGCCCGCCGCGGCGAGCGCCGTGGGGAGCCAGTCGATCTGGAGCGCCGGATCAGCGAGCGTTCGGCCGCCGGGAATCTTGCCCTTCCATTGCACGAGGATTGGCGACCGCACCCCCCCCTCCCAGAGCGTCCATTTCGTACCGCGAAACACGCCATTGTCGGTCGCACCGTCCGTCCCACCGTTGTCGCTGGCAAAGAACACGAGCGTGTTCTCCTCGAGGCCGTGGTCGCGGAGCGATTTCAGGATCCCGCCGATCACGTCGTCGAGGCAGGCGAGCATGGCCAGATACGCCCGCCGCCCCGGCGGCGACACGCTCGCCACACGGCGCTCGTAGGCCTTGGGCGCCACATATGGCCCATGCACGGCCGTGAACGCGCAGTACAGCATCCACGGCTTCTCCTTGTGGCGGCCGATGAACGCCTCCGCCTCCTTGCCGAATGCCAGCGTGTGGTCGGCAGGCTGCTCAACCTCCGTGGCGTTGCGGTACATCGGCACGGGCTTGCCGCCCTTCTTCGCACTGATGCCGTGGGGCAGTAGGCCGTAAAACTCGTCGAAGCCGCGGGCGTTGGGCAAATACTCCGGTGTCTCGGAGCCGAGATGCCACTTTCCGACGATGCCCGTCGCGTAGCCGAGGTCCCTGAAGCGATCAGCGAACGTGCGCTCGGCGAGGTCGAGCCCCCTGGTTTGCTCGCCTGGTTTGCTCGCGCCCTCGGCGTTGGCGTCGAAGCCGAACCGCTGCTGGTAGCGGCCGGTCATCAGCCCCGCGCGGCTGGGGCTACAGACGCAGCCCGACACGTAGCTCGTCGTGAACCGCACGCCATTCGTGGCGAGCGAGTCGATATTGGGCGTCGGGACGTCGCGATTGCCGGTGACGCCGAGATCGGCGTAGCCGAGGTCGTCGGCATAGAGGATGAGGACGTTGGGGCGGTCGGCCGCCGCAGCGGTCGAGACCGTCGCGAGGGCAAGAGCGAGCGTGAGGAGTGTGACACAGAGGCGATGCATGACGGGCTCCTGAGACTCCTAGGGCTGGTCGTCGGTGAGGATGAAGAGGATGTTCGGCCGCCGCCGACCGTTTTCGGCGTTGGTGACGCGAGGATTTTTTGCCGGGGCCTTGGGCTTGGGCTCGATCACGCCGCGGAGGTGCTCATACTCCGGGTTCACGCTCGTGTCGCCCCACTCGTAGAGCACCTGGATCAGCCCCGTGGTGGTGACGATCGCCCGGATCTTTTCGATCGTGTAGTCGCAGCGGTCGCGGGCGGCGACGACGAATTCCCGGGGCTTGGCTTCAGCCGCAAAGAGGTCGCGGCCCTCGAAGTGCTTCTGTGCCGGCAGGCCGAGGATGCCGAGCGTGGTGGGGGCGATGTCAATCGACGAAGCGAGGTCGTCCCGCACGGCCCCTTGCGGGATGCCCGGGCCGCCGACGGTGAGTTCGGGGCCCCAGCCCTGGCCGGCCGGGCAATAGTCGTAGAAGTCATCATGGGAGAAGACGAAGTTGAAGTCGTCCTTGCCGCGGCCCTCGTTAAACGTCCACACGCCGTGCTGCCGGCACCACTGCGGCAGCGGCACGACGCCCTCCGGCAGATGGATCATGCCGATGCCGTCGTGCTTCGTGCCCTGCGCATTGTTCCGCGAGCTGCGGTGGTGGTGGACGCCGTGCGTGGTCTGCATCGCCCCGAGCATGACGGCCGAGCGGGTGGCGGAGCAGACGCCGGCCGACGTGTAGAACCGCGTGAACCGAGTACCTCGGGACGCCAGCCGGTCGATGTTGGGCGTCTCGATGAGGCGCTCGCCGCAGCAGGAAAACCAGCCGCTCACGTCCTCGAGATAAATCCAGAGCACGTTGGGCCGGGGCTCGGTGGCAGCCGCTGGCAAACAGGCGACCGCGTTCAGCACTCCGGCGGCGGCAAGCGAGATCCAGGCTCCGCGCATCGACGCTCGACTCCTGTCTGATGATTCACGCATCGCAGTAGCGTCGTCGTATCTGTCGCAAGGTTTATTCCATGCGGAGAGCCACGGTCACGCTGGGCCCGGCCACATCGCAGGAGAATCCGCTCGTCGACGGGTTGTGGTAACGCTTCGGGATATTGTCCACCTCGATCACCCGCAGTGTCGGAGCAGATTTTCCACCGTATTCCTCCATCACCATGGGCGGGCCGACGGCAATCTGATAACGGCCGTAAGGCAAGGCGTCGACGGCAAACGAGCCGTCGGGATTGATGTCGCGCTGGTTGCCATAGCCCACCTCTGCGGAATAGAGCATCACGATGCCGTTTGTGACCGGCGCTCCGCGAAAGTGCACCGTTCCGTGCACCGTTCCGAACGGCTTTGACTGCCCGCAGCCCAGCCCCAGGATACCCAGGCCGAGCAGTCCGGCGACCATGAGGCCGCGTGTGCTCCGTTTACTACGGCGTGGCATTCGTGGCATTTCCATCATTGCCGTTGGCCAGATCAAAGAGCGTCTGCAGGGCGAGGTTTTCGTTGAGAAACACGACCGCGCCGTCGGCGAACGAGACCATCGCACCGCCTGGGTGGGACGATTGGATCGGGGTGTTGCAATTGGCTGCAACGCCATTCGTGCCGGGGCTACCGCTCGATGCATTGATCAGCCCCTTCATGTTGATCACGAACCCGACCGTCGTCATCCCGAAGCAACGGGTGTCGCCGGATACTTTCGTGCCCGCACTCGCCACGTCCACGGTGTAACTCCCACTGCCGGTCACAACGGCATTGAAGTTCTTCCCCATCCAGATCGCGCGGCCGGAGTGCGTCCGGATCTGATCCTGCTTGTTCACCGAAAAATCGGACTGCTCTCCCACCATGAGCGTCTTGCTCAGGCCGTCGGTGATGTCCTTCGTCCTCCTGCCGGTGTTTCGGTTGGAGCCATCGAGATTGACCGGCCCGAAGACGCCCGACCCGGCGACGGGCCCGTCGGCATTCGTATTGTCCCGCGGCGTGCCGTCGATCGCGCCACAGATCGGCACATAGCTGCCCCGCTGCGCCGAATACGTAGTGGGAGATCCTCCCGTGCGCGTGTCGGTCAACAGGGTACTGTCGACCTGTGAAGAGGCGCACGAATAGGCCGGTACTCGGACGCCCGAGAGAGCCCGCACGTGGGCATCAGTCTGATTGAACCCCCCCGTCTTCAGCCAGAGATTCCCATCGGGGGCGACGCGGGAGAAAAGATCCACGTACTCGACGAACGGCAAGAGTCGCAGCCACAGCGACGACCCGTGCCCGAAAGTATATCCATCGCCGCGAGCCGTGGCCGCCGGAAACCGGCCTCGATTGGCGTCGGTGAAGTTGTGGATCCCGATCGCCTGCTGCTTCAGGTTGTTCGAGCAGGACATCCGTCGCCCGGCCTCGCGCACCGCCTGCACCGCGGGGAGCAGGAGTGCGATGAGCAGGCCGATGATGGCGATCACCACCAGGAGCTCGACGAGAGTGAACGCATGCAGGCGACGAGGCATCTCCCCGGCTGCCCCCCGTGGCGCGGTCCATCGGACTGGAGGTTGAGACCACATTCGTCGTGCGACCTTTGGGAGCCCCGCCAAGAACCGCTGGAATGCCCAAGAATACGCCCCAACCGCGGCATTCGGCTTGTCGCAGTTTATGTGAAAAAGCGGGTTTCGAGCACTTCAGAGTCACGGTTTCTCAAAGTCGGGATTGAGCCTCGGGATGATCGCCTTGTTGTCCGCCAGATGACGCTGCAGAAGCTTGTTGAGCCGCGAGGCGATCTCGGGCCTCTCTGTGGCGAGGTTGTGGCGCTCGCCGGGGTCCTGGGCCAGGTCGTAGAGTTCGAGTTCGTCGGAGCCGTCGTCAGCCCGCGCGTAGAAGCGGATGAGCTTGAGGTCGCCCTCCCGGATGGAGGAACCCGCGTAGAAGCCGTCCATGACGGCGTTGCGCTGGGCGTTGCCGTGCGGGAAGTGGCAGAAGATCTGCGTGCGTGGAGACGATCCGCCCGTGAGCGCTGTGGTCTGGTCGAAGCCGTCGACCTTCTGGTCGGACGGGGGCGCCACGCCGCAAGCCCCAAGGATCGTCGGGTAGATGTCGGTGGACTGCATGAGGAAGTCGGCGGTCGTGCCGGGCTTCACTTTGCCCGGCCAGACGACGATGCCGGGCTCGCGCGTGCCGCCCTCGTAGAGCGAGGCCTTGCCGCTGCGGAAGGGCAGGTTGCTGGTGGCGGGAATCTCGGTGTAGCCCTCGGGGTCGGTCGCCTTGGGCGGGTAGGCGTAGCCGCCGTTGTCGGACCAGAACACGATGATGGTGTTATCAGCCTCGCCCGACTCCTCGATGTGCCGCAGGAGGCGGCCCACAGCCTCGTCCATGCTCTTCACCATGGCGGCGTAGAGCGGATTCTTCTGCGGATCGGCGGGGTCGGTCTTCTTGCGAAAGTGTTCGATGAAGTCCGCCCGCGCGTTAAAGGGTGAGTGGACGGAGAACAGCCAGAAGTTGACGAAGAACGGCCGGCCCTTGCTCGCGCAGATGAACGCGCCGGCCTCGTCGGCCATGCGGTCGTCCACGTGGCGGCCGGCCTCGTCGGTGATCGCGGGGTCGGTGATGAATTTCCACGGCGCGAGGTAGCCTCCGCCTGGGCCCGCCGCCCTGGGCACGTGCGGCCAGTCCACGTCGAAGCCCTGGTCCTGCGGTTCGTAGGCGTCGCCGGGGGCCATGTTGTGCCCGAGGTGCCACTTTCCGAAATGGCCGGTGGCGTAGCCCGCGGCCTTGAGCGCCTCGGCGAGGGTGTGGTATTCGGGCTTCAGACGCGTGACCGAGTTTGCGACGTTGACGCGCGCGTTGCCTGACAAGAGCCGCTTCTTGAGGGTCACTTTTGGGAGGTGGCAGCCCGGCGCCGTGATGCCGGTGCGAGCGGGATTCTGCCCGGTCATGATGCTCGCACGCGTGGGCGAGCAGAGCGGGCTGGCGGCATACGCATTTGTCAGCCGCACGCCCCGCGACGCGAGACGGTCGAGGTGAGGCGTTTCGTAGTAACTGCTGCCGAAACAGCCCAGGTCTCGAGCGCCCAGATCATCGGCGAGGATCAGCACGACGTTGGGCGGCTTGGTCTCCGCTGCCCGTGAGAAAGCCGGCGGTGCGAGCAGCAGGGCGGCGAGGAGCGTGAAGCCGTGGAGCCGTCGTGGCATTCTCCTGGCCGACAGGCCTGGAACTGTGTCTCGGACTGAAGTCAGGAACCACATTTGTATCGCGAACTTGGAACGCCCCACTGAAAAACTCGCCAAGGTCGATCATACGCCCCACCTCCGGCTCCGATCATGTCGCAGTTTATGTGAAAACGCACGGCGCTGATGCCCGGCCGGCGCCATCGCTACCGCATCCTCTTATAGCGGTCCACGGCGGCGTGGCGCGAGTTGACGTGGAGTTTCTTGTAGATGCGGCGGACGTACGTGAGCACCGTGTTCATGCTGATGTCGAGCTTCTTCGCCACCTGCTTGTACATGGCTCCGGCGGCAAGCAGCTCCAGCACCTCCCGTTCGCGCGGCCCGAGCGGCTCGGGGGGCGGCAGCGACTTGTCGGGCTCGAACGACCGCACGATCCTGCGGGCCACCACGTTCGACA
Source organism: Planctomicrobium piriforme (assembly GCA_945861585.1). Taxonomy (GTDB): domain Bacteria; phylum Planctomycetota; class Planctomycetia; order Pirellulales; family UBA1268; genus RGVT01. The sequence continues at coordinate 44,655 of CAMAVC010000008.1, forward strand.
TCGGCGCCCCCCCTTCAAGCACGTCGTGGATTGCTGCGAGGAGTTGCTCGGTGCGGACGGGCTTGATCAGGTAGCCGTGGGCGCCGGCCGAGAGGGCGTCGAAGAGGATGTCGCCGTCCTGATAGATCGTGAGCATCACAAACTCCGTCTCGGGCAGTGCGGGGGCGAGCGTCCGCACTGCGTCCACGCCCGTGCCGTCGGGGAGGTTGACATCCACAAGCACGACGTCGGGCTGAAGTCGGGGAATCGCATCGGTGGCCTCCTCGACCGTCCGAAACCCGCCCACGCAGAGGCAGCCTTCGTCGGTGGCGAGCATGCGGCGGAGATTTCGCAGCGTGCCATCGTCGTCCTCCACAAGGGCGATGCGGATTGTCTTTCGGTCCTTCGCGGTGTTCGTCGTCATCCAGTCCTCCGGGCATCGTGGTCGGTGTCGCCGGCCAGCCGCAGCCGCGGCCGGACGAGGGGCACGTGAGCCTGAGCGGCGAGCAGCACGTGAATGGCCACGCGGGTGCCACAGCCGGGGCTCGAGTCGATCGAAAGCGAGCCGCCAAGCTCGGCTACCCTCGCCCGCATATTCGCGAGGCCGTCGTGGTCGTCACGGGCCGGTGCCATGGGTGCGAAGCCGCAGCCGTCGTCAGCGATCGAGATGTCGATCGCGTTACCGTGACACGTCAGCGAGACATCGAGCGTCGTCGCGCGGGCGTGCTTGAGTACGTTCGCTACCGCTTCCCGCACGAGCATGCAGAGGTGGTGTCGAACCGTGGAAGGCAGCCCGACGTCGGGCACGTCGTCTTCGACCTGGATCGACAGTTCCAGATCACCGGTGCGGGCCAGCTCCTCGACGTCGTGGGCGAGAAACGTGAACAGCCGCTGGAGCGTGTCGTTCGCGGGATTGACCGCCCACACGATCTCGTCCACGGCCCGCGTCAGCCCCTGGGCACTGCGAAACATCTCATCGAGTGCCTCGTCGAGCTGTGGGTTGCTGCTGACGCTGGTTTGCGGCTCACCTGGAGAACTGCGACGCATGATGTCGCTCAACATCGCCATCTGAGCGAGGCCTGCCCCGAGACCGTCGTGGATGTCGCGGGCGATTCGCGCCCGGTCGCGCTGTCGCTCGTGTTCGCGTTCGAGCTCGGCGATCCGCCGTCTGGCCAGCGCCCGGCTTACGGCCGTGCCGCCCGCAGCGGCGAGCGCCGCGACGCCCATGCCCACCGCCACGAGGAACCAGGTGGTCTTCCAGAACGGCGTGGGGATCATGATCTGGACCGCTCCAGCCGGGGCATCTTCGACCGCGTCGCCCCGGAGATGCCGCACTTCGAAACGATGTTGGCCCGGAGGGATCGAGGCGTACGTGCGCTCGGTGTCGCGAGCGGGCAGGGACCAGTCGGCATCGACGCCGACGAGCCGGGTCTGGTAGAGCGGCGGATCGAACTCGTGCGTCGTGACGTCGGCCCACCGGAAATGCGACTGCGCGTCGACGAGCCGGTGCTCCACAGTGATCGCGGGCCGTGAGGCCGTGTCAGGCACTGAGAGTCGCGCCGGATCGACCGTCACGATCCCGGCGGACGTCGTGGCAAGCAGCCCGCGGCCCGGCACGTGGACCAAGCCGCCGAGGAGCTCCGCGTCGCCGAGCCCGTCGAGCGGACCGAGCACGATGCCGCGGACGAAACTGCGGCGGCCGGCGGCGAGGTCGTCAAGGTCATTGATGCGAATCCCCTGGAGATAGCCGTCACGAAATGCGAGCCACAGGCGGCCCGCATCGTCGGCGGCCAACTCCACGATCGCCCGCTCGGCGAGCCCGTGCCGCGTATCGAAGAGCGTGGCGTGGCCGCTCGAGTCGCGGCGCAGAAGGCCCGTGTCGCCGGCCGCCCAGAGCGTCTGGTCGGGGGTGCGCAGGAACCGCACCATCCGTTTTCCGGGCATGAGCGGCGCCGGAACTTCCTGCGCGATGCTACCATCGGCCGCCAGACGCTCGATGCCCTGGCCCTGGACGGCGATGAGCAGGCTGCCGTCGCGCTCGGCGAGCAGGCCGAGCACGGGCGGCAGGGTGTTGTTGGGGAAAGGGTCGACGAAGTCGAAGCAGTTTCGCTTCCGGTTGTAACGGGCCAGGCCGGCCAGGGTGCCCGCCCACACCGAGTTGGCGGAGTCGCAGGCCAGCGAGGTGACGTTTCGCAACTCGCGAAGCAGCTTGGGTGTCTGGGTAACCATCTCCGACGAGCCGCTGCGGACGACATGCACGAACGAGTCGCGGCTGCCGACGAAGAGCGTGCCGTCGGCCGCCTCTGTAATCGCCGTCGGCACGACCTCCGCGGAGAGTGCAGCGATCACGTCGTGCCGCGACGAGTTGCCCTCCTTGCCTCCGGCTGCCGGCGCGAGCCGGACGACCGCCGCGGCGATCCCTGCCACGAGCGATCCGTCGCGCCGTGTCCACATGACCCCGCAGGGCGGCAGCGGCGCCTGCTGGAGCGACGTCCTGCTGATCGAGAGCAGCCCTCCCGAACACGCGGCCCAGAGCACGCCCCGGCGGTCGGTTGTGAGGCGGTGGGTGGTGAGGGAGAAGTCGTTGAGCCCATCCAGGATCGTCCGCCACGAGCCGTCTCGCAGCACGTGCATCGCGGCATGGGTCGCCAGCCAGACGGTGCCGTCGGGGCCCTCGCAGATTTTGCCTGCGCGGTTCGTGGCGCTGGGCTTCGTGGCCATCGGGTATTCGTGCCACGCGTCGTCGCGATACACAGCCGCCCCCTCGACCGTGTGCGACTCAAGATCGATGAGCCCCGTCCAAATCCCTGAGTCGCCCGCCGAGAGGTGTGTCATGCGCTTGGCGACCGGCCCGTCGTCGGCATGAGCCACGCCACTGCGAATCCGCCGCACACCGCCGTAACCCCACAGCCAGAGGTCGGAAGTGCGGCGATCGATCGCCGCCTGGAGATAGTCGAACGGAGGCCTCGGGCGCTGCAGGGAATGGGGCACGAACTTCGCTCCGTCGAAATCGACGACCGTGTTCATCCCGTAGAGCAGTGGTCGGCCTGCCTGTGGGAACGCGACGCCCCGGAAGTCACCGGCGGAATAGCGATACACGGCCCAGTCTCCCGGCATGGAGCGGTCGATATCGGCCGTGGGCATGGCCACGGCCGCGCCCTTCGCGCAGACGAGCCACAGGCGGCCGTCCGGGGCGACCCCGATGCTGCGAAAATTGCCGATCTGTCTACGGATCGAGTCGGCAACGGGGGCAGGGAGCGTGTCGAACCGGCGGCCGTCGAAACGCATGAGGTGCGATTGGCTGACGCACCACACGGCATCATCGGCAGCCACGGCCACGCCCACGGGCGACATCGCGGCGAGACCATCCTCGACGGTCCACCAGCGGATGGCGTAGGCACCGGAGGGGTCGAGCTTCGAGCCGGCGGCACGGGCCGCTGCGGCGGGCAGCGACGCGATCACGAGCGCGGCGACAGCCGCGGCATAACGCCGTCGAACGGCATCGCGGCTCCCCCGTCTCATGGGTGGCATCCTGTCGCGTCCAGTCCCTGACCTGCTCGCCATGATGCCACGGAGTCGCCGCTGCTGCATGGCGGAAGTGCCCACACAGTCGTTTCTGCCCTAAAAAACAGCCTTATCACATAAACTGCGACATGATGCGGGCCGAGGCAGGACCTAGTCTTTGGGGAGGTCAGAGAGTTCCCCGGGGGTCTTCCCAATGTCGCGACCCAAGACGACCGCACAATCCAACGCGGGTTCGAACATTCCGGTTGTGGTTCCCGCGTGGATGCGTCGTGTGTGCGTTATCGCACGGTGGCACTGCGTGGTGGGCGCTCTCGTCTTCGCGTTCTCGCCTCAGGCAGTCCTCGCGCAGACACTCCGCACCTGGAATGGCGGTGGCTCCGACAACAATTGGAACACGGCCGCCAATTGGACCACCGGCACCGCCCCCGTCGCCACCAACAGCCTCGTTTTTTCGGGGGCGACTCGGGTGACCAGTACGAACAACCTCACGGCCAACACGACCTTCGACAGCCTCACATTGACGCAGGCCGGCTTCACCCTCGCCGGCAATGCCCTGCAGTTGTCGTCATCGGGCACCGACATCTCGAGCTCGGGCGCCGGCACAAACCAGATCAGATTCGCGACTTCTGCCTCGACCGGCGATCTCACGATCTCGGTTGGCAGCGGAAACAATCTGTCTTTCCAGAACGGCGGAAACATCGGCGGCTCGGGCGGCCTCATGAAGATCGGCACGGGTACGCTCACACTCTCGGGCAGCAACAGCTACTCGGGCGTCACGACCATCTCGGCCGGCGTCCTGTCGCTGAACAGCGCTACCGCCCTCGCGGGCGGAGGCAACGTCACGTTCGCTGGCGGCACGATGCAGTACACGACCTCAGGCTTGGGAATCGATGTGTCGGGGCGAATCGTCAGCAGCACCGCGGCAATCAACGTCTTCTTCGACAGCGGCGTGACCGGCACAACCACTTGGGCCAACAGCATTGCAAGTTCCAACACGAATGGCCTCACGAAGTCGGGCTCGGGCGGCACGCTGATTCTCTCGGCGTCCAACGGATTTTCCGGCAACGTCTTGATTTCCGCCACCAATACGGGCGCTCAAAGCACGTTTCTTGTGGCCAACCATGCCTCCGCGCTCGGCTCGGGGACGTCGGTCACCGTCAACAAGGGTGCGCTCGTGATCGGCAGCGGCATCACAACGGGCTCGGGCAAGACACTTTCGGTGGGAAGTGCGGGCGGCGCATCGCTCACGGGCGGGCTCACCGTGTTCTCCGGCACCGGCACGTGGGCAGGTGCGGTCACTTTAACCGGTGCCCCCCGCATCGGCTACGAGAACGACAGTAGTCTGGTGATCGCGGGGGCGGTCAGCGGCAGCGCCGGCTTCACCGTGAGCGGCCAGGGCAACGACACAAACATCAACGATGGTAACGGTTCGGTCTTGCTACAGAGTGTATCGACCTACACGGGCATCACCTCGATCGTCCGGGGCCGGCTCAGGATCGGCGTCGCCGATACGCTGCCCACGACGACGACACTCGATGTGCTCAACGCCGCCGTTGCTTCTGCCAACAAGGCCGCCACGTTCGACCTGAACGGCTTCAACCAGACCGTGGCGGGCCTCACGAGCACCGGCAACAACGGCGCGACCAGCGGCACCGCTGGTTACGCCAACGGCTACGTGACCAACTCTGCCGGCGGCGCGGTGAAGACATTCACGGTCAACCAGGCGACGAGCGGCACCTACGCCGGCCTGATCACCGGTAACCTCGCCTTCACGAAGACCAACGCCGGCAATCTTACGCTGGTGCCGCTGTTCGTGACCACGAACGGCTCGAACACGTTCGTGAGCGGCACGAACACGTTCACGGGCGACACCCGCGTGAACGGCGGTACGCTCACGCTCTCCACGGCCGTGGGCTCCACGTCGCTGGCCCTGGCCGGCAGCACGTTCGACAGCGATGGCGCGGGCACGCTTTCGTTTGGCACGATGACCGCGGTCACGTTCGGCGGCCTGAAGGGCGCGGGCGGCCTCGCCCTGCAAAACGGCTCGTCGGCCGCCGTCGCCCTCACGGTGGGCGCCAACAACGCATCCACGACGTACGCCGGCGCCCTCTCGGGTGCGGGAAGCCTCGTGAAGGTCGGCAGCGGCACGACGACCCTCGGCGGCGTGAATACCTACGCCGGCACGACCGCCGTTAACGTCGGCACGCTGCTCGTCAACGGCCAGCTCGGCGGCGGGGCGGTCAGCGTGGCGCCCGGCGCCACGCTCGGCGGCTCGGGTGTGATCGGCGGAGCCGTCACCGTCGATGGCCTCCTCTCTCCCGGCAATAGCCCGGGCGATCTCTCCGTCGCGTCGCTCGTGCTCAACGCTTCGAGCACCGTGCTCATGGAGATCGACGGCCCGACGGCCGGAACGCAGTATGACCAGGTCAGCATCCTTTCGGCCGGCTCGATCGCCTACGACGGCGCTCTTCAGCTCAATCTGAGCCAAGCGTTTAGCGACAACACGACGTTCAATCTTTTCGAAGGCTTCGGCACCTCGTTCAGCGGCAATTTCGCCACCGTCACGAGCGTCGGCTCTGCGTACAACGGCCTGACGTTCACCCGCGTGAACAACCTCTGGACGAGCACCTCGACGGGTGGCGGCCAGTCGATGGAGTTCAACCAGGCGACCGGCCAGCTCGTGATCGTGCCAGAACCGGGAGCCATCGCTCTTGCCGGCGTGGGCGTCGCGGCGGCGGCATGGGTCAGCCGGATCAGGGCGGCAGGGCGACGACGAGCGACCTCGTGACGCGTGGCTGCATGCTGCTCAAGCGTCACGCTCTGGCGATAGCAGGAACCCTCGGCGGGCTGCTCTGCGGACTTTCTCCGGCGGCGACTGTGGCCGATGACGTGACTACGGATCGTGCCCGTACCGAATTCTTCGAGAATCGAATTCGGCCGATCCTCGTCGAGCACTGTCAGGAGTGCCACGGGCCGGAGAAGCAGGAGTCGGGCTTTGCGCTCGTGTCGCGCGAGGCCCTGCTCGCGGGAGGGCAGAGCGGGCCGGCGGTCGTGCCCGGCATGCCCGATGAGAGCCTGCTCGTGCAGGCCGTGCGGTACGACGGCCGCGAGATGCCCCCCGATGCAAAACTCGGAGACGACGAGATCGCCGCGATCGAGCAGTGGGTGCGTGACGGCGCCGCCTGGACCACGATGGGCTCGGGCGACGGCGTCGTGCTCGGCGACCAAAAGGCGCTCTTTGAGCAAGCAAAGACGCACTGGGCGTTGCAGCCGGTGAGGAAGCCGGCGGTGCCGGACGTTGCCACGGGAGCCGTGGCGACGCCGATCGACGCGTTTATCCTCGAGAAACTCACAGCGGCCGGGATCGAGCAGGCACCGCGGGCACCGCCGCGCACGCTCATCCGCCGGCTGTCGTTCGACCTCCGCGGCTTGCCGCCCACGCCCGAGGAGGTCGACGCCTTCATGGCCGACTTGGAGCGGGCGCCGTTTTCCGACGTCGCCGAGCCGAGCCCCGCGCAGACGCGGGCCCGGGCCGAGCACCGCGAGCGGGTGTGGCGGGACCTCGTCGAGAAGTTCCTTGCGTCGCCCCACTACGGCGAGCGTTGGGGCCGCCACTGGCTCGATGTGGCCCGCTACGCCGACACGCGAGATTTTCTCCCCGCTGGTGCTGACCGGACCTACCCCTTTGCCTGGACCTACCGCGATTGGGTCGTGAAGGCGTTCAACGAAGACATGCCGTTCGACCGGTTCCTCAAGCTGCAGATCGCCGCCGATGCGTGGACGGAGACGCCGGACGCTCCCGACCTCGCTGCGCTCGGCATGCTGACGGTCGGCCCACGCTTTATCAACACGACAGACGAACAGATGGCCGACCGGATCGACGTGATCGGACGCGGCTTCCTCGGCTTGACGATCTCCTGCGCCCGCTGCCACGACCATAAATATGACCCCATTCCCACGGCCGACTACTATGGCCTCTATGGCGTGTTCGCCAGCTGCGAGGAGCCGCAGGAACTGCCGCGGATCGCCGGGGCCGCACCGTCGGCCGATCTCGTCGCCGCCTATGAGAAGGTTCGGGCCGAGAAGGTTGCCGCCCGCACGGCCTACGGCGACGGTCTCCGCGAGAAGGCGCTGGCCGACCTGCGCAAACGCCCCGCGGACTATCTGCTCGGCTATCACGACCTCGCGATCACCAAGACGCAGTCGGTGAGTAGCCTGATCGACGCCCGCAAGCTCGACGCAGCGGCCATGACGCCGCTGTCCGACAATCTCGACAAGCTGAAGCGGATCGTGGAAGCCCGTCGCGATCCCGTACTCGGGCCGCTGCTCCTCGCGCTCACCGGGGGCCCCGACGAATTCAAGCGGCTGATTCCGCCGCTCATCGAGTCGGGTGTGATCCCGATTCGCAAGCCGACGGTCGTGAACGTGAACCCGCTCGTGCTCGCGCGGCTGCGGGCCGAGCCGCCGGCTGATGTGCGGGCGATGCTCGTGCTGTACGGCCGGTTGTTCGCCGATGTCGAGCGGCGCTGGCGGGAAGCGCGGCAATCATCTGCTGCGGCCGCTGCCCTCGACGACCCGGCCTGGGAGGCCGTGCGGCTCGTGCTCCATCCACCGGCCGACGCCGCCGTGCGGTCGCCGTTCGCGATCACTGGAACGCAGTGCATCCGGGCGGCGAACTTGCTCGGGAAGGCCCGCACCAAACTCGCCGCTCTCGACAGCGCCATCAGGGAAGTGGATGCGACGCACCCCGGCGCGCCACCACGATCGTTCGTGCTCGTCGACAAGCCGAAGCCGGTGGAGCCGGTGGTGTTTCTGCGCGGTGACCCGCAGCGAAAGGGGCCGAAAGTGTCGCGGCACTTCCTCACCGTGCTCGGGGGCGGCGCGGCCTTCACGCAGGGCAGCGGACGCAAGGAACTCGCCGAGGCGATCGCCAGCCCGTCGAACCCGCTCACCGCGCGGGTGTTTGTGAACCGCGTCTGGGCCCACCACTTCGGCAAGGGGCTCGTGGACACGCCGAGCGACTTTGGCTTTCGGGCGAATCGGCCGAGCCATCCCGAACTGCTCGACTGGCTGGCCGCCATCTTCGTGGAGGAGGGCTGGTCGGTGAAGGCCCTGCACCGGCGGATCGTGCTCTCGAACACCTACCGGCTGCGGAGCGAGGAGCCGCGCGGCGGCACGGCTGCGTTGGCCGAAACTGCCGATCCCGGCAACCGGCTACTCGCCCACGCGAACCGCCGCCGGCTCGACTTCGAGAGCATGCGCGACGCGATGCTCGCCACGACCGGCGGCCTTGATGCCACAGTCGGCGGCCGGCCTGTCGATCTCTCGGTAGAGCCCTTCACCGGCCGGCGCACGCTCTACGGCCACATCGACCGGCTCAATCTCGATCCCATGTTTTCCACATTCGACTTTGCGTCGCCCGACGTCACGGCCGCCGAGCGGCCGACGACGATGGTGCCGCAGCAGGCGCTCTTTGCCATGAACCATCCGTTTGTCATCGAGCGTGCGCGGGCCGTGTGCGGCCAGGAGGCGTTCAAGGCCAGTGACGACGCAGCGAAGGCCGGGCTGCTCTATCGAGCGCTCTTCCAGCGGCCGCCGACTCCCCGCGAGGTTCTTTTGGCCACCGAGTTCGTGCGGTCCACGCCCCGCGGCAGCGAACACGACCGCGGCGTATGGCGTTATGGCCGTGGCGACACGGCCGCGGCGGACGGCAGCCCGGGCCGGTTTTCACGGCTTGCGCACTTCGACGGGCAACGCTACCAGGAGGGACTGGTGTTCCCCGATCCCGTTCATGGGTACTCGATGCTGTTGAAGACCGGCGGCCACCCCGGCCCGCGCGGCGACGCGGTCATCCGCCGCTGGGTGTCGCCCGTGGACGGCGTGGTGGCGATCACCGGGCAGCTGCAGCATCTCTCCGACAAGGGCGATGGTGTCCACGGCAGGATTGTGCGTGGCGACGGCACGGTGCTCGGCGAGTGGACAGCGCTAAATGATCGGGTCGACGCGACCGTTGCCGAGGTGCCAGTGAAGACGGGAGACGTGCTCGACTTCGCCGTTGATTGCCGCGAAACCACGATGGCCGACTCATTCTCGTGGGCACCCGTCGTGACTGCGGTCACGACGGCACGCGCGCCCGCTGAGTCGTGGAACGCTCAGGCCGACTTCGCCGGCCCGCCGCCCCCGCTGCTCACACCCTGGGAGCAGTGTGCCCAGGCGCTCTTGCTCACCAACGAGTTTTGGTTCGTCGATTGATCTTCGAGGGATTTGCCATGTCGCCCCTGCCGCCGTTCTCGCGCCGCCACCTGCTCGCCCGGTCAGGGATGGGGATCGGTGGCGTGGCGCTCGCGGGCCTGCTCTGCAAGCCGGCGGCGGGTGAGTCGGCCAGCCCGGCTGCACCCACGTCGGCGCTCGGCCCCAGGCCGCCCCACTTCAAGCCGCGGGCCGTGCGGATCATCCACCTGTTCATGAATGGCGGCCCGTCGCAGATCGACCTCTTCGACCCCAAGCCACTCCTGAGAAAATACGAAGGCAAGGTGCTCAAGGACGATCTCAAGGCCGACAAGCGGATCGGCGGCGTCGGGCTGCCATCGCCGTTTGCCTTCGCGAAGCACGGGCAATCGGGCATCGAGATCAGCGAACTGTTGCCGAACATCGCCCGGCATGCCGACGACCTGTGCGTGATTCGCTCGATGCAGACTCCGACGCCGAACCACGAGCCGGGCCTGCTCATGATGAACTGCGGCGACATCAGCCGCGTGGTGCCGAGCATGGGCTCCTGGACGCTCTACGGCCTCGGCACGGAAAACCAGAGCCTGCCGGGATTCGTGGTGATGTGCCCCGCCGGGCTACCGACGGCCCAGGGGAGCAACTGGCGAAGCGCCTTCCTGCCGGGGATCTACCAGGGCACTTCCATCGACTCGCAGGAGTCGAGCCCCGACCGGCTCGTGGCCAACATCTCGAACGACCGCATTCTGCCGAGCCAGCAGCGGCGGCAGCTCGACTTCATCCAGCAGTTGAACGAACTCCACCGCCAGGCCCGCCCCGACGACGCCCAGCTCGAGGCTCGGATCCACTCTCTCGAGCTTGCCTTCCGGATGCAGCGCGAGGCGGGCGAGGCGTTCGATATCTCACGGGAGCCGGAGGCGGTGCGGGAGCGGTATGGCAACCACGTGCAGGGCCGGCAGTTGCTCATCGCGCGGCGGCTCGCCGAGCGGGGCGTGCGCTACGTGCAGGTGTACCACGGCGCGGGCCAGCCCTGGGACAGCCATCAAAACGTGCACGACGCTCACAAAAAACTCTGCCGCGAGAGTGATGCGCCGATCGCCGCGCTGCTCCAGGATCTCAAGGACCGCGACATGCTCGACGACACGCTCGTGATCTGGGGAGGCGAGATGGGCCGCACGCCCACCGTGCAACTGCCGCTCGGCAAGGCGCCCGGCCGCGACCACCACCACGACGGCTTCTCAGTGTGGCTTGCCGGCGGCGGCGTGAAGGGAGGCCACGTGCACGGCACGACCGACGACCTCGGCCTCTCGGTGGCGGAGAATCCCGTCACGGTGCATGACCTGCACGCCACGATCCTCCACCTGCTCGGCTTCGACCACGAGCGGCTCACCTTCCGCCACGCCGGCCGCGACTTCCGACTCACCGATGTGCACGGGAACGTCGTGCACGACGTCCTGGCGTAGGAGCCGAGCGCATGCGCAGCACCCGGCCCTGTGTACTGACGGTCGCCGCGGGCGCAGGACGAGCCTCAGTGCTTACCGACGCCGCCCGCGGGGCCATGGTCGGCCGGCTGCTTGGCCGGACGTGAGCGTCGTTCGGCATCGTCGGTTCCGGCACCCCCGGGGCAATTCCGGCGAGCGCGCCGCCGCTGCCGCCCGTCTCGAGGGCCACCTGGCAGCCCAGGCCGCGCAGCAGGGCCACCGCCTCACCGATCGTCGGTTCGAGCGCGGGCAGCAGTCCGAAGTAGCCGAGCAGCACGAGCCGCGCCTTGGACAACTCCGCCGTCTGCCGGCGCAGATAGGCGACGTCGATCGCCCGGCAGGCCCCGACGTGGTGCGCGAAGCTCCGCTCGCCGCTCGGGTCGATGAGGACGGCCGTCGAACTCGTGGCCTGCGAGGCGTGCCCCTCCACGCCGGCCGCGGCGATACCCTCCGCGTCAAGCCGCCGGCGCACCACGCCGCCCCACACGTCATCGCCGACGATGCTCGCGGCCGCGACGGCGAGGCCCAGCCGTCGCATCGCGATGCCCGAGTTGCACACGATGCCACCGGTCGTGACACCGATCGGATCGACGTCGAAGAGCCGTCCACCGCCGATCGGGGCGGTGAGCCCCACGGGTTTCACGAGAATGTCGGCGGTGCAGGTGCCGCAGACGATGCAGTCGACCGCTCGGTTCATCATCGGCATCTCGGTCTCACATGTTCCTCTGTCGGGCGAGCTCAGAAGTATCGTTTCCTGCCCAGCATTCCCGGAAGTCCGACACCGGGAACCCTTTTACGTTTTTTCGTGCGGCCGGATCTGGAGCACGAGCCAGGCGGACAGGCCCGCGAGGGCGGCGAATCCGCCGAAGACAAAGGGGAGCGGCACCTGCTGGTCGCGGAGCCAGCCGAAGCCCACGTCGGCCAGGCCGCCGCACGAGATGCTCGCGAGATTCATGAGGCCGTAGCCCGCCGCCCGCTGATCGGGCCGCACGATCTGCGAGAGGATCGGCATGTTGTTCGTGTCGAAGAAGCCCCAGCCGACGCCGAACAGCATCAGAAACAGGATCGCCAGCGGCAGCGACTTCGTGCCCACCACGATTCCGACGCCGAGGAGGGCCGGTACGATCGCCGCCATGCCGAGGGCGCTCACGTAGATCCGCCCGCGGTCGGAGGACCGCATCCAGCGGTCGGCGAGCCAGCCCCCGAGCACGGCGCTCGCGATCGCAGCCGACTGCCACCAGACCACGGCGCTCACGCCGGCGAGCCCCTGCGTGAGGCCGAGGTCCTTCTGGAGCACGCTCGGCATCCAGTCGCGCACCACCCAGCCGGCGATCGCGGGCAGCGTGAAGTAGGCCAGCAATAGCCGAAACGAGGGGTTGCCGAGGAGCGCCCGCCACGAGGCAAGCGGCGACTCGGCCGGCCCTGAGGTCCGCGCGACGCGGTCTGCCGGCTCCCGCAGGAGAAACAAGAGCGGCACCGCGTAGGCGATGCCCGCGAGGCCGATCGTGGAAAACCCCCAGCGCCAGCCAAGCGCGGGGCTGTCGGCCACGAAGCCGCCGAGGCTGCCGAGCATCACGCCCAGATAGATGCCGATCTGATGGATGCCCACCGCCCGCGACCGCGTCGCCGACGCGTGGTGGTCGGCGATGAGGGCCAGGGCCGTCGGGATGTAAAACGCCTCCGAAAGGCCCATCGCGGCGCGAGTGGCGAGCAGATGGTCGTAGGTCGTGGCCTGCCCCGTGGCCCACGTGACGGCCGACCAGGCGACGAGGCTCGCGCACACGATCAGCGGCTTGCTGAACCGGTCGGCGACGAGGCCGGCGAAGGGGCTGGCGAGGGCGTAGGTCCATTTGAACCACGCCAGCATGTGCCCCCACTGCTCCTGGCTCTCGATCCCCGACACGTCACCCATGATCGACCGTTGCATCGTGGCCACGAGCTGGCGATCGAGGTAATTGAGCAGCGCCACTGGCACGAGGAGGGCGACGGCAAGCCAGGCTCTGCGGTTCATGCTGCTGCAGTGGAGCCGACAGGCTCACGCCAGGATCGGCTCGATCACGTGGCCGTGCACGTCGGTCAGCCGGCGCTGGATGCCATTGTTGTAGACCGAGAGCTTTGTGTGGTCGACGCCGAGCAGGCGCAGCGCCGTCGCATGAAGGTCGTAGCAGTAGGTGGGGTTCTCCGCCGCCTTGAAGCCGAGCTCGTCGCTCGTGCCGTAGGCCGTGCCCCCCTTGGTGCCGCCGCCGGCCATCCACACAGTGAAGGCCCCGGCGTTGTGGTCGCGGCCCTTCCCCTGCGCGGCCGGCTGGCGACCGAACTCGGTCTGGCACATCACGAGCGTGCTGTCGAGGAGGCCGTGGGCCTTCAAGTCTGAAAGCAGGGCGCTCGCCCCGCCATCGAGAATCGGGCCCCAGTAGCCGTGGTCGCGGACGACGTCTTCGTGGGAATCCCAGTTGGGCCGGATCTTCTTCACGGCCGTGTTCTCGGCGCCACAGTAGATCTGCACGAACCGCACGCCCCGCTCCACGAGCCGCCGCGCGAGCAGGCACTGCCGGCCGAACGGGCCGATCTCGGGATGGTCGAGTTGGTAGAGCTGCTCCACGAGATCTGACTCGCCGGCGAGGTTTGTGACCTCGGGGGCCGAGAGTTGCAGCCGCGCCGCGAGCTCGTAGGCGGCGATTCGGGCGGCAAGTTCGCTGTTGTCGGCCCGGGGACCGAGGTGGCGGGCATTCACGGCGGCGAGAAACTCGCGGCCTGCCGGCTCGCCGGCGACGAGGTTCGCGTGGTCCTCGGCCGCGAAGAGATCGGCGATCGGTGGCCGGCCTTCGGCCGTCTCGATCACGGTGCCCTGGTGGATCGCCGGGAGGAAGCCTGCGCCCCAGTTCACCGGCCCGCCCGGCGGCAGGCCGCGGTGGTCGGGAAGCACGACGAACGCCGGCAGGTCTTCCGACTCGCTGCCGAGGCCGTAGGTGACCCACGCCCCCATCGACGGGAAGCCGGGCAGGATGAAGCCGCTATTGGCCATGAACATCGCCGGGCCGTGGAGCGCGGTCTTGCTCTGCATCGAATGGATGAACGCCATCTCGTCGACGTGGCCGGCGAGCTTCGGCAACAGGTCGCTCACCCAGTGGCCGCACTCGCCGTGCTGCCGGAAGGGCCAGTAGCTCTGCTGGCAGTTCCCCGGCTTCGAGGCGAAGAACTGCACGTTGCCGGTCGTGTCGAACGGCGTGCCATCCCGCTTCACGAGCTCGGGCTTGTAGTCAAACGTGTCGAGGTGCGAGAGGCCGCCAGGGCAGAAGATGTTGATCACCGCCTTCGCCTTGGGCGAAAACATCGGTGGCCTCGCGGCAAGCGGATTGGCCGCGCGGGCCGCCGCTTGTGCCTCTTCGGCTAAAAGCGTCGTGAGGGCCATGCCGCCGAGGCCGCCGCCGAGCTCCCAGAGGAAGTTTCGCCGCGACACGTCGGCGCGGTGCAGCCGGCAGGGAAAAGCGTCTGGCATCGTCATGGTCAGTCCACGTAGACGAATTCGTTGGCGTTGAAGAGCATCCGGCAAAACTGCGGCAGGCCGGCACGCTTCACGAGCGCGACCGCCGCTGCTAGTTCGGCCTCGTCGGGCTCGCGGAGGAGCGCGAGGGAGTAGGCGCGGCGGATCTGTGCGGCAGGATCGGCGCCCGCCTCCTGCTCGAGCCGCTTGGCCCAGTGCCCTGCCTGCCGGAGCATGAAGTCGTTGTTCAACAGCGCGAGCGACTGGAGCGCCGTCGTCGTCTCGAGCCGCGCCGGCGTGAGGTTGGCCGGATTCGGGCAGTCGAGCGTCGTCAGGAATGCGTGCGGCGTGCTCCGCACGATGAACCGATAGATGCTCCGCCGCCAGAGTTCCGGCGTGTCGGGCGTCACGTAGCGGTAGACGGGGGCATACGCCTCCTCGTAGTCGAAGTCGCGGTAGCCGGGGCCATACATCTCGGGATTGAGGCAGCCGGTGACGGCGAGCGTGGCGTCGCGAAGGCTTTCGGCATCGAGCCGTCGCGGCGACTGCCGCCAGAGCAGCCGATTGTCGGCGTCGATGGCCGCGGCTTTCGCGGCTCCGGGCACGTCGATGCTCCGCTGCCGGTAGGCGTGGCTCGAGCAGATCAGCCGATGCATCGCCTTCAGCGACCAGCCGCGGTCGATGAACTCGGCCGCGAGCCAGTCGAGTAACTCTGGATGCGACGGCCGGCCGCCGCCGATCCCAAAGTCGCTTGGCGTATCGACGATGCCGGTGCCGAAGTGATGGTGCCAGAGTCGGTTCGCGATCACGCGCGGCGTAAGCGGGTTTTTCGGTGAAGTGATCCAGTCGGCGAGGGCCCGGCGGCGTTGTCCCTCGGGCGTCGTGGATTCGCCGAAGCTCGCGGGCAGGCCGGCCACGGCGGTGATCGTGCCGGGGCCCACCTCGTCGCCCGTCGTCTCGGGATTGCCGCGGACGTTCACTTTCACTGTGGGCGGCTGCTCGGCCACCGGTCCGAAGAGCTTATCGGGCACCCGCAACGACTTGAGCTCTTTTTCAAGGGTCACGAGCCTCTGCTCCGCGGCGACGAGATGCTGCGTCTGTTCCGGGCTGAGCGCGGGCGTCGTGCCCTCGATCCGGGCGTCCCCGAAGAACACCTGATCCATTCCGATGCCGTTGCCGCCGTCGGTGGCCACGAGCGTGAGAAACTTCGCGCCGGGTGGCAGCGAGATATCGAGCGGCGTGCCGCCGTCGTCGAAGCCGATCCGCCCGTTGGCCATGAGCGCGCCATCGACGAACACGAAATAGTCGGCCCCCGCCTCCGGCGTCGTGCCGCCGTAGCCCACGACAGCGCGGAAGTGGGGGTTTGCCATCCGCACGACGGCGAACATCTCCGCGAGGTCAAACGTGATGCCGGCGTTGGCATGCATGCCGAGGATCGTGTGGCCGCCCTTGGCGTAGTCGATGTCGCCAAGCTTCGTGGAGTGCTGCTTCGCCACCGCCCCGTTGCGGATCGCATCCCAGCCCGCCTTGCTTGTCTCGGGGATTCCCTCGACCGTGAGGCCGGTGGTGGTCGCGGGCACGGGGCCCGGCCCGTGCGGCACGAACACCGCATGCACGAATTTCGTGGGCGCAGACTTCGGGGCGTTGATGGTGATGTTCGAGAGAAAGCCGCCCGGCTTCGCATCCACTTTCAGGCCGTTTCGGGAGTCGATGCCGACGCCCTTCGTGCCGCTTCCGCGGCCGTCGCCGCCGCCGACGATGTCGGCCAGGTCGATCGGCTTGCCCGCCAGCGCATGCACCTCGGCCCGGGCATCGGCTACGACCGTCGTAAGATCGGCGTGCTGTTTCCCATACCGCTCCTGCGCTGATCGGCTCGTCGGCGCGTCGGCCCGCTTCACGCCGGCGAAGACCGCCACGAGGGAGTAGTAGTCTCGCTGCGGGACCGGATCGAGCTTGTGGTCGTGGCAGCGGGCGCAGTTCACGGTCACGCCGCAGGCCGCAGTCATGACCTGCGTCACCATGTCGTCGAGGTCGTCGGCGCGGGCCTGCCGCCGCAGTACGTCGCTCTTGGTCTCGACCTGGCCGACGAAGTCCCACGGGCCGGCCGTGAGAAACCCGGCGGCCACCACGTGGTCGGGGTCGTCGGGTGCGATCGCATCGCCCGCGATTTGCCGCCGCAGGAACTCGTCGTAGGGCAGGTCGCGGTTCAGGGCGTCGATCACCCAGTCGCGATACCGCCAGGCGTTGGGCCGCAGTTGATCGCGTTCGAAACCGTGGGTGTCGGCGTAGTGGGCGATGTCGAGCCAGTGGCGGGCCCAACGCTCGCCGTAATGCGGCGAGGCGAGGAGGCGATCGACGAGCCTGTCGTAGGCGTCGGGCGCTTCGTCGGCGACGAATGCGGCCACCTCCTCCGGCGACGGTGGCAGGCCGGTGAGGTCGAAGAACAGCCGGCGGATGAGCGTGCGGCGATCAGCCTCTGGGGCGGGCATGAGGTTTTCCTCGCCGAGCTTCGCCTGAATGAAGCGGTCGATCTCGTTGCGGGCCCGCCAGGCATCGCCCGGAGGCGAAGCCTCGTGCGCCGGCGGCACCTCG
>CAMAVC010000009.1 GCA_945861585.1 Planctomicrobium piriforme
GAGGGCGGGCGTTTGGTGGCCCGAGTCGCGGACGACGACAGGCTGGCCGGCCGACGCGACGGATGGCTGGCCGGATGACCGAGCGGCGGACGTGGAGCGGCGGCGGGAGCTTTTCATCGGTGGAGAACCAACCTACGACCCAACCAGAATGAAACGTCGGCCAGCCGGTTGACGAAAGTTCTATATTTTTATATCCCCATACTGCATTACGTCAATTTATAGGCATCTGTCGGAATCTTGCGAGGGACGAATGGCTGTTTTCAAGGTTGCGGTGACCGATTCGGTGTTTCCCAATCTCGACACCGAACGGGCCATTCTCGCCCGGGAAGGGGCTGAACTTGCCGCGTCGCAGTGCCGGTCGGTTGCCGACGCCGTGGCCCTGGTCCAAGGCGCCCACGCCGTGCTCAACGGCTATTTCAAGCCCGTGGGCCCCGAAGTGATGGACGCGATGCCCGACTGCCGGATCATCGTCCGCTACGGCATCGGCCTGGATTCGGTCGACATCCCTGCCGCCACGGCCCGCGGTATCGCTGTGGCCAACGTGCCCGACTACTGCATCGCGGAGGTCTCCGACCACGCCGTCGCGATGACGCTCTCGCTGCTGCGGAAACTGCCGCTCTCCGACCGCCGCCTGCGGGCGGGCGACTGGGACCTGAAGCCGATCGCGCCGCTCAAGCGATTGAGCACGCTCACCGCAGGGATCGTCGGCATGGGGCGGATCGGCCGGATGATTGCCGCGAAACTCGAGCCCTTCGGATTCCGGATCGTCTTCCACGATCCGTTCTTCACGGGCGAGCCGCCGGTGCCCGCTGCCCGGGCCGTCGGCCTCGGGGAACTGTTCGCCGAGAGCGACGCCGTCATCCTGCAGACACCGCTCACCGCCGACACGAAGCACATGCTCGACGACGCCGCGTTTGCCGCGATGGGCCGCCAGCCGGTGATCGTGAACTGCGCGCGGGGCGAACTAATCGACACCGCCGCACTCGTCCGGGCCGTGGAGACCGGCCGCATCTCGGGGGCCGGTCTCGATGTCATCGAGAACGCTCCGCCTTTGGCCGTCGATCATCCCCTGATGCGGTGCGACAACGTCATCCTCGCGCCGCACTCAGCCTGGATGTCGACCACGGCGCTCACCGACCTGCAGCGACTGGCCGCCGAGGAGGTGGCCCGGGCGCTCCGCGGCGAGCGGCCGAAGGTGCTGGCCAACCCCGAGGTCTGGGCACGCGTGCGGTGGAAGCAACATGAGTGAAATCTACCTCCCGTGACACGCCCGCCGTCAGCAATCTGCCGCCACGGCCATGAGCGGTATCATCTGGATCGAATCTAGTCCGCTGGCACTGACGCGGCCCGCCACACCTTTTCCGCAGGGAGAGCCCTACCATGAAAATCGTTCGCTTCGAATCCGCCGGTGCCACCCATCTGGGAAGCCTCCACGCCGACGGCCGCGTGACGCTTCTCGAGGGTGACATGTTTGGCCCGCTCCGCGACACCGGCGCCGTGGCGAAGGTCGACAAGCTGCTCGCACCACTCGAGCCCCGCGACATCCTCTGCATCGGCCTCAACTACAAGAAGCACGCCGCCGAGAGCAACGCCGCCCCGCCAGCCCACCCCGTGCTGTTCCTCAAGAACTGGGGCGCCGTGCAAAACCCTGGCGATCCGATCGTGCTGCCGCGGAAGCTGCGGAGCGACGAGGTCGACTACGAGTGCGAACTGGCCGTCGTGGTCGGGAAGACCTGTCACAACGTCAGCCGGACCGACGCTCTCAAGTACGTGCTCGGCTACACCTGCGCCAACGACGTGAGCGCCCGCGACTGGCAGCGGAACGGCGGCGGCGGCCAGTGGTGCCGCGGCAAGACGTTCGCCACGTTCTGCCCGCTGGGGCCGAGCATCGTCACCACCGATGAGATTCCCGATCCCAACACGCTCTCGATCCGCACGGTGTTGAACGGCGAGGTGATGCAAGACTGGAACACCGACGACATGATCTTCGACGTGCCGGCGATCATCGAATTCATGTCGGCGAGCATGATCTTGCGGCCCGGCACGGTGATCCTCACGGGCACGCCCCACGGCGTGGGCGTCGCCCGCAAGCCCCCGGTGTTCCTGAAAGCCGGTGACACGGTGACGATCGAGATCGAAAAAATCGGCAGCCTCACGAATCCCGTCGTTGAGGAGCTGCTCGGTCAGCAATAGCTTGCGGCCCGTTGGGCCGTGTCTGCGGACGAGGGTCAGGCCAGGATCGGCTCGATCACGTGGCCGTGGACGTCGGTGAGGCGGCGCTCGATGCCGTTGTTGTAGAACGACAGCCGGGTGTGATCGAGGCCGAGGAGGTGCAGGATCGTGGCGTGCAGGTCGTAGATGGTGGCTACGTCCTGCACGGCCTTGTAGCCAAACTCGTCGGTGGCGCCGTGGTGAAATGCCCGCTTCACGCCTGCCCCGGCGAGCCACACGGTGAAGCCCGCAGGATTGTGGTCGCGGCCGTTGGCCCCCTTCTGAAACGTCGGCATCCGGCCAAACTCCGTCACGAATGCCACGAGCGTGTCGGCCAAGAGGCCGCGGTTCTTGAGATCGCGGAGCAGGCCCGCGACCGGTTGGTCGAGGATCGGGCCGTGCACGGCGTACTGATCGACGATCTTTTTGTGGCCGTCCCAGTTGCCCACCCCCTCCCCCATCGCGTAGCCGCCGTTGAAGAGCTGCACGAACCGCACCCCCTTCTCCACCAGCCGGCGGGCGAGGATGCAGTTGCGGGCAAACCGGGCCTTGAGGGAGTTTTTCGTGTCGTCGGCGCCGTAGAGCTTCAGCGTCTCGGCCGATTCGTCGGAGATGTCGGCGACCTTCGCAGCCGAAAGCTGCATCTTGGCGGCCAGCTCGTAGGCGCTGATCCGTGCGGCGAGGTCAGTGTCGCCCGGATGCCGGGCGAGGTGGTCGTCGTTGAGCATCCGGAGAAAGTCGCGGGTGGCGAGGTCGGCGCTTTCCGGGATCGACGCCGGCCGGGCGAGGTTCGGGATCGGCCGGTCGGCATTGAACGCCGTGCCCTGGAACACGGCCGGCAGGAACGCGCTCTGCCAGTGCCGCGGCCCGTTTTGCGGCACGCCGCGCGGGTCGGGGATCGCCACGAAGGCCGGCAGGTCGCGGCAGTCGCTGCCGAGGGCGTAGGTCGTCCAGGCGCCGATGCTCGGGAAGCCGTCGAGCGTGAAGCCCGTCGACATCTGGCTCTCGGCCGGCCCGTGCGTGTTGCTCTTGGCCGTCATCGAGTGGATGAAGCACATCTCGTCGGCCAGTTCACCGAGGTGCGGCAGCAGATCGCTCGTCATCGTTCCGCTCTCGCCCCTGGGCTTGAACTCCCAGAGCGGCTTGATGAGGTTGCCCTGCTCCCCCTGAAACGTGATCAGTTTTTCGCCGCTGGCCGTGGGCATCGGGGTGTCGTGGAGCCGCACGAGCTCGGGCTTGTAGTCGAACGTGTCTACGTGCGAGAGCGCGCCCGAGCAGAAGATCATGAGCACGTTCTTCGCCTTCGCCGGGAAGTGCGGCGCCCGCGGGGCATACGGCTGGGCCGGGTCGATCGCCGGCCGGATCGGCGGCTCGCCGGCGAGGAGCCGCTGCTCGTGAAGCAGCGCCGCCAGCGCGATGCCAGACAGGCCCGTGCCGCCCCACTGGAGGAAGTCCCGACGATCGAGCATCCGGCGGCCGGCATGGGAGAGTGCGTGGCGCATGGAAGCCTCAGTAAATGGTGAGGAATTCGCTGGCGTTGTAGAGGCTGCGGCAGAGGATCGGCAGGCCGTGGGCGGCCACGAGGTCGCGGCCGGCGGCGAGCTCCCGGTCGCTGGCCTTGCGGCCAAACGTGAGCTCGATCGCGCGGGCCACCTGGAGGCCGGGATCGCTTCCTGCCTCGCGCTCGACGCGCTTTGCGAGCCGGCTGGCCTGATCGAGCAGGAATTCGCCGTTGAGCATGTTCAGCGCCTGCAGCGGCGTGGTGCTGCTCGTGCGCTTGGGCTGCACTTGGCCGGCGTCGGGGCAGTCGAACGCGCCAAAGAAGTTGTCGAGCTCGGCCCGTGGCTTGCTCTGGTAGACCATCCGGCGGAATTCCTCGTCGGTGAACGTCGTCTTCGTGGTGTAGACCTTCACGTAGTTCTTATTCGGCTCGAAGAGGTCGAAGCCGGGCCCGCCCATCTTCGTGTTCAGGCTGCCGCTCACGGCGAGGATCGCGTCGCGGAGCGGCTCGGCCTCCAGCCGCCGCGGCGGATACCGCCAGAGGAGCCGTGAGCCCGAGTCAGCGGCGATGGCGTCGGGCCGGGCCGTGCTTGTCTGCCGGTAGGCCCGGCTCGTGACGATCAGCCGATGGATCGCCTTCAGCCGCCAGCGGTCGGCGGGGTTTGCAGGGTCGATAAGTTCGCTCGCCAGCCAGTCGAGGAGCTCTGGATGGCTCGGCGGCCCGCCGTTGACGCCAAAGTCGCTCGGCGTGTCGACGATGCCGGTGCCGAAGTGGTGGTGCCAGAGTCGGTTGACGATCACGCGGGCCGTGAGCGGGTTTGCCGGCGAGGCGATCCAGTCGGCGAGCGCCCGGCGGCGGTCACGCTCCGGAGCGTCGGCAGGCAGTTGCCAGGTCGCGCCGAATCCCGTCAGGCCGCCCGGAGGAACCTCCTCGCGCGGTGCCATCGGATCGCCACGGAAGAACCGGTGGGTCTTCCCGGGTTTGACAAACTGACCTGCATAAGCCTTGGGCAGCGCAGTGAGGGCCTCGAGCCGCTTCGTGAGCACGGCGGCGTTTTCCGTGAGCGTGTCGAGCTCGGCGATTTCGTTGGGCGATAGTTCGGCGGCGGCCGTGATCGGGCCGATCGAGTCGGCGTGCACGTAGTCGGGCGGCAGGCGGTCGACATGGGCGGCGACCGGTGTCCACTCCTTGCCGTCGAGCGACACGGCGATTTCATACTTCGTCGCCAGCCGATCGGTGTACTCGGGCTTGGGGCTGCGGTCGCGGCTCCAGACGACGCGGCTCACCTCCTCCGCCTCGGGCAACTCCAACTGCACCCAGCCGCCACCGATCTGGTTTGAAATCCACGACCGCTTGTTGCCGTACTTGCCGTCGTTGATGTGTGCGAGCTTGTGCAGGTCGCCCTGGGCGTAGTCGCCCGACGACGATGGAGTCGCGCCGCGGGCCACGTTGCGGCCGTCCACCGTGAGCACTTCCAGTTCGTCGATGCAGGGCTCCGCGGATTTGGTCTCCAGCACCGTGAACCGCACGAACTTCGCCCGCGTCGGCGAAAAGGCATCGACGTTTTCGCCAGCAGTCACCCGGCTGCGCAGGTGGGCCACACGGCCGCCGGAATCGTCGGCCGACGCCTGCTCCTCGAAGATCACGACGTCGGCCGTGACCGCTGCGGCGTTCGCGCCGCCCATCACGAGCAGCCGCGTCTGCTCGGTGAGCGGATGCACGCCCGCATCGCGGAAGCCGCTCCAGAGCGCCTGATCCGGCGGCGGGTCGCCCGCACCGTCGGCGAAGAGCCGCTGGTCAACCACAGCGATCTCCTTCTGGTCGGCGGTCGTCGCCGGGTCGCCGTCGGTGTCGAGCACATAGCGGGCGTCGCGGGCGTGGGAGTGCCAGCCCGCGCCCCACGAGAGCCAGATGCGAAACACGCCGGCGGCCTTCGGCGCATAGGCGAAGACGGCCTCGCCGGGCGTGGCAGACCACCAGTGGTATTGTTTGCCGAGGTTGGGCAGCGAGCGGATGTCGCCCGGCTCGGAGGCGTGGCCCCGCTCCGTGCCTTTCGTATGGTCGGCGATGCCCTTCGGCTCGACGAGCTTCGCTGTCTGATCCTTGGTGAGGTCGTCGATCACGATCGTGCGGCGCAGACGGGCCGCCGGCTGCAGTTCCGCCATCCGCCGCCGGAGCGGCGCGAGTTCGGCCTTCAGCGCCGCGACCTTCTTCACACGCTCGTCGTTGTCTGGTGGCAGAACATCGCGGTCACCGTGCTTCACGCCCTCGAAGACGGCTTTCATCGCGTAATAGTCCACCTGCGGAATGGGATCAAACTTGTGGTCGTGGCAGCGGGCGCAGCCGACCGTCAGGCCCAGGAAGGCCGACGACGTGGTGCCCACCATGTCGTGCAGTTCGTCGGCCCGCTGGTTGGCCGTGAGCACCGGATCGGGCGAGCCGACCTCGTCCTTCGGCCCGCCCACGATGAAGCCCGTGGCGGCGTCGGCGCCCAACTTGTCGCCGCAGAGTTGCTCCTTCAGAAAGGAGTCGTAGGGCTTGTCGGCATTGAGCGATTCGATCACCCAGTCGCGATACGGCCAAGCGTTGGGCCGGGCCCTGTTCATCTCGAAGCCGTGGCTCTCGGCGAACCGCACGACATCGAGCCAGTGGCGGGCCCAGCGTTCGCCGTAGTGCGGCGACGCCAGCAGCCGATCGACGAGGTCGCGATACGGACCATCGATGCCGCCCGCGGCGCGGCACGCATTCTCGAATGCGGCGATCTCTTCCGGCGAGGGCGGCAATCCCGTGAGGTCGAACAACACCCGGCGAATGAGCGTGCGCGGGTCGGCCTCGGGATTCATGGCGAGGCCGGCGGCGGCGAGTTTTTCGGCGAGAAAGGCGTCGATCGGGGCGGTGCCCGGCGGCGCGGTCGGCACAGGCGGCCGCACGAGCGGCTGAAACGCCCAGTGGTTCTGCCCCTTCTGCGGCTTGGGACCCTCTTTCGGGATGAGGTCGGCGAGCGACTGCATGTCGTCGGGCCAGACGGCGCCGGCCGCGATCCACTCCTTCACGAGCGCCTGCTCGTCTGCGGAGAGCGGCTCGCCGTCGGCCGGCATCCGCGATTCCTTGTCGTCGGTCGAGATGCGAACGAAGAGTTCGCTCTCTTCCGGCTTGCCGGGCACGATTCCCACAGAGCCAGAGTCGCCCCCGGCGATTGCCTTGGCCCGATCGTCGATGCGAAATCCGCTCTCGGCCCCCGCCGGCCCGTGGCAGGCCCCGCACTTGCCCGCCAAGAGGGGCGCGACATCGACCGCGAAGTCAATCTCTTCCGCAGCGGTCGCGAAGCCGGAGCCACTCACGATGGCAGCACAGAGCCCGATGCCGAGCATCGCAGCCCCTGTCCGCTGGCGGTGGCGTGGATCGCTCATCCGTTGATTCCCGCTGGGAAGACTGATGGGTCTAGCAGCGATTGTACGATGCCGGACACCCATAACCGAACTCGAATTTCAGCAATGTTTTATGTTTTCGTGACGTATGCAGTGATCAAATCAAGTTGAGCAGGTTAGATCTTGGCTGCGGTGACCTTGCCGCCCGTCTCGTCACCGCGCCCGCTCGACGGCACGCAGCCGTGCCGGCGTCACGCCCGTGTGCCGCCGCACGAACGTCGTCATGTATTGCAGCGACGGAAACCCCGCCCGCATCGCCACGGCCTTCAGCGGCAGGTCGGTCTCCACAATCAGCTTCCGGGTGGCGGCCAGCCGCAGCCGCACGTGCTCCTCGTGGATCGAGCGGCCGACTGCCGCCCGAAACCGGTGCTCGAGGCTCGACCGCGACACGCCAACCGCCGCGGCGAGATCGTCGGCCCGGGGCTTGTGCCAGGGATCGGTGCGGAGGGCCTGGAGCGTCTGCACCACTTCGGCGTCGTCGGTTGCCAGGGTGTCGGTGGAGGCCCTGGCGACCACGCCGATCGGCGGCACGACCACGCGGCGTTCGGCCACTGCCGCACCGAGCATGAGTTTGTCGAGAAGCGCCGCCGCCTCGTAGCCGATCCGCCGGGCCGACTGATCGATGCTCGAGAGGGGCGGGTCGGTGAGATCGCAGATCATCTCGTCGTTATCGACTCCGATCACGGCCACGTCATGCGGCACCCGGAACCCTTCACCGCGGCAGGCCTCCAAAACGTGACGGGCCCGGACGTCGTTGCACGCCATCAGGCCGACCGGTTTCGAAAGATTCGCGAGCCAATCGCGCAACTCCGCCTGCATCTCCTCCCAACGCCGGGCCATACCGACGCGGCCGGTGAAGACATCGCACGGGCGCCCGCGCCTGTCGGCCGCGGAACGGAATGCATCAGCCCGCTCCGACGACCAGCCGGCGATCGTCGATTTCGGGTACCCACAGAATGCGAGCTGCTCGAAGCCGCACGCCAGCAGGTGTTCCGCACCAAGGCGGCCGATTGCCTCGTTATCAGTGTAGACGTAGGGAATGCGCGATGCCTCGTCATACCAGCCGTAGCCGCCGCCCACGCCAACGACTGGAATTTTCAGGCCATGGATCGCGGCAGCGACCTTCCGGTCGTCAAAGTTGGCGATGATTCCCTGCCCGTGCCAGCGTTTCAGGTCGGGCAGCTTCTCGAGCGGGTCTTCCTCCACATAGAGGCTCCACCGCCCATGCTCTCGCGCGTAGTGGGCGACGCCGCCGATGATCAGCCGGTCGTAGGGCCGCGCGGCGTCGAGGATCACCGCCACGAGCGGAGGCTCGGCGAGGGAAGCCCGAGGCGTGAGCCGAGTGGAGGGTGCGTCCTTCATGGGCGTGATCGGGGGTTGCGCTCCTCTCGGCTTACGCCTCGGGCTTTCGGGTCGACCTAACAGCTGAGCAGATGCTCGAGCACGAGCCGTTCGAGAGCTTCGTAGTCTCTCGCAGCGATACACTGCTCGGCCACTTTCACGGGATAGGAGCGGGCCTTCTCGACGAGCTTCAGAAAGATCGCCTTGCTCGTGGCGAGGTGAGCGGTGGCTTTGTCAGCCGGCTGCGTGCGGTGGGCTTTGACGTCGAAGCCCACGAACGCCCCCGTGGCGGCGTAGCCCGCGGCCTCGAGCACCCGCACCTGGTCGAAGGCCCCGCGGAGGTTCGCCGCGCCAAACACCTTGTCTTGGTCGAACTTGAGGCCGTTCTGGTCGTTCAGGTGCACGCTCCAGAGTTTGCCTGCCGCGAGCGCGAAACCCATTTCGTCAGAGGGATCGAGGCCCGCCAGGATCGCGTGGGCGCTTTCGATGAGCACACCCACGCGGGCCGGGTCGGCCGAGCGGGCGCCGAGCGCAAGCGCATGGCCGATCGTGGGGACGAATGCGTGATCGACCGGCTCGTTGGGCTTGGGCTCGATCGCGATTCTGATCTTCGGGTGGGCGCCGAGAATCACGTCGATTGCCGCGAGCATCTGCCGCGAGGCCTCGATCGGATTTTTGCTCTCGCGCACCGCAGTGCCCTCGCGGGCCGGCCACATCACGATCAGGTCGGTGCCGAGGGCCAGGGCCACGTCCACCGCCCGCTTCGAACGCTCGAGCGCCCAGGCCCGCGCGGCGGGGTCGTTCGACGTGTAGCCGCCGTCGATGCCGCGGGCGTGCTCCCAGAGCCGCGGGGCCACGAACTCGGCCACGAGGCCCTTGTCGGCGAGTTTCCTACGCATCGCCTCGGCCTGCTTCACGACCTGGGCAGGCGTTAGCGTCTCGAGGTCGGGCACCGCGTCGTCGTCGTGAAACTGGATCCCCTCGAAGCCGAGACTCACCGCTGTGTCGAGAACCGCGTCGAACGGCACGGCGGGCCGGACCGGGGGGCCGAAGGGATCGGCTCCCTGCCCGAGGTTCCAGGGGCCAATCGAGAAGCGATACGACGAAGTTGCCATGCGACGAGTCCTTGCGCGAAGTTGTGACGTGGCGGTGCGTCCGCCAGGTGCCATCACCGTACCCGCCCGGAGTTACCGCTTAACGTAAAACATTTACGCTTTACCATGCGCCTGCCGCGATTATTCGGCGGAAATCGTTAGCATGACGCCCATGAAACCCATGCAAAAGACGCTCGATCTCAAGCTCGCCCGGATCGTGGCCGACCCCGGCTGCCGCGACTTCATCCTCGCCGACGCCAAGGACGCCGACATGGCGTTTGGGCTCGCCGCGCCCGGGCTCGCTTCCGGCGGCGCCGCTGGCTGTGGCCCGTTTCGCTCGATCCACGAGTATCGAGACAACATCCGCGCCCTCACGAAGCAGGGGCTCGTCGACATCATGCTCCTGAGCGCAAGCACGAACGAGGTGCTCGCAATCGAGGAAAACATCTTCGCCGGCACGGCCGTCACTCCCGCCGTGCGCATGAACGACACGACCGACATCTGGCTCGCTGCGGGCACAGGCAGCTACGCGAAACAGCCCGCCCTGCCCTTCTCCACGACCACGATCAGCCAGGCCCGCACCGGCCGCGTCGACGGCACGCACGCCGAGCCCGGCCGCGGGGCGAATCTCGGCCTCTTTTCGCTCACGCTCAACGACGACGCCGTGCTCGACCGCGACATGCTCGAGGCCTACAAGATGTTTCGGATCGAGGCGGAGCGAGCAGGCTTCCGGCATTTTCTAGAGGTGTTTTTTCCAAATGCGCTCGATCGGGTGCCGGGGCGGCCGGCGGGTGACAAGCCGAAAGACGTGGCGCGGTTCCTCGCCGACCACGTGGCCCGATGCCTGGCTGGCGTGCCGCGGGCCGGCCGGCCGATCTTCCTCAAGATTCCGTTCCTCGGGCCCGAGGTCACGGAACAACTGGCGGCCTACGACCGCTCCGTCGTCGTCGGCATCCTCGGAGGCGGGGCGGGCACGACGCACGACGCTTTCGGGCTCGTCGCCGAGGCGAAGAAGCACGGCGCCCGCGTGGCGCTCTTCGGCCGCAAGATCAACGCCGCCGAACACCAGCTCGCCTTCGTGAAAATCCTGCGGGCCGTCGCCGACGGTGACCTCGGCTCAGACGAAGGCGTGCGGGCCTATCACGGCGAACTCACGGCGCTCGGCATCCGGCCGCACAGGCCGCTCGAGGCAGACCTCGCCCGGTCGGCCACGGCCTCAGCCTACGCATCGTGAACGAGCACGTTTTTGAACTGCCACGGGTCGCTCTCGTCGATGGGCTCGCTGAAGAGGCCGGGGCGGCCGGTGAGCGGAGTCCAGTCGGTGTAGTGGCCGGTGACGGGCCCGAGGTAGGGACGCTGCACCTCGAGGCACCGCTCGAAGTCCATCTCGTCGGCCTCCACGATTCCCGCCGTCGGGTTCTCGATCGCCCACACCATTCCCGCGAGCACGGCCGAGGAGACCTGCAGGCCGGTGGCGTTTTGGTAGGGAGCGAGGTCGCGGGTCTCGTCGATGGAGAGCTGCGAGCCATACCAGTAGGCGTTTTTCTCGTGGCCGTAGAGCAAGACGCCCAGTTCGTCGATCCCGTCGACGATCTCGTGCTCGTCGAGGATGTGGATTCGATCCTGGCGGATGCCGCCCCGGCCGAAAAGTTCGTGCAGCGACAGCACGGCGTCGTCGGCGGGATGGTAGGCGTAGTGGCAGGTGGGCCGGTAGGTGACGCCGGCCTTGTCGTCGCGCACCGTGAAATAATCGGCGATCGAGATCGACTCGTTGTGCGTGACGAGGAAGCCATACTGCGGGCCCGGGGTCGGGCACCACGACCGCACGCGGGTGTTGGCCCCGGGCTGCAGCAGATAGGCGCCGGCCCGGGTGCCGATCGTCTCGAGGCGGCCGTTGTCGGGCAGCCACTTCTCGTGGGTGCCCCAGCCGAGTTCTGCCGGTTGCATGCCTTCGGATAGGAAGCCCTCGACGCTCCACGTGTTGACGAAGGCATTCATCGGCTTGGGGTGTCGCGACCGCTGGGTGTCGCGTTCGGCGATGTGAATCCCCTTCACGCCCAGGTCGCGCATCATCCGAGCCCAGCCCGGCTGGTCGTCGGGAGCCGGCGTGGGCGACGAGCGGCCCAGGTCGCGGGCGAGATTCACGAGCGCCTGCTTGACGAACCACGACACCATGCCGGGATTGGCCCCGCAGCAGGACACGGCCGTCGTGCCCCCCGGCTGCCGGACCTTCTCCTCGCGAACCGTGGTCCGCAGGGCGTTGTTGGTGCGGGCCTCCGGCCCGGCGCTGCGATCGAAATAGAACCCGGGCCAGGGCTCGACCACGGTGTCTATATAGAGCGATCCGAGTTCGCGGCACAGCCGCATGATGTCGAGCGAGGAGGTGTCGACCGAGAGGTTCACGCAGAAGCCCTGGCCGCCGCTGGTGAGCAGTGGCTCGAGCAGATGGCGATAACGGTCGCGGGTCACGGCCTGATGGACGAACCGCACCCCGTGGCGATCGAGGATCTCTCGGCTCGCGTCGTCTGGGTCGATGACCACGAGCCGGGAGCGGTCGAACTCGAAGTGCCGCTCGAGCAGTGGGAGCGTGCCGCGGCCGATCGACCCGAAGCCGATCATCACGATGGGGCCGTCGATCCGGCCGTGGACTGGCCATGTGGTCATGCGAACACTCCGGGAGAATCTGCAAGCAAAAGCGGAAAGTGGGCGGATTCTCCGCGATTCGCACCACCCTGTCCATGCGGCCGCGTCTCGGGCACTGCACCGCATCGTTTCCTCGAGCATGCCGTTGCCCAAGCCGGCGGGGTTGTGTCTGCTACGCGGATCAGGAGAAGCCATGAAGATCACGAAGCTCACGACGTTTCTCGTGCCCCCGCGGTGGTGTTTCCTCAAAATCGAAACCGACGAGGGTGTTTGTGGCTGGGGCGAGCCGGTGGTCGAGGGGCGGGCCCACACCGTGGCCACCGCAGTCGACGAACTCGCCGACTATCTCGTGGGCAAGGATCCACGACACATCGAGGACCACTGGACGGTGCTCTACCGCGGCGGGTTTTACCGTGGTGGAGCGATCCACATGAGCGCGCTCGCCGGCATCGACCAGGCTCTCTGGGACATCAAGGGCAAGGCACTCGGCGTGCCGGTCTACGAGCTGCTCGGCGGCAAGGTCCGCGATCGAATCCGCGTCTATTCCTGGATCGGTGGCGACCGCCCCGCTGAGACGGCGGCCCAGGCGAAGGAGCGGGCCGCCCGCGGATTCACGGCGATCAAGATGAACGCCACGGAAGAGCTGCAATATGTCGACACCTTCGACAAGGTCGACAAAGTGCTCGCCAACGTGGCGGCGATCCGTGAGGCGGTCGGGCCACACTTCGGGATCGGTGTCGACTTCCACGGCCGTGTGCACAAGCCGATGGCGAAAGTGCTCTTCAAGGAGCTCGAGCCCTATCGGCTGATGTTCGTCGAAGAGCCCGTGCTGAGCGAGCACGCCGAGGCGTTGAAGGAGATCGCTCCGCTCGCCGGGATTCCGATCGCCCTTGGCGAGCGGCTCTGTTCCCGCTGGGACTTCAAGAAGATTCTCGAGGCGGGCTACGTCGACATCATCCAGCCCGATCCGTCGCATGCCGGCGGGATCACGGAGACGCGGAAGATCGCCCACATGGCCGAGGCCTACGACGTGGCGCTCGCTCTCCACTGCCCGCTGGGGCCGATCGCCCTGGCCGTAAACCTCCAGCTCGATGCTGGCTGCTACAACGCCTTCATCCAGGAACAAAGCCTCGGCATCCACTACAACCAGGGCAACGACCTGCTCGACTACCTGCAACACCCCGACGTCTTCGACTACGCCGACGGCTTCGTGAAGATCCCCGACGGCCCCGGACTCGGCATCGAAGTCAACGAGCAATTCGTGCGCGAGCGTGCGGCGGTGGGCCACCGCTGGCGCAACCCCGTCTGGCGGCACGCCGACGGCAGCTTCGCCGAGTGGTGATTCGGGGTGATTCGGTGCCTGGCACCGAATCTGGAGGGAATGCGCAGCCTGGGCAGGGCTTGAGTTTTGTTGGTGCAGGATGTATACACACGTATATGTCTCGGCCTCGGCGTTATCTCCCCGGTGGAATGGCGTTTCACGTGCTCAATCGCGGCGTGAACCGGCGGACACTCTTCTCGAGCGACCGCGACTATGAGGCGTTCGGGTTTGATGTGCTCGAGACACTGCGAACACGGCCAATGCGGATTTGCGGTTTCTGCATCATGCCAAACCACTGGCATATGGTGTTGTGGCCGGAGAACGATGGTGATGTTTCGTCGTTCGTGCACCACCTCACGAGTCTACATGCCTTGCGTTGGAAACGGCGTCACGATGAAGTTGGCTTAGGACCTCTTTACCAGGGACGATTCAGAGCATTTCCGATCCAGACTGACCACCACTTCCTCACGGTGGTTCGATACGTCGAACGCAACCCTCTCCGTGCGAACCTCGTAGACCGTGCCGAGAGTTGGGCGTGGTCGAGCCTGGGCCAAGGGGCGTCTGGTGTTTGCCTGCCAATCTCGTGCTGGCCAACTCCAAACGCGCGAGAGGCAAACCCTGCCGCCTGGGTCGCATGTGTCAATGCCCCACAGACGGCCGCGGAGGTGGATTCGCTGCGGCGTTGCAGCAAACGAGGAAGTCCGTACGGCGACGATTCATGGACAGGCGTTACTGCGACACGCCTGGGGCTTGAATCCACAATGCGACAGCCAGGAAGACAACGAAAGCAGGCGTCCTAGCGAGGCCGCCCAGATTGCCCAAATTCGGTGCCAGGCACCGATTTCATGTAGGTGATGCTCTCCTTCACGAGTCGCTCGATGCCGGGCGAGTAGTCGAACACTTCGACGCTCGTCCAGCCGGCGTAGCTGATGCTGTGAAGGGCAGCGAAAATCGGGGCGAAGTCGACGGCTCCGAACCCCGGGCCCTGGAGGTTGGCGTCGTTGGCATGGAAGTGCACGATGTGCCCGGCACTCGCCGCGATGATCTCGGGAATCGGCGTGGCTTCGCTCGACATCGCTTTCACGTCGAGCAGGAGCCGCACATGCGGAGACGCGATCCGATCGATCAGGCGGCACGTTTCCGCGGCCGTGTTGAGCACGTTCGTCTCGTTTGGTGCGAGCGGCTCGAGGGCTACGACCGTGTCCGTAGCCTCGAGCGTCGGCACGAGCCGGCTGAACACCTCGTGGAGCCGATCGATCGCCTGCTCCGGCGTCACGCCGGGCAGAAGGCTTCGCTGGTGCGGCGAGCCGAACACCATCACCCGGCCGCCGAGATCCCGGCACAGCCGGGCGAGGTCTTCGAGGTAGCCGACGGATCGCCCGCGGATCTCCGCATCGGGATGCGTGACGTGAAAGCCTTCGGTTTTGGCGAGCAGCCAATGGAGGCCGACACACTCGAGGCCGGCCCGCTCGATCGTGCGCCGAACGTCGGCCCGCTGCGCGGGGCTCACGTCCGCGGCGAGCCTGGCGAGCGTGAACGGGGCGACTTCGAGCCCCTGGTAGCCGCAGGCCGCGGCGAAATCGCAGGCCTTCTCCAGCGGCCAGTCTTGAAAGGTTTCGTTGCAGATCGCGTAGCGCATGGCCTGCTTCGGCATCAGGGGGCGAGTGGAGCCGGCGGAACTGCGGCGTAGGCCTCGTAGGCCTTGGCGATTTCCGCCTGCTGCTCGTCACCCAGGTGGAAGATGAACCGGTGACGCAGGCTGATCCGCGCTCCCGATGCGAGCGACACGGCGCCGCTCTCGGCGTCGGGGTTCATCTGTTTCATGCCAAATGGGTTTGCGCAAAACAGGCCATAGGTGCGCACGTGCCAGGCCGTGGGGTGCCGGAAGCTCGAAGGATGGTTGAGGATCGCAATCCCGAGATGCTCCCCGTCGACCGGCCCGTGGTAGTCGACCCACTCGGCGTGGCGCGACCAGGCGTCGGCGTCGCGTTGCCCGGCACTGTTGATGATCGTGCCACCCTCACGCCGGTCGACGGCCATGCTGTCGGGCACGCGGATGTAGACGCCAGCATCCTTCATGTCGGCCATTTCGACCGGCCCGTACGCGGCGACCAGATCAATGTCGACATCGATGATTCGGGCGTCTCGAGTTGACGAAAACGTCATCCGTCGCTCTTCGGCCAGAAGCGGCTTGTTCGCGGCATCGACGATCTCGCTGTGGGCGTGGATGACCGCCGTCGTACCACCGGCGAGCGCACGGTAGCCGCGGTGCCGGATCGCGCCGAGTTTCGTGATCTTCTCCGCCGTCTGCGGAGTGTCGCCGTAGCCATACGTGGCCGCCTCGGCCCACGTATCGAAGCCGCCGACGCCCTGATGGGCGAACGTCAGCCCGCGCTGATGGACGTGGTCGGTGGTTTCCCCGGGCACGTCGGCCAGCGGAAACCCGCGGGTCATCGACTTCCCGGTCGGCCCGATGAGCTGCCACAAAAACGGCTTGTTGCCCCGGTCGACGAGGTACTCTGCGATCGGTTCGCCGTGCAGCCGGACGCGGGCCCCTCCGGTGGCGGTCTTGGTCACGTCGTACGGTTCAGCCGCCGGAAGCAGTCCCGACACCGCGTACGACGCGATGAGAAGGCCGAGGATTCGGCGGAGACAAGGCGTCCCGTCCATCGATCAAACTCCGTGGAGAGAAACAGTCGTTTCGTACTATACTGCCTCGGCCGATGGCTTGTACCGCGTGGGTGGTAGGGCCACGTGTACGAGGAGGAACATCCCATGTCGTTGACCCGTCGAAGTTTCGTCGAACGAGCCTTGGGCCTGGCTGCGGCCGCCACCGCCGGCGACCGGATCATGACCGCCGCCGAGCCAGCGGCAGCCCGTCCAGTTGGCCCCAACGACAGGATTCGCGTGGCCGTGGTCGGCGTCGGCCCGACGGGCCGTGGATTCAGCCACATCGCCGGCTGGCTCGGCAATCCCGGCGTCGAACTCGCGGCCATCTGCGACTGCGACCCCGAGGCCGAAGGCCGCGTGGCCAAGCGGCTCGAGAAGCAGCCCGCCAAGCCACGGTTTGAAAAAGATTTTCGCCGGCTGCTCGAGGACGACTCGATCGACGTGATTTCGATCGCCACGCCGAATCATTGGCATGCTCTGATGGCCATCTGGGCGATGCAGGCCGGCAAGGACGTGTATGTCGAGAAGCCGTGCAGCCACAACGTCGAGGAGGGCCGCGTTGCCACGCAGTGGGCCCGCAAGCTCGGACGGATGTGCCAGATGGGGGCGCAGAGCCGCAGCATGACGGGCATGCGCCAGGCGATTGAATTCATCCACTCCGGCGCGATCGGCAAGGTGTCGCTGGCCCACGCCCTCTGCTACAAGCGGCGCAAGAGCATCGGCCTGGTCGACACACCCGCGCCCCTGCCTGCCGGGCTCGACTTCGATCTCTGGGCTGGCCCCGCGCCGGCGGTCGTACCGCATCGTGAGCGGCTTCACTACGACTGGCACTGGAACCGCCAGACGGGCAATGGCGACCTTGGCAACCAGAATCCCCACGAACTCGACAAGGCCCGCTGGGGCCTTGGCAAGCAGACGCTCCCCGCGCGGGTCGTGAGCCTCGGCGGCCGGCTCGGCTACCGCGACAACGGCGACACGGCCAACAGCCAGATCACGCTTTTTCAATGGGATGATGTGACGGTCATCTCGGAGGTTCGCGGGCTCGAACTCAAGACCGCGCCCACGATCGCCCGGCAGGCGGGCCCCGTCGCGGTGGCCAACATCTGGTGGGGCAACGAGGGGTACGTCGTCGCCCCCAGCTACAACAACGCCGTCGCCTTCGATTACGACGGCAAGCAGCTCGGCAAATGGTCGGGTGGCAGCGACCAGCTCCACTACGACAACTTCCTCGAGGCCGTCAGAAGCCGCGACCGCTCGCACCTGCACCTCGACATAGAGGACGGCCATCTCTCGAGCGCGATGGCCCATCTCGGCAACGTGTCGTGGGAGCTCGGAGAGAAGGCATCGCTTGGCACCCGGCCGAAACTCGCCGCCGACGAGCCGCGCGTGGCCGAAACATTCGCCGCCTTCGAGGCTCATCTCCGCGACAACGCGGTCGATGCGGCCGACACGCCGTATGTGCTTGGCCGTGAGTTAGCCATCGACGCCGCTACCGAGCGCTCGAGTGATGCCGAGGCCAATGCCCGCTTCACCCGCGAGTATCGCAAGGGCTACGAGTTGCCGCGTGCGTAGCCTTCCACCTCGACCTTGACGACCACTTTCACGACCTCGGCCGGAACGTCTGCGCAGCAGCAGGGCGCATGGGCGTCGTCGGGAAAGAGGATCATGAACTGCCCCGACCGCAGCGGCACGGGCATCGTGGCCGGCGACAGCGCGAAGAGCCCCGCATCTTTCGTCGCGTCGTACGGCTGGGTCACGTGCGCGAGATCACAGAGCGGCGCCCAGTGGATCACCTCGCGGCCGCTGACGAGATACTGCACGTCGATGTAGCGACGATGCGCCTCGAGCTGCATGCCCTCGACGGGCCGCGTGGCGTATCGCTGCACCAGGGCGAAGATCGAGTCGCCGGCGATTTCGTGGCGGCCGAGCGTTACGTCGGGCCTCACCTGCTCCAGAAACGCGAACGCCCGGGCGAACCGCGGATGCAGCGGAGCGTAGCGGTGCCAGAGGGAAAGCGAGTCGAGGATCATGGTCGCAGCCGCATCATACTAGCTGATCCCGGCCGGGGTGCAGCCGTGTCGGCCGGCATGCCCAAGGCAACGAGTGACGAGCCCAGCAGAAGCGATCGCATGACGATCCTCACGGCCGCCCCTTCCGCTCGTATGTGAACGTGAGCGTGCCCTCGGCGAGCGCGAGATTTCCGATCGCTGCCAGCAGCTTCTCTCGCGTCGCCCCGGCTGGATCCACCTGCGGCTGGCCCGCCAGCGCATAGACCGTGATGTGGTACTGCTTCACGCCTGGTCCCTTCGAGCACATCGGGTCGTACTCGGCCCGTCGCTTGCCGGTCAGTCCCAGCGTGCCGATCGACCGTGATCCCTTGGGGAGCTGTGTGACGTTCGCCGGAATGTCGTACACCACCCAGTAGCTCTTCACTCCGTCCGGGCTCTCGTGCCAGAGCGTGAGCGCATACGACTTCGTGCCTGCCGGGCCCGGCTGCCATTCGACCGGTGGCGAGACGCCCGCGCCGTCGCAGGTGAACTCGCGGGGCATCGCCTCCCCTGGCCCGAAGGCCGGACTCCGCACGACGATCTCCCCTTCAGCAAGCCGTGCCGCGCCTGAGACTGCGCCTGTGCCGCCACCGTCGCGGACACGCCGCTCGCCCGGTGGCGGTGCAGGTGCGGGTTGGCGGGGGCCTCGCTTCCGTGGCGTGTAGGTTTCGGTCGTGGTGCGGCCCGCCGGATCGGTGAACGTGTACCGGGCACCGCCGTCCGCGCCCACGCTGTACTCGACCGATCCCCTGCGGCCGCCGACGTCGTAGACGACCTTCCGAGTGTCTGCCGCCGGAGCCTCGAAGCCCACGATCGTGGCGCCGCGCAGCGGCCCGAGCGCCGGCCTCACGGGCTCCGCCCGGGGCTGCGGATCGACTTGCCCATCCCGTTCGACCACCTCACCGCGAAACGCGCTGATCAGGTAGGGGTAGTCCTTCATGGCATGGTAGTGATACCCGCCGTCCCCATCATCATGCCCACCGCACGCGTCGAGCGCTTTCAGCGGCGAACCGTCCGGTTCGGTGGATCCGTAGACGGGGTAGCCGTCGAGCGCGTAAGCGATCGGCATCCCCTTGCCGACGACCTTCTCGAGGTGCACGGGCGCGACGTGGTAGTGGTAGTCGTCGGCACGACCGCAATGGCCGCCGTAGTCGTCGAGTTCGCCGATGGCCAGCGCGTCCTCGCCGCGGTTGTTCAGCGGGTTGAAGATCGGAATGCCGTTGACCGCCACAGCGATCGCGCCGCGCAGGAACCGGTTTTTCGTGGAAGCCGGGGCCTTCGCGGCGACCGGATGGAGCGGAATCTGCCAGGCATTCGCCGCGGTGTAGCTCTGCGGCAGCGGCACCTGCTGCTGCCAGCTGCGGATGCCCACCATCAGAGGATGGTCGGGAATGCCCTTCGACTCGACGTAGAACCAGCGATCGTCGCGCCGGGTCTCGACCTGATTCAGCTTCACGAACGGCGCGAACGCCTCGGCGATGTCGGGCGCATGCTTGCCGGGTATCCGCGGGGCGGCGATGAAAATGAACCGTCGATCGGCAGGCTTCGTGTCCGCTGCATTCGCGACATCATCGCCGGGCTGATGCGCCCCCGCTTCGCCCGCCCAGGCGGCCGCAACAGCGGCCACCATCACGGCATACACTCGCATACAAGCCTCCGAGGGAGTGACGCTTCAACGTCCCAGTGGAGAAAAAGTCACCCCGTCGCCCCAGTCGTTGCGAGCCGTCATGGTCCGCCAACCACGTCGACGCGGCGGGGCGAGTCTTTCGTTTTTCGCACCTCGGCCTTGATCTCTTGGCCGACCCCCTGTGTGGCGGGCACACGCATGAGGAGCGTATTGCCGCCCTTGGCGAGTGGCACCGCGCCCGTTGCGGCGAGATCGAGCCGCGTGCCGCCGAGCCAGGCCGCCGTGCCGTCCGGAGCGCTGATTCGCAGATCGACCGGGCCGGCCGCGTCGGCGGTGATCTCACCCTGCACCCACAGCGGCTGAACGCCGGAGCCGCCGGGGGCGACGAGTTCGTCGAGTGGCAGGCCGCCGGCCGTCTTGCCGTAGGCAGACTTCCACCGTAGCCCCGAGCCCTTCACGATCTGCTTCTTTACTTGCTCATCCGTCGGAACCGCGTCGGCTGCGGCCTTCGCCAGGTCTGCCGGCGGATTCTCGAGCACCTGCCACCGCTGGATCGTGGGCACCGAACGGATCGCGTAGGGCCCGGGCTTGCCCAGTTCCGACACGAATCGGGCCAGATCCAGAAACTCCTGCTCAGTGAGGAACGTCGTCAGCCCCTTGGGCATCAGCGACTTTCCCTCAACCTCTTCCTCGATGTCGGCTGTCGGAATCGTGATCGTCTTGCCCGTCGCATCGCGGAGCCGCACACGCAGTTCGTCGCGATCAATCTGGATGCCTGTGTGGACCTCGCCCGAGTCGGTGATGATGCTTCGCGTCACGTAGGCCTCCTTAATCGAGGCGTCGGGATTCAGAATCGACGCCACGATGTACTCTGGTGGCGAGATCGAGCCCACAGCCGACAACTCCGGCCCGATGTTGCCCCCCGCCTTCGCGATCGCATGGCACTTCATGCAGGCGATCTCGGCACGGCGGAAGATCGCCTCGC
Organism: Planctomicrobium piriforme; assembly: GCA_945861585.1. Classification (GTDB taxonomy): domain Bacteria; phylum Planctomycetota; class Planctomycetia; order Pirellulales; family UBA1268; genus RGVT01. The sequence continues at coordinate 20,870 of CAMAVC010000009.1, forward strand.
CGCGGGCCAGGTCGCCCTTCTCCACGACCGCCGCCGCGATCTTCACGATCTCTTCCTGCGAGGGTACGGCGGGGTTGGCTGAGATGCCGGCCGCCTTCGTGAGCGCATCGGCGACTTCGGGAAGCGTGCGACCGGTGGCATAGAAATGCCGTAGCACCATCTTCGCGACGTCGGCCGACGGCGACCGGGCCGCAAGGGCTGCGGCGAACGCCGCGGGTCCGTCGCGACGGTCGACGACCGCGTCGATCACGCTCGTCGGCAGCGGCCCGGTGCCAGCTGCGGGCAGCGCTGCGAGCACCTCGGCCGTCCGCGCGGCTGCCGCCGCCGTGTCGAAGCGGGCGAGGGCCGCGATCGCCAACAGCCGTGTGGGCTCGGGCTGGTCGCCGACTGCGAGCTTCGCGACGGCCGCCTTCGCTGCTGGCGTGCCGATCGTCGCCAGGGCCACGATCGCCTCCCGCTGGGGCTCGCCGCCGCCGCGCTCGCCGGCCGCAAACGCCTCGAGCTTCGATACGGCTGCTGCATCCCGCCACGCAGCCGCCAGCTTGATCGCCATCGTCTGCACGGCCGGCTGCTTGTCGTCGAGGACCGACGGCAGGCGGTCGAGCCCGCTCGCAGGCTTCATGCCCCGCTCCGCCGCTGCCTGCACGAGCCCACTGGCGATCGTGCCCCGAAGACCAGCCGGGAGTTTGTTCGGCGTGGCAAACTCGGCGAACAACCAGCCCAGCTCATCGGGCCCGCCCCGCTGCAGGAGCATGGTCACGACGTCGCCAAAACGCTCAGGCGGCAGCCGACCGCTCTCCAACAGCGCCACGAGCGGCCGGGCCGACCCCGACGCCCCGCCCGCCGTCACCGCAGGCACTCGCCGCGAGAGCGTCTGCATCGTCTCGCGGAACACGTACGCGAGATAGTCGTCCTGCGGCATGACGAGCGACTCGATGGCGATGTTGATCGCCTCCTGATCGCGAAAGAAGCTCAACGCCCGCACCGCCTCCAGGCGCACGAGCGGATGCTCGTCGGCCACGAGCCGCCGCAGCCGTCCGAAGACGTCGCCCGCGCGGTCGCGCCAAAACGACAGGACGCGGGTGGCCGCTGCGCGGGCCTTCGGCTCGGGTGAGCCAAGGAGCCGGTCGAGCAGTGGTTCGTTCACCACATCCTGCGCCTGGCAGACCCAGAGTGCTTCGACGAGATGGTGCTGGTGATCGGGATGGTTTGGGTCGAGACCGGTGATCCAGGCTTCGAGAGCGGGCATCACCTCGGCCGTGGGCCGCGCCCGCAGTTCTACCCGGGCCCGATATCGGGCGCGGTCCTCGTACACCTTCAGCGCGTCGAGCACCTTCGCCACCGGCTCGCCGGCGATCGCTGGCGACACCACGAGCGGCCGATCTTTCGCTTTCACCCGCCAGATTCGGCCGTGGGCGTGATCGCGATTCGGATCGCGGAGCGAGTGCTGCATGTGGCCCACGAGCGGGTTGTACCAATCCACAATGTAGAGACAGCCGTCGGCGCCAAACTCCAGATCGACCGGGCGGAAGTTCGGGTCGCTCGATTTCAGCAGCGGATCGACCGGATCGGCGGCGTAGCCGGAGCCGTCTTCCCGCATTTTGTATTGCAACACACCCTGGAACCCAATGCAGTTGTTGAGCAGGTAGTTGCCCTGGGCATCGTCCGGAAACTGTCGGCTCGACACGAACTCACAGCCCGACGTCGGCCGCCACTGCTTCTGCAAAAACTGCTTCAGGCTGCCGTGCTTGTGGGGATAGTCGACGTCGCCCGAGAAGGCCGTGCCGAAGTAATTGGCCCCGCCCGAGGCGTCGGCCACGAAGTACTGGCCCCAGCGGTCGAACGTCTGCCCCCAGGGATTGGCAAAGCCATACGACACGAACACGTCGAACTGCTCGCGCTTCCGGTCGTAGCGGAAGATACCCGCATTCGAGCACCGCTTCGGGCCGCGGATCGTCTCCACGGCCGTCTGGTGAAACGTGCCCTCCATCATCAACAGGCCGCCAGCCGGGTCGCTGGCAAACGCGCCGATCGCGTGATGCGAGTCGGCCGAGTCGAAGCCGTCGAGCACGATCTCGCGGACGTCGGCCCTGTCGTCGCCGTCGGTGTCTTTCAGAAAGACGAGGTTCGGCTCCTGGGCCACGTAGCAGCCGCCGTCGGCAATCTCGAGGCCCGTCGGCAGATGCAAGCCATCGGCAAACACGGTCTCCTTGTCGGCCCGGCCGTCGCCGTCGGTGTCTTCGTAGATGAGAATCTTGTCGTCCACGGGCGTGCCCGGGAAATACTGCGGATACGAGGGCATCGTCGCGATCCACAGCCGGCCGCGGGCGTCGAATGCCATCTGCACGGGATTGGCCAAGTTCGGAAACTCCACTTCCGAAGCGAAGAGATTCACCTCGTAACCGTCCTCGATCTCCATCATGGCCTGCGACTCCGCCGGCGTGGTCGCCGGCGGCAATGATTTGACGTTCGTCCCCACCGGCGGAATCTCGCCCGTGCCGGAGTCGTCGATCCGCTCGGGCACGGGCTTGCCTTGGGCCACGTCCCAGACCCGGCGATCGCGGACGGCCGTCATGGCCCGGAGCTTTTTGAACTCGGCGGGAAAATTCACAGTGCCGTACGGGTTTTTGCGGCCGCCGTAGATGTAGCAGCCGTTCACGCCGCGGTGGTCGTAGAAGAACTGCAGATTTTTCTCGTTGACGACGGCCAGCAGTGTGCCCATGTCGATCGTCGCGGCGGCCACGGCCGAGCCGAAGAGACCGGCGTCGAGCAGTTTTGCCATCTCGGCGTCGCCGTGGGCGTTCATGTGGATGCCGTTGATCGTCCAGGGCTTGGCCGATTGCTGCATGGCCGCGAGGCTGGGCGTGAAGAGATCGATGAATACTGCCCCTTCCTGGGCCGCCACCTTCCGCATGGCTGCGGTGTAGAGGGCGAGGTTTTTGTTGGTGTCGGCGCCGTCGGGGAGATGAGGATTCTTCAGATTCTCATGCGCCGTGGGCGACACGAGCACGACCTGGCGCACGGGCTTCTTCGCGGCAGCGAGGCTGCTCCCGTCAGTCACTTTGTCCCAGTTGCCACCGGGCGATGTGTAGCGATCGATCGAAAAGGGATTTTTGACGAACGCCGCCAGATCCTTCTCGAACTTTGCCACCCCGGCCGGGCCGGCGAACGACTCGTTGAAGCCGAACATCGCGATCAGGATGTCCGGCGCATGATCGACGAGGTTGCTGCCGTGGTCGGCGAAGCCCTGACTCCGCAGGCGGATCGTGAGCTCGTCGGCCGACCAGCCGAGGTCGCGGACATACAACTCGTGTTGCGGAAACCTCGCGTGCAGCAGCGTCTCGAAGTTTCCGAAATACTGCATCCGCTCGGCGAGGGTGTTGCCGACAAACACCACATGGTCATGAGGCCGAAGCTCGAGCCGGGCTGGCTCGGCGGCGAGTGCATGCGTCGTGAGGATGATCACGAACACCCACGCGAAAGAAACTCCGTAACCGGCCTTCATGTCTCATACCTCTGATGCATTCGAGCTGGGCAAGCCGTTGTGGCGACAAACCGGCTCGGGGGCGGCAAAAGTCGCCGCTGTGCGGTCCTTCGGATTGTCGCGTGGGCCGCAGCGGCCCAATGCTCCTCGAGCGTTCGCCGACCCCCTCGCCTGCCCGTTTCGGGAGGCGGCCATGGTCGCGGCTTCCTCAGCGTGGAGTTTAATGCCCAGAAGCGAGACCGGCGAGGATGAGTGATTTACGTCACCGACATGGTGGCGAACTCTCCGTGGACTGTGAGCACGAGCCGGCGTGGCCCGCCGTGGTCGCGGTGCTCACAGAGATAGATCCCCTGCCAAGTGCCGAGGCACAGCCGGCCGTCGGCGATCGGCACCGTGACGGAGCTGCCGAGCATCGCCGCCTTCACGTGGGCCGGCATGTCGTCGGGCCCTTCGGCCGTGTGCGCATAGGGAAAGTCTTCCCGGGCGATCGCGTTGAATGCCATCTCGAGGTCGCGCGGCACGTCGGGATCGGCGTTCTCGTTGATGCACAGGCTCGCCGAAGTGTGCTGGATGAAGACGTGGAGCAACCCGACATGCACCCGCGAAAGCCCCGGCAGCGCCGCCTCGACCTCGCCTGTGATCAGGTGAAACCCGCGCCGCCGCGGTGCCAGCCGCACATGCTCCTGCAGCCAGGCCATCGTGAATCCTCCTTCGTGACTGGGCTGCAGCGGCGATCATGCTGGCGAAATCGCACTCTCGTTCGCTACATTCGCCGGTTTTCGAGCCCGAGATCATCATGCCCGAACTACCCAAGCAATACGACCACAAGGCCGCCCAGGCCCGCTGCCGGGCACTCTGGGATGCCGCACGCACCTGGCATGCGGAGCCGGCTGCCCCAGGCGACACGCGGCCCGTGTTTTCGATGGTCATCCCGCCGCCAAACGTGACCGGCGCGCTGCATCTCGGCCACGCCCTCAACAACACGCTCCAGGACGTGCTCGTGCGCACGCGGCGGATGCAGGGCTATCTCACGCTCTGGATGCCGGGCACCGACCACGCGGGCATCGCCACGCAGGCGGTCGTCGAGCGGCGGCTCCTCGAGGAGGAAAAGCTCTCCCGGCACGACCTCGGCCGCGAGAAGCTCGTGGAACGGATCTGGGCCTGGAAGGAGCAGTATGAGAAGCGGATCCTCGGCCAGCTCCGCGACCTCGGGGCGAGCTGCGACTGGGACCGCACGCGGTTCACGCTCGACGACCAGTGCGCGGCGGCCGTCCGCGAGGCGTTTTTCCGCCTGTTCGACAAGGGCCTCGTGCGCCGCGGCAAGCGGCTCGTGAACTGGGACACGTTCCTGCAGACGGCCGTCAGCGACGACGAGGTGTTTCACGAGCAGGTGAAGGGCCACTTCTGGCACATCCGCTACGACGTCGTCGATCCGCAGCTGGGCGAGCCGGCGAGCGTGACCGTGGCGACGACGCGGCCCGAGACGCTCCTCGGCGACGCGGCCGTGGCCGTCCATCCCGATCCCGCGGCCGCCCTCGACGTGGCCGAACGGGTGCTCCGCGAGAAGCGGGCACAGGCAAACGCGAAGGAACATGCCGAGATCGACCGGGCACTCGACGATCTGGCAGTTCGTCGCACCGAGCTCCTCCCCCTCCTCGAGACGCTCGCCGCGATGGCCCGCGCCGGCCGGAAGGTTCGGCTGCCGCTGCTCGGCCGGGCGATCCCGCTCGTGGCCGACGAATGGGCAAAGCCGGAGATGGGCTCGGGCTGCGTGAAGATCACCCCGGCCCACGACCCCAACGACTACGACGTCGGCCGCCGGCAGAGCCTGCCGATGGTGAACATCTTAAACCCCGACGGCACGCTGAACGCCGAGGCGGGGCCGTACGCGGGCCTCACGATCCACAAAGCCCGCACGAAGGTGGTGGCCGGTCTCGACGCCGCGGGCCAGCTCGTGCAGGTGGAAGACCGGATCATCGAGCTCGCGCATTCCGACCGCTCGAAGACGCCGATCGAGCCCTACCTCGCCGACCAGTGGTTCATCCGGATGGACGAGATCGCCCAGCCTGCGCTTGACGCGGTCACCGGCGGCGCCGTGCGGATCTTTCCGGAGCGATATGCCAAGAGCTATCTCGACTGGCTGGGCGAGAAGCGCGACTGGCCGGTGAGCCGGCAACTCTGGTGGGGCCACCGGATCCCAATCTGGCACGTCGACGGCGTGGCCGAGCCCGACCTGGCCAAGGCATTCGCGGGCCGCGACGGCGTGGCCTGGACGAGCGACGGCGGCACGGGCTGGCATGTCTGCTCCCGCGACGAAGCACTCGGCGTCGGGGCGATCGCGGGCCAGCCGCTCGTCCGCGATCCCGACGTGCTCGACACGTGGTTCTCGTCGGCGCTGTGGCCGCACTCCACGCTCGGCTGGCCCGCCGCCACGCCCGAGCTCGCCTCGTTCTATCCAACGAGCACGCTCGTCACGAGCCGCGACATCATCACGCTGTGGGTGGCACGGATGGTGATCATGGGAATCTTCGACACAGGCAAGGTTCCGTTTCGCGACGTCGCGATCCACCCCAAGATTCTCGACCGCTACGGCGAGACGATGAGCAAGAGCAAGGGCAACGGCGTCGATCCGGTGGACGTGATCGAGGCCCTCGGCGCCGACGCGCTGCGATTCGGCATGGTGAGCATGGCCACCGAGACGCAGGACGTGCGGATGCCGGTCGAGTTTCAGTGCCCGCACTGCGAGGCCCGGATCGAGCAGACCGTGCAGAACAGGATGCATCCCCGGATCGAGTGCCCGAAGTGCAAGGGAGCGTTTCGGACGCAGTGGGCGACGAAGCCGGACGACGTGGCCTTGCCGCGCGGGCCGGCCCTCTCCGAGCGGTTTGAGTCGGGCCGGAATTTCTCCAACAAGCTCTGGAACGCCACCCGCTTCGTGCTCATGAACCTCGAAGGCTTCGAGGCGGGGTCGCTTAACGCGAGCCCCGCAGCGCTCGAGGACCGCTGGCTGGCCAGTCGGCTGGCCAGCGTGACCCGCGACGCGACGCGGGCGATCGACGAATACCGCTTCGCTGAGGCGGCCCGCATTCTCTACGCCTTCGCCTGGGATGAGTTTTGCAGCGCCTATCTCGAGCTCTGCAAGGCCCGGCTCGCCGATCCCGCCACACGGCCACAGGCCCAGGCGATGCTCCTGCTCGGCCTCGACACGATCCTCCGGCTCCTGCACCCGATCATGCCGTTCGTGACCGAAGAGATCTGGCAGCATCTGCAGGAGATCGCCGGCGGCCGGCGGCTGCCGTGGGACCCGGCCGGCCTCTCCCCCACGATCATGACCGCAGCCTGGCCCACGCCACCGGCAGCGTGGATCGACGACCGCACGGAGCGGCAATTTGGCACATTCCTGGCCGTGGTCGGGGCGATCCGCGAGATCCGCTCCCGGCAGAACGTACCGCCGCGCACCCAGGTGAAGGTGGCGATCCGGGCGTCACGGGAAACGAGCGACCTGCTCGCCCCGATGCACGCGTCCCTGGCCTCGATGGCGGTCGTGGAGATCACGGGAGCCGGCCCCGAGGCGAGCGGGGCGGCCGGGGCCGCGACGGCGACCGTCGCCGGCTGCGACGTGTTCGTCGATCTCGCCGACCTCATCGACGTGGGGGCCGAGATCACTCGCCTCACGAAGGAAAACGAAAAGACCGCCGGCTTCATTCAGGCCAAACAGGCCAAGCTTGCCGATGAGAAGTTTGCCGCGAAGGCACCGCCCCAGGTGGTGCAGAAGGAGCGGGAGCAGCTCGCGGAACTCGAGGCGAAGCTGGCGAAGGGGCTCGGAACGCTCGCTGCGCTACGGAAAAAGCACTGACGCACCACATGTGGAGCAAGCGTCCCGCTTGCAATTGCCAGGCAACCGAGACGGTTGCCCCACATATTTCCGCCGAGCCGTGAAACGACCGCTCGATTCGGGTACCATCTAACGGAGGGTGGACGCTGGCGGTCGCGACCGTCGCACGCCCTCTCGCCGCACGCCGGAGCAGAAATATGAGCGTCCAGATGGAACTCTCGCGGATCATCATCAGCGAGATCAACGACCAGCAGGTTGTCTACCTCAAAGAGGTCGAGGGCGACCGCACCTTTCCGATCCTGATCGGCCTGTTCGAGGCCACGAGCATCGATCGCCGGGTGAAGCACCACCAGTCGCCCCGGCCGCTCACGCACGATCTGCTCGTGGCGAGCGTCGAACTGCTCGGGGGTGAATTTCAGGACGTCGTGATCAGCGAGCTCAAGGAGCACACCTACTTCGCCACGATCCGCGTCTTGAACGACGGCGAACTCGTGGAGATCGACGCCCGGCCGTCCGACGCGATTGCCGTGGCGGTCACATGCGAGCCGAACCTGCCGATCTACGTGGCGGAAGAGGTGCTGGAAAACGTGTTGGGATGAGAAAAGCGGTCTTCCGTGCCGCGTGCGGCGGTCGCCCGTTGCTGGGCAGATCGTGATCGTCGGCAGGTCCCGGCTTGCAGAAGTGTCCCCGTGCGGTCTATCATCTCGCCAGTCACAGCGAGGGGGAGGCGTGAAGAGCCGGTCACAAGGGCAATTTGCGATGCCAGTGGTCAGTTCGACGCCGCTTGCTCAGGGAAACTGGCGACTGCCGTTGCAACAGTGGAGCGGCGAATTTTGTTTCAACATCACACGAAATAGGTGAAGCAATGATTGAAGGTTTGCTTTTGTTGGGGTCGGCGATGCCCGACCTGTCGGTGTTCCAGTACAACGCTGTGGACAACATTTTTTCGATGACGGTTGCGACGATGGGAGCGGCCGCGCTGTTCCTGTTCATGGCTCGCGCGCATGTCGATCCGGAATACCGGCCCGCCCTGCTCGTTTCGGGCTTGGTGGTGTCGATCGCCTGCTATCACTATTTCATGATTCGCCACAGTTGGCACGGCGCCTACACGCTGGCGGACGGTGGCTATAAGGGCAGCGGCGCCGCCTTCAATGACTTCTATCGGTATGCCGACTGGATCCTCACCGTGCCGCTGTTGATGGTCGAACTGGTGGCCGTCCTCCGGCTGCCGGCTGCCAAGGCGACGAGCCTGCTGACACGGCTGGTGATCGCAGCGGCGTTGATGATCGCCCTCGGCTATCCGGGCGAGGTGATCTCAGATCCGGCGCGGTGGTCCGAGCGGGTCATCTGGGGCGGCCTGTCGTCGATCCCCTTCTTCTACATCCTGTACGTGCTCTGGACGGAGCTGACGAACTCGCTCGACAGCCAGCCGCCCGCGGCCCGCAGGCTCCTCGAGATCGCCCGGCTGGTGATCCTTGTCACGTGGGCTGTGTACCCGATCGCCTACGCGCTCGGTGGCACGCCTGAAGCCCTCGCGGCGAAGGCCGGCACCGCGAATGCGGCCAACGGCATCGTTGGGGCCAATGGCGTCGTTGGGCTGCAGATTGGCTACGCGATCGCCGACATGACCGCCAAGGCTGGGTTTGGCGTGCTGATCTATCTGATCGCCCGGGCCAAGAGCACGAAGACGGCAGCGCACGAGGCGTATGCCACGGCCTGATCGGACCTTTCTTCTTGCGGCGGAAGAGTGATGACATGCACGCGGCCTCGGTAATCTTGCTCTGCTGGGCAACGATCGGGGCCGCGTGCTTTTTTTCTGCGGCCGTGGCCAGTGTCACAGCCGGCGTTTTGGCGGTGCTCGTTGCGATGGTCGGCCTCCCGCACGGGGCGGCCGATCATCGCTTTGCCCGGCCGCGACTCGAACCGGTGTTGGGGGTTGCGTGGTTGCCGGTGTTTCTCGCCGTGTATCTGGCCGTTGCGGTGGTGGTCGCGTGCGGCTGGTTCGTCGCGCCGGCTGCCACGATCGTGGCGTTTTTCCTGGCGTCGGCCTGGCACTTCGGCCAGGAGGAATCGCGGCTTCCGATCGGCCCGCGAATCCTGCGGCCAGCGTTTCGATTCGCCCGCGGAGGGCTCGTGATCTGGACGCCGCTGGTGTTTCAAGGTCGGGAGGTCGGCGAGATCCTCGGCCTGGTTGCGCCGGGGGGCTCCGGCCCCGCCATCCAGCACGCCACCATCTTGCTGACGGCCTGCTCATGGATCATGCTGCCGACCGCGGCTGCCGCCTGGGCGCTCCAGGGTCTGGTGGCCGCCAGAAGGAGCGGGCGGGTGCGGCAGCTCTTGTGGATCGACAACGCACTCGTCGCGTCACTGGTCGCTCTCTTCGCCGTGGCGAGTCCGTTGGTGAGCTTCCCGGTTTATTTCTGCGCCTGGCATTCGGCCCGGGGACTCAAGCGACTCCGCCGCGAGCTTGGCGAGAGCTGGCAGGAGTTGGCCACGAGCCTCGCGCCCTTGACCGCAACCGCGATCGCCCTCATCGGGCTGGCGGCGTGGCTGGTGCTCAGCGGGTCGGGCTGGAACGAAACGCTCATCCGTGCGACGTTCATCGGTTTGAGCGCCGTGGCCGTCCCGCACCTGCTCCTGCATGGCATCGCCCCGCTGCTCGATGCGGCTCTTCGGCGACGAACGACGGAGCCGCTGCGCTGCGGGAGCCCCGCATGACACCGCCTTCCATGTCAGCTGCCCCGGATTTCGACTATTGCATCGTGGGGGGTGGCCTGCAGGGCTGCCTCTTGGCCCATGCGCTGGCCTGGCACCGGCCGGAGGCGACCGTCCTGCTTGTGGAACGGGCCGCTGAGCTGTGCGGCAATCACACGTGGTCGTTTCACGAAACGGACGTCGCCGAGGGGGCGCGAAGCTGGTTCGATCCGCTGGTCTCCTGCCGCTGGCCCGGCTATCGCGTCAGGTTTCCAGGGCTGACGCGGCGGGTCAGTCTCCCCTACGCGACGATCACCTCCGACCGCCTTCGCGAGGCGACGCTGTCGCTGGCAGGCGGAGTGGAAGGGACGGCTCGCCCCGGCCGACTCGTCATTCGCACCGGCGAGACGTGCGAGATCCTCTCGCCGACCGCCGTGAGAGTCGGCGGAACCGCCGACATTTCCTGCCGGGAGGTGCTTGACTGTCGTGGGCGGACGGCCCAGACGGCGTCGCCGGGCGGAGCGGGCTACCAGACCTTCATCGGTCATGAGTACGAAACCGCCGGGCGTTGGCCGGCAGCGGAACCGACGGTCATGGACGTTCGGGCCGACCAGGCCGCCGGCTTCGAATTTCTCTACGAACTGCCGCTGGGGCCCGACCGCGTGCTGCTCGAATACACGCGCTTCCATGAGGAGCCGGCCTGTGACGAATCGCGGGCCGACGATCTGATCGCGACGCGGCTGGCTGAGGCCGGCGCACCATCCGCAAAACTGATTCGAACCGAGACGGGGTGTCTGCCGATGCCGTATGCGGCGGCAGCCAGTCGCGCGGGGTCGTCGCTGGCAGGCGGCTATGCCGGCGGCTGGTACCACGCCGCCACGGGATATTCGATGCCGCTGGCGGTTCGCTTCGCAGAGCTCGTGGCCCGGGCCCGCCCAGACCAGGTTGCCGCGGCGATCGCCGGGGCCGCCGCGGAGGACCGGCTCCGGCGGGGCTTCGCCCGCTTTCTCAACCGGCTGCTGTTTTGCCTGGTCAGGCCCACAGACCGCTGGAAGATCTTTCAGCGGTTCTACCGCGTCCTGCCGGAAGAGCGCATCGCCCGATTTTACGCCCATCGCTTCACGTTCACCGATGCAGCCCGGATCGTGATCGGCTGGCCGCCCTCCGGCTTGGCTCCGATTCGGTTTGCCAGGTCGTTCGTCTCACTCCCTGGTCCGGTGGCGACATGACTGCACATCCTCTCGGCTTCGCCGGCGCCTCGCACCAGACCGCCCGCACCCGGCATGGCTGGTCCAAGGCTCTCCAACTCACCCCCGATCTCTATCCCGGCGTGGGCGGCAAGCGGCTGCGGGCAACCCTGCTCGAGCGGGCCTATGCATTCGCCGGCGGCAGCTCGGCGGCTCCCGCACTGATCGTCGATGCGGTCGAGATGCTGCATGCCGGCTCGCTCGTGATCGACGACTTCGAAGACGACTCGCTCACCCGCCGCGGCCAGCCGGCACTTCATCAGGTGATCGGGCCGGCCCGGGCCGTCAACGCCGGCAACTGGATGTATTTCCGGGCGCTCGAACTGGCGGCGGCCGCCCTCGACGATCCCGCCCGGTCGGCGGCGCTCGTGGGCAGGTGCATCACGGTGGCCCGGCAGTGTCATGAGGGTCAGGCGCTCGATCTGGCCACCCGGATCGACGAAGTCACGCCGCGGCAGGCCCAGGTCACGGCGCTGGCGATCTCGCGGTGGAAGACGGGCCGCCTCGCATCCCTGGCAGCCTGGTGCGGGGCCCACGCCGCCGGGGGAGATCCGCAGACTCTGCAAGCCGTGGCCGCCTTCGGCTGCCGGGTGGGCATCTGCCTGCAGATGAAAAACGACCTCGACGAACTCTGCGACCTGCTCGACGGGTCGGATCGGTGCGACGACCTCCGCAACCGCCGCGTCACCTGGCCCTGGGCCTGGGCCGCCAGCGAGCTGTCGGCCGGGCAGTTCGCAGCCTGGCAGCGTCGCCTCCGCCGGTCTGTCGAGCAGCCGGACGCGTTCCGCCCGCTCGCCAAGGATCTGCTCGAGGCCACCCACCGCCGGGCTGCGACGGCGATCAACGCCCGGCTCGACCGGGCGATCGACAGGCTCGCCGGCGCGACGGGCGGCAGCCGCGAAGCCGGCTCGCTGGCCGCGGTCTGCGACGCCCTGCGGATCGCCAACGAGCCCACGAAGGCGGAGGCTCTGCCGTGAGCTTGGCGACCGTCGCAGGGCCGCGTCTGCCGCGGTCAGGCACAGGCTTGCACAAGCGGGCGGCGGTGATCGGCAGCGGCTTCGGCGGCCTCGCCGCGGCCATCCGCCTGCAGTCGATGGGCTTCGAGACGGTCTGCTACGAGGCCCACGATCAGCCCGGTGGCCGGGCCGCTGTCTACGAGGACGGCGGCTACATCTTCGATGCCGGGCCGACCGTCATCACCGCCCCGCACTGTCTGGAAGAGCTGTTCGCGCTCTCCGGCCGGCGGCTGGCCGACTATGTCCGCCTGTTGCCGGTGACTCCGCTCTACCGGCTCCAGTGGAGCGACGGCGTGGCCTTCGATTACGTCGCCGACGAGGCGGGGCTGATCGAGCAGGTCCGGCGGGTGAGCCCCAAAGATGTGGACGGCTACCGGCGGTTCGCCGATTACTCGCGGCAGGTGTTCCAAAAGGGATACGAGGAGCTCGGCGCCGTCCCCTTTCTCCACTTCACCGACATGCTCCGGGCCGCCCCGCATCTGGCCCGCCTGCGGGCCGACCGGAGCGTCTACGCGACCGTTTCACGATTCGTCAAAGACGAACACCTCCGGCAGGCGTTCAGCTTTCACCCCCTGCTCGTCGGCGGGAATCCGCTGGAGACGAGCTCCATTTACACGCTGATTCACTGGATCGAGCGGAAGTGGGGCGTGTTTTTTCCCGAGGGGGGCACCGGGGCGCTCGTCCGCGGCCTGGTGCGGCTCTTTCAGGATCTCGGCGGCACGCTGCGCCTCGACACGCCGGTCGACCGAGTCACGCTCGAAACCGCGGGCGACGCGACCAGGCACGTCATCCACGTCGCCGGCGGGCCGCCGGAGGCGTTCGATGTGGTCGTCTCCAACGCCGACGTCCACCACACCTATTCGAGACTCTACCGCGGGGTCGCCGCAGCCGGCCGTCGACAGCGGCGGCTCGAGCGAATGGCCTGGTCGATGTCACTGTTCGTGCTCTATTTCGGCACCAACCGGCGGTATCCGCACCTGGCCCACCACACGATCCTGTTCGGGCCGCGGTTCCAAGGCCTGCTGCGCGACGTCTTCCACGGCCATCGCCTGCCCGAAGACTTCAGCCTCTACCTCCACGCCCCCACGATCACCGACCCGGGCATGGCTCCGCCGGGAGGGGAGTCGTTCTACGTGCTCAGCCCCGTGCCTCACCTGGGCAACGCGGCGATCGACTGGGAGGCGGTGGCCACCAGCTACGGCGACGCGATTCTCGCGTCACTCGAGCCGCACCTGCCGGGGTTGCGAGATGCGGTCGTGATCCGTCGGCACTGCACGCCCGCCGACTTCGCCAGCCGGTTCAACGCCCATCACGGGTCGGCCTTCTCGGTCGCTCCGACGCTGATGCAGAGCGCCTACCTCCGTCCTCACAACCGCGATCCGGACATCCCCGGGCTGTACCTCGTCGGAGCGGGCACCCACCCAGGGGCCGGCGTGCCCGGCGTCGTCAACTCCGCCAAGGCCACCTGCGACACGATCGCGGCTGACTTCCATGTTGTCGGCAGTTAGCGGCCCGGCCGCGGGGGAATCGATCCGGCGGCACAGCCGCTCGTTCTCGTTTGCCAGCCGGCTCTTGCCGGCAGCCAAGCGGGCCGACGTCGAGCGTCTCTACGCCTGGTGTCGGTGGTGCGACGACGGCGTCGACACCGCCGCCGCGCCAGAGGAGGCGTTGGAGTTCGTCCACCAAGCCGACGACGACGTGCGCCGGATCGCCGCCGGCACAAGGCCGGTCGCCCCTGAGAGCCTCTGGCTGGCGGAGCTCGTCGGCCGGCACGCCCTGCCGATCGCGGCGGCGTCGGCCCTGCTCGAGGGCATGCGGTCAGACCTCACGCCGGCGGCCGGCTTCCACGAGGCCGACCTCTGGCGATATTGCTTCCGCGTCGCCGGGGCCGTCGGCGTGCTCATGTGTCCGATCCTCGGCCTCGAGGATCGCCGCCATCTCCCCCATGCCGCGGCGCTCGGCATGGGCATGCAGCTCACGAACATCGCCCGCGACGTCGCGGAAGACTGGCGGCGGAGTCGCTGCTACCTGCCGATCGAATGGACCGATGGCCTGCGGCCAGACGGCGGGCCGCCCGACCCAGCGCGGGTGCGGCGGGGCGTGCGGACGATCCTCGAGGTCGCCAACGGCTATTACACCGCCGGGCAGGCGGGGATCGCGGCGCTCGATGCCGATTCCCGCTTGGCTGTGCGGGCGGCGGCGAGAATCTATCATGCGATCGGAACCAGGATCAGAAGGCGAGGCTACGAGGTGCTCGACGAGCGGGCCCGGGTCTCGACGATCGCAAAGTTCGGGCTCTTCGCCGGCGCGATGCTCATGCCTGCCGGCGGCCGGCCGAGGCAACTCGATGACTCGGCTCGGCGAGCCCTCAGCACTGCGGAACGATCTCTTGAACAACATGGAGTCTTGTCATGAAGTGGGAAGCCTGGAGCGTCGTGTTCACCGGTCTGTCGCTGACGAGCGTGACGGCGGTCGTCCTGTTTCTTCTTGTCGCCATCAATCCGAAGGACGCCGCCTACGGCTCGATGCCGCTGGTTTACGCGGGCGGTTTGGTGATCGTGGCGTTGGCCTTCAATCGGGCCTCGGCCTGGGCCGCCCGCAAGGCTCCGCCACAGCCGTGAGAACCCGGCGGGCCCTCGGCGATTACGGCCGACCGAGCCAGTACAAAAGCACTCCTTGAAGAAACCCCGTCAGGGGGCTAATTTTCCGGTTTCTACCCTGCGACAGAGGACGGTCGTGCAGAGTATCTGTGAGCTGGAGCATCTTTCGTCGTCAGGGGCCAGTGGTCATCGCACGGCCTCCTGCCCGACCGCGGAAAAACGGTATCCGACGAAGCGGGAAGTGCTCGCGGTCATCCCCGACGAATGCTTCGATCGCAACCTGATCAAGTCGTCGATCTCGTTGTGTTTGTCCTTGGCGATGACGATCGGCAGCGGGGCCCTCGCGTACACCCTGATTCCGCTCACCTGGTCATGGCTGCCTGCGTGGATCGCCTACGCCGTCGTGGCCGGAACCGCCGGCACAGGGTGCTGGGTCGTCGCGCACGAGTGTGGTCATCGGGCGTTTTCGAAGCACAACTGGCTGCAGGATCTGATCGGCTACTGCCTGCACAGTGCCTTGCTGGTGCCGTATTTTTCCTGGCAACGCAGCCATGCGTTGCATCATGCCCGCACCAATCACCTCGACCTCGGTGAAACGCATGTGCCACTGCGCGACTCGTCGGCCAGCGGCAAAGCTTGCCAGTGGTGGCAGGCGACGATTGGGGATGAGGCGTTTGCCATTGTTCAGATCGTCCTCCACTTCACGTGCGGATGGCCGCTTTACCTGTTGACCGGTGCCACGGGTGGCCCGGCTCGGGGGGCGACCAATCACTTCTGGCCGGCCTGGCCATTCTCCGCGGCACTCTTTCCAGGCGAGTGGCGCCGCAAGGTGTGGTTGTCGGACATCGGCGTGCTGGCCATGCTCGGCCTGCTCGGCTCGTGGACGTATTTCTCGGGTTTTCTCCCGGTCCTCGCCGTCTACGTCGGCCCCTACTTGGTCGTGAACTTCTGGCTTGTCTTGTACACGTGGCTCCAGCACACGGACGTCGATGTTCCGCACTTTGACGACCAGGAGTGGACGTGGGTCAAAGGTGCGTTCATGACGGTTGATCGGCCATATGGCGCCGTACTCGATTTCCTGCATCATCACATCGGCAGCACGCACGTCGCGCATCACATGGATGCTCAGATCCCGCATTACCACGCCGTCAAGGCAACGCGTGCCGTGCAGGCACACTTTCCTGATCTCTATCGCTATGATCCGACGCCGGTCCACAAAGCACTCTGGAGAGTGGCGACGCGGTGCCACGTGGTGTCGAAGGATGACGAAGGCTGGAAGTTCACCGGGCGACGCCACTGAGCCTTCCCCCCATGCCTCGCTCTGCAAGCGGTGCCGTGGAAGAGGGGCGTGTCACCCTGGCGGCCAGCGCAACTGGCGGCCGCCGAGCAGATGGACGTGGAGATGGTCCACCGACTGGCCGCCGTCGCGGCCGCAGTTGACCACGAGCCGGTAGCCGTCACCGAGGCCGAGCTTGGCGGCGAGCTGCGTGGCTACGAGGACGAGGTGGCCCACGAGGGCCTCGTCGGCGGGCTCGAGATCGGCGAGCGACGGGATCGGCTGCTTCGGGATCACGAGCACGTGCGTCGGGGCCTGCGGGGCGACGTCATGGAAGGCGAGGCAGCGGTCGTCTTCGTACTCGATCCGGGCCGGGATCTTGCGGTCGATGATCTTCGAAAAGATGGTTTCGGCCATGATGACGGTCTCTCCCTGGTCAGACGCCAAACGCCTTGCGCAGCACACGCAGCGATTTCTCGCCGTGCTCCGCGGCCACGACCACGTTGAGCCGCACCTCGCTCGTGCTCACGAGGTCTATGTTGATCCCCTCGTCGGCGAGCGGCTTGAAGAGCCGGTCGGCCACGCCCGCATGGCTGCGGATGCCCACGCCCGTGATCGAGAGCTTGGCCACGTGCGGCACGTCGGCCACCTTCGCTCCCCGGGCCGCGGCGATCTTCTTCGCCACGTCGGTCGCCTTGTCGCGATCGCCGGCGGGCACGGTGAACGAGATCTCGGCCCGGCCGTCGCGCGGGTGGCTCTGCACGATCATGTCGACGTTGAGGCCGGCCCGGCCCACCTCCTCGAACACGGCGGCAGCGACGCCGGGCGTATCGGGCAGATCGGTAAACGTGACAAGCGCCTGCGACGAGTCGAGCTGGCAGTCTTCGATCGCGAGATCCTCCATCCCCTCGAGCCGCTGCACGACTTCCAGCGGGCTCGACTTCACAAGCTGCGTGCCGGCCACGTCGGCCTCGCCGTCCACCGTCTCGGCCTCGAGGCCGAAGGCCCGATGGACCGCCTGCACCGCCGCCTGGGCGTCGGACTTGTCGACGAGCGCCGAGATCTTGATTTCGCTCGTGGTGATCATGCGGACGTTGATGCCGGCCGCGGAGAGCGCCGAGAACATCCGGCCAGCGACGCCTTCCTCACGCTCCATCCCTACGCCCACGACGCTCACCTTCGCCAGGGCAGCGTCGTGCGAGACGCCCGACGCCCCGAGCTCCTTGGCAACGGCCGACGACAGGTCGAGGGCCTCGGCGAGGTCGTCGGCCGGCACGGTAAACGAGATGTCGGCCCGGCCTCCCTGGCCGACATTTTGCACGATCATGTCGACGGCGATGCCGCTCGCGGCCAGCCGCGAGAAGAGGGCGTGGCTCGATCCCGGCTGATCGGGCACATTTTCGAGCGTGATCCGGGCCTCGTCCTTGGCGAGGGCCACGCCGCTCGCCGGCCGGGGCGTCGACTCCTCCGCCGAGAGGATCACCGTGCCGGGCACGTCCTTGAAGCTCGACCGCACGAGCACCTTGACGCCGAATTTCTTGGCGAATTCGATCGACCGCGAGTGCATCACGCCCGCGCCGAGGCTCGCGAGCTCGAGCATCTCGTCGTAGCTGATCGAGCCGAGGCGACGCGCCTCCGGAAGCATCCGCGGGTCGGTCGTGTAGACGCCGTCCACGTCGGTGTAGATCTCGCACAGGTCCGCGTCGAGGACGGCGGCCAGCGCCACGGCCGTCGTGTCGGAGCCGCCGCGGCCGAGCGTGGTGATGTTGCCGTTTTGGTCGATCCCCTGGAACCCGGCGGCGATCACGATCGCTCCGTCCGCGAGCAGCTTCTTCACATGATCGGTGGAGATCGACTTGATCCGGGCCTTCGTGTGGGTCGAGTCGGTGCGGATGCCGATCTGGGCCCCGGTGAGGCTCACGGCCTTGTGGCCGAGCGACTGGATCGCCATCGCAAAGAGCGCCACGCTCACCTGCTCGCCCGTTGAGAGCAGCATGTCCATTTCGCGGGCGCTGGGCCGATCGGTGATCGCCTTGGCGAGATCGACGAGGATGTCGGTCTGGTGGCCCATCGCGCTCACGACGACGACCACCTGCTTGCCTTCCTGATGCCGCGCGATGGCCTTCTGCGCCGCCGCCACGATCTTCTGTGGGTCGGCCACGCTCGTCCCGCCGAACTTTTGCACCACCAGCGCCATCAGACCATCCCGTCCTTTCCAAGAAACGTGCCCATCAGTTTCCAGCCCGGCTCCAGCACCCGGCCGCTCGCCGCCGCCGCCACCTCGTCGAAGGTTTTTTGCACTCCGGCGGCGATGTCGCTGCCGGCGATCACGAACGGCACCCGGCCGCGGGAATGCGTCTTCGTGGCGATGAATGTGGGGTGATCGGGGCACACGAGAATCCGGTGGGGGCCCAGCGATTCGAGGTGCTTCGCAATCGGGCCCACGATCTTGGCGTCGATCTCCTCGATCGCCTTCACCTTCTCCGCGGCGTTGCCCTGGTGGCTGGCTTCGTCGGGTGCCTCGACGTGCACGCACACGAGGTCGGTGTGCGAAAGCTCGTCGATCACCGCCCGGCCCTTCGCCGCGTAATCGGTGTCGAGGTAGCCGGTGGCCCCGGGCACCTCGCGCCGCTTCCAGCCGGCGAGGGCCGCCAGGCCGCGGAGCAGGTCGACCGCCGTGATCATCGTGCCGCTCGTGCCGTACTTCTCGTGGAAGGGCTCGAACGCCGGCGCCTTCCCCACCCCCCACAGCCAGACATGCGTGGCGGGCCGCTTGCCAGCGGCGAGCCGCGCCTTGTTCACGGGATGGTCGGCCAGCCACGTGGCGCTCCGCCCCATGATGTCGGCGAGCAGGCGGCTGCCGAACCCGCGGGGAAACGCGTCGGCGATGGGCTTGTCCATGAGGTCGTGCGGCGGCGTGGCCCGCAGGTCGCCCGAGAGCGGTGCCGGCGCAGCGTCGCGGCCACGATGGATGAGGAGGTTGCGGTAGCTCACGCCGGGCTTGAATTCCCAGCCGGCAAGGTCGGGGAATTCGGCGGCGAGGCCCCGCTGGCAGGCCGCGAGCAGGTCCGCCGCCTCCTCGGTCGAGATGTGGCCGGCCGTGAAGTCTTCCATCATGGGGCCGCTGTCGCCGGGCGCGATCGTCACGAGATTGCACCGGACGGCCCAGTCGTGGGGCCCGAGCACGATGCCCTGGGCCGCCGCCTCGAGCGGCGCGCGGCCGGTGAAATACGCGAGCGGGTCGTAGCCCATCAGGCTCATGCAGGCCACCTCGGAGCCGGGCGGCAGGCTCTCGGGCACGTGGTTCGTGAGGCCGACGTGGCCGCGGGCGGCGAGGGCGTCGAGCGCCGGAGTCCGTGCGGCCTGGAACGGCGTCTTGCCACCAAGCGCGTCTTGCGGAGCGTCGGCTGCGCCGTCGGGAATCACGATCACGTATTTCATGGGTGTTGCTCGCGTGGGGTCACTCGTCGAGGACGCTCAGGCACACGCTCCGGCCGCTGACGACGTCGGCCGCGTCGATGTGGTCGACCGCTTTGCGGATCGCGTTCGAGCCGCAGGGGTGCGTCATGATCACGAGCGGCACGGTCGCATCGCCCGCTTGACTGGCGTCGTGCTGGATCACGGAGGCGATCGAGATCCCGTGTTCGCCGAGGATGCCCGTGATCCGGGCGAGCACGCCCGGGCGGTCCTTGACGCGAATCCGGAGGAAGTGCCGCTCGAGCATGTCCACGCCGGCGATCCGGGCCGCGGGCGAGTCGGCCGAGAGCACGCCTGTCGTCTTAAACGTGATCGCGGTCCGGCCCACCACCGTGTCGATGATGTCGGCCACGACGGCCGATGCCGTCGGCATCTGCCCGGCCCCGAGGCCGTGGAAGAACATCCGCCCCACGGCGTCGCCCACGATGCTCACGGCGTTGTAGGCACCGCGGGTTTCCGCGAGCGGCGTGCCCTGCTTCACGAGCGCCGGGGCCACGCGCATCGCGAGCCGCCCGTCGCTCCGGCTGGCCACGGCCACGAGCCGGATGCGGTAGCCGAGCTCCGCCGCGTAGCGCAAGAGACCGAGGTCGATTCCCTCGATGCCCATGCGCGGAATCTCGCCCCACGGCACCCACACGCCAAACGCGAGGTGGGCCAGGATCGCGAGCTTCTGCGTGGCGTCGGTGCCGTCGACGTCCATCGAAGGGTCCGCCTCCGCGAAGCCCTTCTCCTGCGCGAGTTTGAGCACGTCGGCATAGTCGGCGCCGTCTTCCTCCATCCGCGTGAGGATGAAGTTGCTCGTGCCGTTCAAAATGCCGCGGATGCTCTCGATGCGGTTCGCCGCCAGGCATTCGCCGATCGCAGCCACGATCGGGATGCCGCCCGCCACGGCCGCCTCGAACGCGATCGACCGCCCCTTGCGTCGGGCGAGTTCGAAGAGCTCTGGGCCGTGCTCGGCGAGCAGCGCCTTGTTGGCCGTGACCACGTCCTTCCCGTGCTCGAGCAGATCGATCATGATCGTCCGCGCGGGCTCGAGGCCGCCCACGAGCAGGGCCGCGACCGAGATCGACGGATCGCGCGAGACGTCGTGGTAGTCGGCCGAGAGATGTCCGCCTGGCACGTCGACGCTCCGCGCCTTGGCGACGTCCTTCACGACGGCCTTGGCGACGACGATCGGCCGGCCGGCGTGCCGCTCGATGTGGTCGGCCGACTCCACGAGCAGGCGCACCACGCCCGACCCGACGGTTCCCATGCCGACAACGCCGACCCGCACTGGTTCGCTCATCCGCGGCTCCTCACGGCTGACCTGGGCATCAGGCACCTGCCGTCAGCCCTCGATCGTAATGAGGCCGCTCTTCGCCCGAAAGCACGGGCGGCAATCACCGCAGCGCGGCGCGTGAGGGTCGTGCGGATCATGACGGCTCGGCGGCCGGCAGATGGAACGTCGGCGAGGTCGGCCAAGCCGACGCCCGCACAACCCCTGCAGTTTGACGGCACTTCGAGCAGCCGTCCGTGGATGAGCACGAGCCGCGGCCTCGGCCCTGCACTTTGCACGCCGTGGTGGTCGAAATAGGAGAACAAGGTATTGCGGGGGAGCAAGCGGAATGAGCACCGTGCGGAGAACAGCCTCCTTGCTCGCGGTCTCGTGCCTCGTGCTCTGCCCGGCGTTCGGCAGCGAGTTTGAGGAGCTCAACACCGACCGCGACGCCTTCACGCCCGCGACGACCACCGCCAAACTCGGCACGACGATCGTCGAAGCGTCGTACGTGTGGATCGACAATCGAGGGACGCCCGCGACAAACAGCTTTCCCGAATTGCTCGTCCGGCTCGGCACGCGGGAGCGGTTCGAATGGCGGCTCGGCGTCAACTACGAACAGGGGTCCGGGGGCAGCGTCGTGTCGGCCGTGGAGGTGGGCGAGGCCCCGCTCAGCGAAGCAGGCGGCGAAGAAGCGACCATTCTCTACGGGGCGAAGGTTCGGGTCACCGACCAGGATGGCTGGATCCCGCGGAGCGCGGCCATCATTGAGGGCTTCACGCCCGTCGCCGGCGAGGTGTGGGGCACCGAGCCCGTGGCCACGTATGCCTTCGGCTGGGAATTCACCAACACATGGCGGTTCGACACCGCGATCCGCTATGCCTGGGCCGACAGCGAGGAGGGGCGATTTGACCGCTGGATGCCGTCGGCGGTGCTGCGCATGCCCGTGACGCCGCGGTGGGAGGTCCATGCCGAGTGGTTCGGGTCGTGGACGCAGGGCCTCCCCGACGACTCCGTACGGCCGTTCGTCGGCCCCGGTACGCACTTCATGATCACCCCGCGGTTCGAAATCGGGGCCCGCATGGGATGGGGCCTCACCAACGACGCCGCCGGCTACTACTTCGATACGGGCGTCGGGATGCGGTTTTAATGGGTTCGTGATACGTTTTGCTCCCGCGGCTGTGCTGGCCGCACCAAACGGGGAGCTTGCCGATGCTGAGCCATGCGTCCGTTGGTGTGTCGAATGTGCTTCGTCTCGGAGTGGCGACGTGCGCGCTGATGCTCGCCCTGAGCCCTCTCCGGCTGGCGGCGGCTGCGGAGCCGCAAGCGGTGCCACTCTGGCCGAACGGCGCCCCGCTCACCACGGGCACGGCCGCGGCCGATCAGCCCTTTCTCGAGGTCTATCCGGCAGCAGATGACGCGGCCGGCGGACCTGCGTTCGTGATCTGCCCGGGAGGCGGCTACGGCGCACTCGCGGCCGACCACGAGGGCACCCAGATCGCCCGCTGGGCCAATGGAATCGGGGCGACGGCCTTCGTGCTCCACTATCGGCTCGGCAGCAAGGGCTACCACTACCCCGTGCAGCTGATCGACGTGCAGCGGGCGCTGCGACACGTCCGGTCCAACGCCGCGCGATACCAGGTCGACCCTCAGCGGATCGGCATCATCGGCTTCTCGGCGGGCGGGCACCTGGCCTCGATGGCCGCCACGCTCTTCGACGAGCGGCCCGCGGGGACGACCGACGACGAGGTCGACGCGGTGAGCGCGCGGCCCGATGTCGCAGTGCTCGGCTATCCCGTGATCTCCCTGACCGCGGCCCACTCGCATCGCGGCTCCCGCAAGAACCTGCTCGGGCCCGCCGCAGACGACGACAACGCGGCCCGCCGCCTCGACACCGACACGCGCGTGACGGCCGCCACGCCGCCCACGTTTCTCTTTCAGACCGACGAGGATACCGGCGTGCCGGCCGAGAATGCCGTCAGCTTCTACCTCGCCTGCCGACGCGAGCGTGTGCCCGCCGAGCTGCACGTCTTCGAGCGCGGGCCCCACGGCGTCGGCTTCGCCCTCGGCGATCCCGTGCTCTCAACCTGGCCCGATCGCCTCGCCGCCTGGCTCCGCGACCGTGGGTTTCTCGCCGTGGCCAGCCGAGTGCCCGTGAAGGGCCGGGTCACGATCGACGGCCAGCCCGTCAGCTGGGGCATGATTTCGTTCGTGCCAGAGAATCCGCGGGCGGCGGTCGCCACGGCGCGGATCCGTAATGGCGACTTCAAGCTCGACGAGAAGCTTGGGCCGGTCGCGGCACCGGTGCGGGTGACCGTGACCTACTCCGCCGCCGACACGCCCGGCGTGCCTGGGACGAACGGCGTCGTCACCACGACGAAGCCCCGGCCCGACGCCGAGCCCTGGCGGCTCGACTTCTCGGGCGCACTCGCCCCCGAGCCGCTCACGATCGACATCGTGCGCTGACGCCGTGCTGTCAGGCCGTCACGGTAGCAGCGCACCATGCGTTCGTGATCGGAGAGGGTAACCATCTGTGAGTGAGTCAAGGTCCCTCGGATGTCTCACTCCTGCCCCTTGACGGTATACTTGAAGAGAGCCGCGACCGGTTGTGGGCATTGATCAAACGAGGCGAAGCGATGACCAAACATCATTTCACGGTGGTTCTCGAACGCGAAGCGGAGGGCGGCTTCCACGCGTTTTGTCCCAGCCTCAAGGGCTGCCACTCCGAGGGAGATACCGTGGATGAGGCAGTTGCCAACGTCCGCGAAGCGATCGAGGCTTATCTCGAAAGCCTGGCCGCCAGAGGCGAACCGATTCCGGTCGAGGATCTTCTGATCAAGCCGGTCGAGGTCGCTGTATGACGCAGCTGCCGGCCGTAACGGCCCGGCAACTGCTCGCAGTGGCGGAGAAGGCGGGATTCGTGTTCGACCGCCAAAAGGGCAGCCATGCAGTCTATGTTCGTACCACGGAACTTGGTTCTACGACGATCGTCGTGCCGGTTCACATGGGACGCACACTGAAACGTGGCACCCTGCACGGGTTGATCGACGACATGGGCTTGTCGACACAAGAGTTCATCGACTTGCTCTGACGTCGACGCCGGGGATTCGTTCTGGGGCAATACGAACGCCCACGTCGCCGACCGAGTCATCCCGCCGGTGCCTGTCCGACAGTGGGTCATCTCGGTTCCGAAGCGAATGCGCAGCATTTTGGCGAACCGCCTCCGGACGGCTGAAACGCCCGATCTCGCTGCTCAAGGGCAGTCCGTCAGCCGGAAGACCGGTGCGGAAGTGCCATTGAACGGGCTATCCCGCGCCGTTCGCGATCGAGATCCTTCGCTGACGCCGTGCTGTCAGGCCGTCGTCAGCGGCGGCGAGCGGATAATCGAAACGCTCGCAAGCCTCTGGCAAACGACCGGCCGTTGCTTCATCCGTAACGAATCTCACTTCCAGAGCTGACGCTGCCCCCAACTTGGTACCAACCGAGTTGTTAGCCATGCAGGGCCGGTAGATGGGCATGCCCATCTACCGGCCGCGCGAACTCCGACGGCGTCCGGTTGCCCAGAGCACCATGCGGACGGACGCGATTGTAGTCCTCCCTCCACGCTTCTGTCACGGCTCGGGCTTCGTCGAGCGACAAGATCCAATGCTGGTTCAAGCACTCATCACGAAGCCTGCCGTTGAATGATTCGATCACTGCGTTATCCGTGGGCTTTCCTGGTCTGCTGAAGTCGAGCTTCACGCCGTTAAAGGAGGCCCACATATCCAAGCTCTGCGAGACGAACTCGGGACCGTTATCGACTCGAATACTTTGCGGCTTACCGCGATGCGAAGTCACCTGCTCCAAGACCCGCACGACATCGTCTCCGGTGAGCCGCTGGCCGACCTCGATGGCCAAGCTCTCACGGCTATGGTTATCGACTAGCGTCAGCAGCCGGAACCGCTGCCCGCCGACCAGCTGATCGGCCATGAAGTCCATGCTCCAGCTCTCATTGGTCTGCCCGGTCGGCGGCCTTCACGACGCAGGAGCACCCAGAGCCGCGGATATCCATAGTGCATCCGACTGGCCGCCAGGTCTCGAAGTCGAATACGAAGCTCGGCCCGCGGATCGCGTCTGCTTCGGTAACGGTAGGTCGTTCGGGAAAACCCCAGAACACGGCAGGCACGACGCTCGGCCACCCGATACGCGACCTGCACTTCCCGCACCAGAACACGCTGTACAGCGGGCCTTAAAGTTTTTTTGAGAGCACGTCCTGCAGCATCTTCTTGTCGAGACTCAAGTCGGCGACCAGTTGCTTGAGCTTGCTGTTCTCCCAACGGTAGAAGGTCTGCTCGCTGATCCCCAGCTTGCGGATGATCTCGGCCACCGAAGTGCCCGACTCAGCATGCCGCAGCGCGAACGCGATCTGCTCCTCCGAAAACTGCTTCTTTCCCGTCCAAAAACCCATCCTTTCTGGTGATGCCAAGGTCAAAAAACCTGACGTCCCGGATGGATCAAGAAACGGGGAGAACGTCAGCTCTGGAAGTGAGATTCGTTACGGATGAAGCAACGGCCGGTCGTTTGCCAGAGGCTTGCGAGCGTTTCGATTATCCGCTCGCCGCCGCTACCTGACGGGACGGCTCGCCGGCTACCATTACCGTGACATCGCCAAACGGCTGAAGGAGCTTGGCCTACGGTTCCACCGTCAGGCGGCTGGCTACCCCGAGCCGCTCATGATTGACATCGTGCGCTGACGCCGTGCTGTCAGGCCGTCGTCAGCGGCGGCGAGCGGAATCCGCCGGGCCGTGCCAGCGGCTGCGGATCGGGAATCAGCCGCCGCGTCCACGCGTAGAACGCTCCGCACGCCAAAAGAAATGCCCAGGGAAGCAGGCTGACGACGATCCGAAAGCACGCGTCGCCGCCCGCCACCCGCCCGATCGCGGCCGTCGCGGCGGCAAACACGACGCAGCCAGCTCCGTAGCCCACGTTCACCGCGAGTCCGCGGAAGCTGAGCACCGTCGCCCGCCGCCCCGAGTCGACGAGCTGGTTGAGGTAGTGGCTCTGCAGAAACGTGACCATCCGCATCGCGGTGGAGAGCAGGATCACGAACACGACGCCGACGACGGGCACGAACGCCGCCGTGCCGGCGAGCCCCACGAGCGTGACCGCCGCCAGCAGCAGGCCGTTGCGGCTCGCGCTCGCGTCGAGCGCCAACCACCGCAGCGGCCCCGCCAGCGCTAGCCCGAGAAGCGCCGCGGCCGCGCTCACCAGTCCGAATGCCGACGGCGGAATGCCGATCTGCTCGTAGATTTCGCTCGACACGACGAGCACCTGCCGGATCGGCATGTCGATGAGCACTCCCGCCACGATCACCAGCAGCACCAGCGGCCGGGCGACGATCCACCGACCGGTGGTCGCTGTCTGGCGAAACGTCGCCAGCGGGTCGGCGTGGCCCGGTGAGGAACGCGGCGGCTCGCGCATCGCCACGGCCGCCGCGAGGGCCCCGAGGGCGGAGCCGAGCGTGAGCCAGATCGGCAGGCGAAACGTCGCGGCCCGGCTCAAGCCCCCGGCGAAGCCCGCGCCCCGCACCAGCGCGTCGAGCGGTGCGGGATCGTATGCGAGGCTGCCCGTGACCATGCACACGATGGTGACCACGCCGCCCGCCCGCATCAGCCGCTCGAGCACCTTGGGCCAGTCGGCGGCGCGACCGGCGGCGGCGAGTGAGTCGAAGGCCAGCGCCTCGTCGGCCCCGGAGATGAAGGCCTCGGCGGCGCCGCTCAGGATGCGGTTGGCCACGAGCGCCGGTAGCACCCAGGCCGACGGCACGGGCACGAGCACGAGGATCGCCATCTCGATCACCATCAAGGCCGCCCCGGCGACGACGAGCCGGCGCCGGCCGATGAGATCGGCGAGCGCCCCCGACGGCACCTCGAGCAGCACGATCGCCGCCGCCCAGATCGCGTTGAGCAACGCGAACGCCTCGACCGAGATGCCGAAGTCGAGAAACATCACCATGAACACGGGGTAGTAGAACCGCGCGTTGAACAGGATGCGGAAGGCCACGAACAGCCGCACGTTGCGCTCGGCTGCTGCGAACGAGAGTGCTGGGGAATCGGGAGGGGGCATGCGTGCTCGGGGGCCCAGCAATCTTCGTGCGCTTCGTGCGTGACGCGTCGCCAGATCTCCGCAGCGGTTATAACGTGGTCGTCGCGGCGACGCCCGCCGCCCCCCCTCGGAGTCTCCGCCTTGGAAACCGCCGCCCGTGAGTTTTTGATCCGCCTTCTGGAAACGCCGAGCCCGTCGGGCTACGAGCAGCCGATCCAAAGAATTGTGCGCGACTATCTCGGCGGCGTCGCCGACACCATTCATACCGACGCCCACGGCAACGTGATCGGCGTGAAGAACGCGGGGGCTCCCACGCGGATGTTGCTCGCGGGCCACTGCGACCAGATCGGCCTGATCGTGCAATACATCGATTCGGAAGGCTACATCTCCGTGCAGCCGATCGGCGGCTGGGATCCGATGCAGCTCGTGGGCTCGCGGGTCGTGATCTGGACGGCGTCGGGCCCGGTGCCGGGCGTGATCGCCCGCAAGCCGATCCACCTGCTCACCGACGAGGAGCGCAAGGTCGTGCCGAAGATGAAGGATCTGTGGATCGACATCGGCGCGCCCGACAAGGCCGACGCCGAGAGCGTGGTCCGTGTGGGCGACTGCGTGACGTTCGAGCTGAAGTTCCAACCGCTCCGCAACAACCGCGCCTGCTCCGTGGCGATGGACGACAAGATCGGCCTGTGGGTCGTGCTCGAGGCGTTTCGCCGGGCGAGCGCGGCCGGCCCCCTGCCCTGTGCGCTCTCTGTGGCCTCCACCGTGCAGGAAGAGATCGGCCTCCGCGGCGCGCAGACGAGCTCGTATGCCGTCGATCCGCACGTGGCGATCGCCGTCGACGTCACGCACGCCACCGACTGCCCCACGATCGACAAGAAGTCGGAGGGCGACATCGGCCTCGGCAAGGGCCCGGTGGTGTACCGTGGGCCGAACATGAACCCGCACGTGGTCGATCGGCTCCTCGCCGCCGGCAAAGCGAAGGAGATCCCGGTGCAGCTCGCCGCCAGCGGCCGTGCCACGCCGACGGATGCGAACGTGCTGCAGACCACGCGGGCCGGTGTGGCGACGGGCCTCGTGAGCGTGCCCAATCGCTACATGCACTCGGCTGTCGAGACGATCTCGCTCGACGACGCCGACCGGGCCGCCGATCTGCTGGCTGCGTTCTGCCGCGGGCTCGAGGGCCCGATCGACTGGGCCCCGTGAGCCCGCGAGGGGCA
This sequence comes from Planctomicrobium piriforme, assembly GCA_945861585.1. GTDB lineage: Bacteria > Planctomycetota > Planctomycetia > Pirellulales > UBA1268 > RGVT01. Next base: position 49,055 of record CAMAVC010000009.1, read on the forward strand.
TCCACTCGGCTTACGCCTCGGGCTTCCGGAGCAGTTTTGGAAAGCTCGAAGCGCAAGAGGGGCATCCACTCGGCTTACGCCTCGGGCTTCCGGAGCAGTTTTGGAAAGCCCGAATCGCAAGAAGGGCATCCACTCGGCTCACGCCTCGGGCTCGAGCTTTGCCGCTTACAGAGCGCGGCGGTGTTTGCTGCGCTTCGCGCGGCCAGCCGCTGCTGGTGCTGGTGAGGCCACGGCTGCCGCGTGGGGTGCGCCGCGTCGCTCCGTGCGCGACGAGCGCTCGCTCCGGCGCGAGCCGCCTTGCCGCCCTCGCCCGCGTGACTGTCCGCCGCGTGGCCGACGCTCGTGCCCGCCCTCAGACTGCGGCTCGATGGGGGCCGCAATGCCGTCCGGTGCGTTCTCCGCGGGGATCTTCATCCGGATGAGCCGTTCGATCGCGGCCAGCCGCGGCCGCTCTTCGTGGTCGCAGAAGCTGACGGCCGTGCCCGACTGCCCGGCCCGGCCCGTGCGGCCGATCCGGTGCACGTAGGTTTCCGGCTCGTGTGGCAGCTCGTAGTTCACGACGTGCGACACGGCGTCGACGTCGATCCCGCGGGCGGCGATGTCGGTCGCGATCAGCACCGGCGGCCGCGGCGACTTGAACGCCGCGAGCGCCCGCTCCCGTTGGTTTTGCGACTTGTTGCCGTGGATCGCCGCCGCCGAGATGCCCGCCTTGTCGAGATCGCGGTGCAGCTTGTCGGCCCCGTGCTTCGTGCGGGTGAACACGATCACGCGCGAGATCGGCTCCTCGCGCAACAGCTGCACGAGCCGCTGCTTCTTTTCCTGCTTGGCCACGTGATACACCGACTGCGTGACCGTCTCGGCCGACGTGGCCTGCGGGGCTGTCTTCACCTCGAGCGGGTCACGGAGCATCGAGTCGGCGAGTTCGCGGACCTCGGCCGGCAGCGTCGCCGAGAAGAAGAGCGTCTGGCGGTCGCGCGGCAGCATGCCCACGATCCGGCGCACGTCGTGGATGAAGCCCATGTCGAGCATCCGGTCGGCCTCGTCGAGCACGAGAAACTCGACACTTCGCAGATCGACGAGCCGCTGGCCCACGAGATCGAGCAGCCGGCCGGGGGTGGCCACGAGCACGTCTACGCCGCGGGCGAGAGCATCGGCCTGGGGCCGCTGGCTCACGCCGCCGTAGATCACGGCCGCGGTCGTTCCGGCATGCCGGCCATAGGCCCGCACGCTCTCGTGAATCTGGGCGGCGAGCTCCCGCGTGGGGGCGAGCACGAGCACGCGGCAGCGCCGTGCCGCGGCGCGGCCGGGGGCAGCCCGCAACCGCTCGATGAGCGGCAGCGTGAAGGCGGCCGTCTTGCCGGTGCCCGTCTGGGCGCAGCCAAAGAGGTCGCGGCCGGCAAGCACGTGGGGAATGGCCTTGGCCTGGATCGGCGTGGGCGTGGCATAGCCCTCGTCGGCGAGCGCGCGGAGCGTGACGGCCGAGAGGCCGAGGTCGGCGAAGGTCGGGGTGGCAATCGAATCAGAAGCGGGGTTCACCATGGATTTTCCTTCCAGAGAAACAGAGCACGCGCGGACCAGGAACAGACCTGGAGGGGGCGAAGCCACAGTGGCAAAGCGATCCCGGCGATGGATCACTGCCTGCCGAACCGCCGCCGTGCCCGGGAGTCGGCCCAAGAGGCCGACATCAACCGGAAGGCGAACGCTGCGAAAGATGCGATCGCGGCAATGGCGAAGTCAGCCCGTGGCCGACCGATTGCCCTCATCGATTCCGAACACCCGAATCATACCACACCGGAATCACCGGGGCAACGCGGCCTGAAACCAGCCGATCTCCAATCTTGCCCAGGCTTTGCCCCTTCTTGCGGCCGGGCTCGTTTATCTCCTTAGGCCAAACCCCGGAGATTCAGTCATGCACCGCCTCTACCATCTTTGTCGACATCGAGCTTTCGTCTGCTGCATCGTGCTGATCGCAGCCTCGGCGACTCAGTGCACGAGTGGCGTGGCGGGCGAGCGCGGCGAATCGGTCGCGCCGCGGGCGGTCACCAAGGCCGTCAACGCCCTCGCGCCCACCGACATTGCGATCGCAGCAGCCACCAGCACGCCATGCACCCTCGCAAAGCTGCCTGGTTCGATGTCCAAACTGCTGCCGCTCCTGCCGAGCGATCACCGGCCCCTGTTCGAGGAGTGCGCCCGCGGCCGCATGAAGATCAAGCGCACGGTATCGGCGTTCGATCTCGTCACGGCGATCGACGATCCGGCCGACCGCCCGGCAGCGGTGGCCACCCTCCGTGCATTCTTCGACGGGCGGGCCGTCGATGCAGCCATGGGCGTCGGCCTGTCGGGCGACCCCTACCCGATCAGTTTCGACTGGGTCGTGATCCTCGACCCGCAGTCGCAGACGCTCTTCAGCTTCGTGCTCAACTGCCACGACTGAAGCCGCCCTGCGGCTCTGCCAAAACGGCACGTCTGCGGCCCCGAGCCTGGGCTGCACCACGCCGCAGGCGGCGGTTTTCCAGTCGATCACCCCGTTCCGCGGCTTTGGCACGCCGGTTGCTCCCTTTTTGGCCGTGTTGGTGTAGGCTGCCAAACCCGTTGGGTTTTTGGAGCCCGTGAGTTCTGTCGACCTGTTCCCGAAGGAGTGCATCGTGGCCAAGCAAATGGTGTTCGACGATGAGGCCCGTCAGCCGCTGCTCGCTGGCGTCTCGAAGCTCGCCCGCGCGGTGAAAAGCACGCTCGGCCCGCGGGGCCGCAATGCCGTGCTCGATAAGGGCTGGGGCTCGCCGAAGGTCACCAAGGACGGCGTCACGGTTGCCGAGGACATCGACCTCGAAGATCCCTACGAGAATCTCGGCGCCCAGCTCGTCAAGGAGGCGGCCAGCAAGACCAACGACGTGGCCGGCGACGGCACCACCACGGCCACAGTGCTGGCCGAGGCGATCTTTCGGGAAGGCCTGAAGATGATCGCCGCGGGCGCCGACCCGATGGCCCTCTCCCGCGGCATCCACAAGGCCGTGGAGGCGGTCTCGAAGTCGATTCTGGCGATGGCCACCTCGATCAACGAGAAGAACAAGAAAGAGCTGATGCAGATCGCCACGATCGCAGGCAACAACGATCCGACGATCGGCAACGTGCTTGCAGAGGCGATCCTCAAGGTCGGAAAAGACGGCGTGATCACCGTCGAAGAAGGCAAGCAGGCCGAGACCACCGTCGACGTGGTGGAGGGCATGCAGTTCGATCGCGGCTTCCTGTCGCCGCACTTCGTGACCGACGCCGACTCGCAGACCTGCGAATTCGAAAATCCCTCGATTCTCCTGTTCGAGGAGAAGATTTCCAGCGCCAAAAACCTGGTGCCGCTGCTCGAAGCGATCAGCAAGGCGGGCAAGCCGCTCGTCGTGATCGCCGAAGACGTGGAGGGCGAGGCACTCGCCACGCTCGTGGTCAACAAGCTGCGCGGCATCGTGCAGAGCGTGGCCGTGAAGGCTCCCGGCTACGGCGACCGCCGCAAGGCGATCCTCGGCGACCTCGCCGTGCTCACCGGCGGCCAGGCGATCTTCAAGGATCTCGGCATCGCCCTCGACGCCGTGAAGCTGTCGGACCTTGGCCGGGCCAAGAAGGTGATCATCGAGGCTGAGAACACCACGATCGTGAGTGGCGGCGGCACGAAAGCGGCCATCGACGGCCGTGCGGCCCAGATCCGCGAGGAGATCGAGAAGACGACGAGCGACTACGACCGCGAGAAGCTTCAGGAGCGGCTGGCGAAGCTGGCCGGCGGAGTCGCCCAGATCAGCGTCGGAGCGGCGACCGAGACGGAGATGAAGGAGCGGAAGGCACTCATCGAAGACGCCAAGAGCGCCACGCAGGCGGCCTTGGCGGAAGGCATCGTGCCGGGCGGCGGCGTCGCCCTGCTGCGGAGCGAGAAGGCCCTGGAGAAGCTCGACCTCGAAGGCGACGAAAAGCTCGGGGCGTCGATCGTGAAGAATGCCCTGCGGTATCCGCTCGAGGCGATCGCGGCGAATGCCGGTGTCGACGGTCCGGTGGTGGTCAATCGCGTGCGGCACATGAAGGGCAAAAACGATGGCTACGACGCCGACAAAGAAGAGTATTGCGATCTGGTGAGTGCCGGCGTGATCGACCCCGCGAAGGTGGTGCGGACGGCCCTCCAGAATGCCGCCAGCGTGGCGGCGCTCCTGCTCACGACGGAGTCGCTGATCACCGAGATTCCCAAGGCCGAGGAAGAGGCCGGCGGCGACGGCCACGATCATCACGGCATGGGCGGTGGTATGGGCGGCATGGGTGGCATGGGCGGCGGCATGGGTGGCATGGGCGGCATGGGCATGCCCGGCATGATGTGAGCGAAACCGACCCCCGACACTTGCAACGTTTCCTTCCCTTTTGGAGAGAGTTTCTCATGGCTGCGAAAAACCTGAAGATCCGTCCGCTCGATGACCGTGTGGTGGTGGAGCCTGTCGAGGCCGAAGAGAGGACTGCCGGCGGCATCGTCCTGCCCGACTCGGCGAAGGAGAAGCCACAGCGCGGCCACGTGGTGGCGCTCGGCCCCGGCAAACTTCTCGAGAGTGGCCAGCGGGCCAGCCTCTCCGTCTCCATCGGCGACGAAGTGATCTACGGCAAGTACTCCGGCAGCGATATCGAGATCGATGGCCACGACGTCAAGATCCTGCGCGAGAGCGACATCCTGGCCAAGGTCTTGAGCTAACTATCCACTTTCCCTCCCCTCTTCCTCTGGGAGAGGGGTCGGGAGGTGAGGGTGCTTCCACCACCGTCCACAACCCACCACTTCGAGGAGATCGTTCCGTGCCCAAGCAACTGATGTTCGACGACAATGCCCGCGCCAAGCTGCTCAAGGGCGTCGAGAAACTCGCCGGCGCCGTCGCAGTGACGATGGGCCCGACGGGCCGCAACGTCATCATCGACAAGTCGTTCGGCGGGCCGACGGTCACCAAGGACGGCGTGACGGTGAGCAAGGAGGTCGACCTCGAAGACCCGTTCGAAAACATGGGCGCGAAGCTCGTGAATGAAGTCGCCTCGAAGACGTCGGATCTGGCGGGTGACGGCACCACCACGGCCACGGTGCTCGCCCGGGCGATCTTCCGCGAGGGCTCGCGGATGGTGGCCGCCGGCAGCAACCCCACGGCCGTGCGGCGGGGCATTGAGAAGGGCGTGGCGGCGGCCGTGGGCCATCTGATGGAGATCGCCAAGAAGGTCGATCGGCCCGAGGAGATCGCCCAAGTCGGCTCGATCAGTGCCAACAACGACCGCGCGATCGGCGACCTGCTCGCCGAGGCGCTGCAAAAGGTGGGCAAGGACGGCGTGATCACCGTCGAGGAAGGGAAGACGACGGAGACCACGGTGCGGTTCGTCGATGGCATGCAGTTCGACAAGGGCTACATCTCCCCCTACTTCATCAATCGCACCGCCGAGATGGACTGCCAGCTCGACGACGGCTTGATCCTGATTCACGAAAAGAAGATCTCGAACCTCCGCGATCTGCTGCCGTTGCTCGAAAAAGTGGCCCAGTCGGGCAAGCCGTTCTTGATCATCGCCGAAGACATCGACGGCGACGCACTCACGGCCCTCGTGGTGAACAAACTCCGCGGCGTGCTCAACATCTGTGCCGCGAAGGCCCCGGGCTTCGGCGACCGCCGCAAGGCGATGCTCGGCGACATCGCCGTGCTGACCGGCGGCACGCTGATCAGCGAAGACCTCGGCCTGAAGCTCGAGAGCCTCGACCTCTCTCACCTCGGCAAGGCCAAGAGCATCACGGTCGACAAGAACGAAACCACGATCGTGCAGGGTGCCGGCAAGCAGGCCGACGTGCAGGCCCGCGTGCACCAGATCCGCAATCAGATCGACGCCACGGAAAGCGAGTACGACCGCGAGAAGCTCCAAGAGCGGCTCGCCAAGCTGACTGGCGGCGTCGCGATCGTCTCGGTCGGCGCCGACACCGAGGCCGAGATGAAGCAGAAGAAAGCCCGCGTCGAAGACGCCCTCCACGCCACCCGTGCGGCCGTCGAGGAAGGCATCGTGCCCGGCGGCGGCGTGGCCCTGCTCCGCTGCCGCGAGGCGGTGGAGAAGGCTCGTTCGCAGGCCAAGGGTGACGAGAAGATCGGCGTCGACATCGTGCTCCAGGCGCTCGAAGCTCCGATCCGGCAGATCGCCGAGAACGGCGGGATCGACGGCTCGGTCGTGGCCGACGAGGTGGCCGGCAAGGACGTGCACATCGGCTACGATGCCAACAAGGGCGAGTATGTCGACATGCTGAAGGCCGGAATCATCGACCCGGTGAAGGTGGTGCGGGTGGCGCTCACGAACGCCGCGAGCATCTCCGGCCTGTTGCTCACCACGGAAGCCCTGGTCACGAACCTCGACAAGGACGAGCCCAAGAAGCGGCGCGCGGAAGGCAGCATCCGCTAGCCGTCGGTGCGGGCTCCTTCATTCATGCCCTCCACCCCGCAGCGCGACTTCTACGAGGTCTTGGGCGTCGAACGCACCGCGTCGAAGGGCCAGATTTCGGAGTCATACCGCAAACTCGCGATCCGGTATCACCCCGACAAAAACCCGGGCGACGCGGAGGCGTCGGACCGCTTCAAAGAGGCGGCGCGGGCGTTCGAGGTGCTTTCCGACGACACGCTGCGGTCGCGGTATGACCGCTACGGCCATGCCGGCCTTCAGGGCGGGCCGACCCACGATTTCAACGACATCGGCGACATTTTCGAAGCCTTCGGCGACATCTTCGGCGGCGGATTCTTCGGCGGCGGCGGGCGGGCGGGTAACCGGTCACGCAAGGGCCGCGACGTATTTTCGAGCGTGGCACTCTCGCTCGTGGAGGCGGCGCGGGGGGCCACGAAGACGATCGAATTCACCCGGCACGAGGCGTGCGCCGCCTGCGACGGCAGCGGAGCCAAGAAGGGCACGGCACCAGTGCCCTGCGACTACTGCGCCGGCCGCGGCCAGGTGATCCAGCAGGCGGGGGTGTTTCGCCTTCAAACCACCTGCCCGGCCTGCCAGGGCGCGGGCAGGATTGTGCGGGAAAAGTGCCGGGAGTGTGCCGGCGAGGGTCTCACCGAAGAGCACGTGGAGCGCCGCGTGACGATTCCCGCCGGCGTCGACAACGACGTGCGCGTGCGGCTGGCCGGCGAAGGCGAGCCGGGGGGCAACGGCGGCCCGCCAGGCGATTGCTACTGCATGATCGAGATCGAGGAGCACCCGTTTCTCAAGCGCGACGGCCGCGACCTGCACTGCGAGGTGCCGGTGACGTTCAGCCAGGCGGCGCTCGGAGCCACCGTCGACGTGCCCACGCTCGACGGCCCCAAGCAGCTCGAGATCAAGCGCGGCACGCAGGCCAGCGAGGTGATCCGCGTGCGCGGGCTCGGCATGCCCGAGGTGCGCGGCAGGGGCGTCGGCGACCTGCACGTGCACGTGCACGTCGAGGTGCCGAAGACGCTCTCCCCCAAGGCCGAAAAACTGCTCCGGGAACTCGCCACGGAGGAGCAGAAGGCGGTGAGCGCCAAACGCTCGAGTTTCCTGAGCCGCCTCGCCGAATACTTCCAGCCGCACGAAGGCGGGCCCGATCCGAACTAACTCCAAAGACGCATCCTCAAGCAACTCCAGTGATCTGACATGCCATACAGAACCAGGAAGGCGAGGGGGTCGGCGAACGCTCGACGAGACTTGGGCAGCCGCGGCCCACGCGAGGAGACTTTTGCCGCCCCCGAGCCGGGACACCCTCCCCGGTAGCATCGATCCACGCCACACGACGACTCCCACGTTTCTTCCACCGAGATCCTTTCATGACCACGCCCCACGACGAGCAGTCCGAGCAGCCCGAAGACACCACGCCGGCGGATACGACGGCCCCGACGCTCGAGCAGCAACTGCACGAGGCCGAGGAGCGGGCGCTCCGCATTCACGCGGAACTCGAAAACTTCCGCAAGCGGGCCCGACGTGAATACGACGACGCCCAGCGCTATCGAGAGATCGACCTGCTGCGCGATCTGCTGCCGGTGCTCGACACCGTGCTGCGGGCCGTCGAAGCCGCGGAGAAGACGGGCGACGTCGAGAGCCTGAAGGCCGGCTTCAGAATGACCGCCCAGCAGATCGAGAAGGTGCTCGACGCCCATGGCTGCAAGACAATCGACACGGTGGGCCACGCCTTCGACCCCGCCGTCCACGACGCAATTCTGCAGCAGACCGTTCCGGATGCGGTGCCGGGCACTGTCGTCGGGACGGCGAGCCGTGGATATCGGCTTCACGACCGCGTCGTGCGGCCCGCCCAGGTGATCGTCGCCAAACAGGAGTAGCACGCCATGCCCACATACGACTACGTCTGCGACGGCTGCGGCCACGCATTCGAACTCTTCCAGTCGATGACCGATCCAGTGAAGAAGACCTGCCCGAAGTGCAGCAAGAAGAAGCTCCGCCGGCTGATCGGCGCGGGCGGCGCGATCGTGTTCAAGGGCTCGGGCTTCTACAAGACCGACTACCGGAGCGAGTCGTACAAGAAGGGCGCCGCGGCCGATTCGGGCGGGAAATCCGAGGGGGCGAAGGGCGGCGGCGAGAAAAAGTCGGAGCCCAAGGGCGGGGGCGAGAGCTGAGCGATGCCGAAGTGCCCCGTCTGCGACGCCCACGTGGATCTCGAGAAGACGCCGACGGTGCCGTTTTGCAGCGACCGCTGCCGGCTCATCGACCTGGGCCGCTGGCTCGACGAAGCGTACGCCGTGCCGGATACGAAGCGGCCCGCCGGCGACGAAGACGAGGCCGAAGAGTAGGTGCAGACGGGCAGTCTGCACACCGCGTTCCCGTAGGTGCAGACGGGCAGTCTGCACACCGCATGGTTTCGCAGAGCACCACGCTGCGGCTCCAGCGTCTTTTCCTTATACTCTCGGCCGCAATCGACCTCCCACGCCCAGAGACCTTGTCATGCCCCAGGACGCCACGCCGACGCACGATCACGGCCGGATCATTCACGAGGTTCTCTGGAGCGAGGCGCTGCCGTGGTGGCTCTTGTTCCGTGCTGCGGGGGCGGCGTTCGCTCCGACCGTCATTCTGCTCGCGCTCTGCGGCGGCCTGGCCACGTGGGCCGGCTGGTCGATCGCCGACAGCCTGCGGCTGGCCGGCGCGGATCCGGCAGCCGACGCGATTCTCGATGCCTCATTCGAGCCCGGCCCGGTGATCCCCGGGCCCGACGGCTCTGGTGTGACGCTCGCGCCAAGCCGCCGGGCACTCCCCGCCCTGCGGACCGCGTGGAACTGGCTCCCCAAGCCAGCCGCCGACGTGCTCGAGCTCGTCGGCATTCCCTTCCGTCCCTCGGCGACTCTCGTGCAGATGGGCGGAGCCCTCGCGCGGCTCGGCTGGTTCGTGCTCGTGTGGTCGATCTTCGGCACCGCGATCACCCGGCATGTCGCGCTCAAGCTCGTCGGCGAGGAGGCGCCGGGCCTCATCGGCGCCGTGCTCTACGGCGCCCGCAAGTGGCTCGCTGCGTTCAACTCCGTGGGGTTCGTGCTTCTCGGGATCGTGGCCCTCTCGACCCCCGGGGCGTTGCTCGGCCTCGCGATGCGCACCGACTGGGGGCTGGCTGCGGCGGGGGTCGTCTGGCCACTCGTGCTCGCGGGCGCCGTCGTGCTCGCGATCCTGGCGATCGGCCTCGTGTTTGGCTGGCCGCTGATGGTGGCGGCGGTCGGCGTCGAACGCGGCGACAGTTTTCAGGCGATTTCGACGTCGTTCTCCTATCTCTACCAACGTCCGCTCCACTACGCCTTCTACGCGGCCGTGGCCCTCGTCGTGGCGCTGCCCGCCTTCGCCGCCGCTGGCCTGTTCGCCGATGCCACGACCACGCTCGCGCTCTGGGCCGCGAGCTTCGGCATGGGGCACGACCGCACGCTCGCCGTGCTCGAAGGGCTCCGCGGCTCAGCCGACGCCTCGTGGGGCATGCGGGCGGTCGGCTTCTGGACCCGCGGCCTCGAGTCGCTGCTGGGCTCGTTCGGCTGGGGCTA
>CAMAVC010000010.1 GCA_945861585.1 Planctomicrobium piriforme
CTCGGATTTGCCTGCGCTGCGCCATCCATGGCTCCGCTGGTCAAATACGCCGGCGAGAGCGGGACACGGGGAGCCCGAAGCCTCCTCAACGGGTAGGGGGGGAGGATTCGGGGGAGTCGGCGAACGCTTCCCGAACGAGGGCCGCCGCGGCCTGAGTGAGAATCTGAAAGACCGCGCAGCGGCGACTTTTGCCGCTCCCCCGAAGCCGGATTGGGCGCGTTGCGGAACGAACGATCGCCCTTTGCGGTGGAGCCGCATACTGCCGGCGCCGACGCAGTGTTGGGTGAATCAAGAAAGAGACAGGCTGAAGCCTGTCCTACACATGACTTCCGCACGACTCAGCGCTTCCGGGCCTGGCGCTTCTTGCGGGCTGCCGTGGCGGCATCTTCCTTCTGCGTACCGTTCGACAAGAACGGTACGTCGAACGTGCGTGTGGCCACGGTGCCACCTCCCGCACCGGCGAGCGCCGCCTGCGGCGTGACCGACGGCAGGAGCAGCCGCTCCGCGATGCCCCACAGGCTCGAGGCGATGAAGTAGAGACACAGCCCGCACGGCACCTTGAAGAACATCAGGGCCATGAAAAACATCATGTATTTCATCACCTGCTGCTGCATCTGAGCCTGCTCGTCCATGGCGGGTGGCATGAACAGCTTCTGCTGCCAGAGGAAGAGGCCGATCGTGGCCAGCGGAAACAGATTGAGAAATGGCCCCAGCCAGCCCTCGGGGGCGGTGAGGAACGAGGGCAGCACCTGCGACCAGTCCCAAAACATGTCGGGGGCCGCGAGATTCGAGCACCAGCGGATGGCCGAGCTGAAGAGCGGCGCCTGGCGCAGCTCGACGTCGGTGGCGAGCGAGCGATAGAGCCCCATGAAGATCGGAATCTGGATGAACACGAGCAGGCAGCCGCCCATCGGGTTGTAGTCGTGCTTGCGCCACAGCTCCTGCGTGGCCTGCGTGCGTTTCTGCGGATCGTTCTTGTACTTTTCGGTGATCGCCTTCATCTCGGGCTGCAAGGCCTGCATCTTCTGCGACGAGATCGCCTGCTTGCGGCTGATCGGGAACATCGCACCGCGCACGATCACGGTGAGCAGCAGGATCGCGAGCCCGTAGTTGCCGATCACCGCGTGGATCGCATGGAGGATGGCGACCATCGGCCGAGCCACCCAGCCAAACCATCCGTAATAGACGAGGTCGTCCATCCGGGCTCCCTCGGCACCGAACTCCGCCAGAAGCTCCGGCTGCTTCGGGCCGGCGAAGATCCCGTAGCGATGGATCACGGGCGTGTCGGCCGGCAGCGTGAGCTCACGCGAGACGAGCCGGCACGTGACGTCCACGAGCTTCCGCTTGGCTGCCGGAGGCACGTCGCCCACGACGAGCGGACGGACTTCCTCGAGTGCGGGCGCTTCCGGGCCGCTCGCTGCCGGAATGAGGGCCGCCGCGAAGTAGAGGGCGTCGACGCCGGCGAACGACAAGGGCTTGCCGTCTCGCACAGCCGTGGCTGGATGATCGAGCGCGGCGTCCGCGACCTTGAGGCCGCTCACGAGCGTGCTCTGCTCGCCTGCAAACCGCATCGCCACGTCCCGCACGCCGAGCGAGCCCCAATCGCGGGCCACGCGGGCGGTGTACCACCAGCCCTCGGTCGGCAGCCCCGTGGGGCCGTCGAGCGCATATGCGACGACCGATTCCCCACCCTTCGAGAGAAACTCCACCGCGAGCTCGAGCCGGGAGCCCGGCCTCCCCGCCTCGGTCACGAGCCGATATTCCTTGGCGACCGCCAAGCCGTTCGGGAGCCGCGTGGTGAACCGCACCCGCGATGCATCGCTCGATTCGTCGATCTGCCAGTCGCGGTCGGCGAGTGCGAGGCCGGGAAGTTCGGCCAGCGGCTCACGCCGCCGCTTCCCGTCGAGCGATTCGAGTGACAGGCGAAACGAGAGCGGATCGTGTGGCAGACCGTCTACGTCATCGACCGGCGCCGTCTTGTACTCCGGCCGCACGACTTCGAGCGGCCGGCGGACGAGCGCGACCTCGACCGTGCGCGGCGCACCGGCGCGGATGATTTCGAGTGATGCCTTCTGGCCGGCCTTCGTGCCGCGCAACGCCTTCATGAGCGCCGCCACATCGGGCGTGGCGACACCCTCAAGGCTCGTGATCACGTCGCCCGCCTCGATCCCGGCGGCCTGGGCCGGAGTGTCGGTTCCCACGACGCCCACGCGGCAGCCACCGTCGGCCTCGGTGAGGGCGAGGTGGCCGAGATAGCCCGACCAGTCGTCCTGGTCGTGGAACCTGCGGCCGGCGAGTTCGATCCGTTCGACGGCCGCGCCCCGGCTGGTGAGCGTGACGAGCATCTGCGCAGGGGCGTCGGGATCGAGCGAGCCGAGCGTGCGGCGGGCCCGCGGAGCCGACAAATCGCCACCCGTGGCTCCCGATTCCGGCGCCTCGGCAGGCACGGCGCCATCCGCCGCACCAGGGCCGGGCGAACCTGTGTCCGAACGCTCGGCGATCGTCGCGTCTTCAGGGAGGCTCCCGGCCTCACCGGCCGGCTTCACCGGCGGCTTCCGCGGAAAGAGCACGGCCTGCAGGGCCTGGCTTCCGAACAGAATGGCGAACGAGATCAGCGCGAACTGGATATACCGACGTTCCACGAAGCGGGTGTCCTACGGCGAGGTGGGAGAACGAAGCGGGAGGAAACCGCCAGTATAGCCGCGGACTGTGAAAACCTACCGGCCCTGCGTGAGCCGGTCGCCGAGAAAGTTGTCGAGGTCGGCGATCGCGTGGATCTTGCGGCAGGTGACGTCGAAGGGATATTCGATCCGGCGGAACCGCACGCCGCCATCCTCGAGAATGGCATAGCAGGCCCGCCGATCGCCGTCGCGCGGCTGGCCGACCGAGCCGACGTTCACCATCGCCTTGCCGGCCGGCAGCGGCACGCGGCATTCAACCGATCCGGCCGGCACGTTGGGCGAGACGAACTCCGGCGCCTCGGTGAACACGCCGGGAATGTGCGTATGGCCCTGCACGCAATACCGCCCAACGAGCTCGAAGATGTGCTCCATCTTCAGCGGGTTGTAGATGTCTTCGGGAAACACGTATTCGTCGAGCGGCCGCCGTGCCGAACCATGCACGAACAAAAACTCGCCGTCGACGTGGTTCCGCGGCAGTTCGCCGAGGAAATCCGAGAGCGGGTCGGCGGCATTTCGCGGCAGGCGGTCGTGCTGTTCGAGCTGGGCCCGCGTCCAACGGATCGCCCGCTCGGCGCCGACGTTGAATCCGTCGGGGTCGAAGAGCGCCCCTTGGTCGTGGTTGCCGAGGATCACGACCTGGCATTTCTGCCGCACGAGCTTGACGCACTCGCAGGGATTCGGCCCGTAGCCGACGATGTCGCCCAGACAATAAATGGCGTCGACCTGCTGACTTTCGATATCCTCGAGCACGGCCTCGAGCGCCTCGAGGTTGCCGTGGATATCGCTGATGATGGCCCGCTTCACTCGTGTCGACCCTACGATCCGGCGGACCGAATTTCTGGACGGATGCTCGTGGCGAAAAAACTGACTCTACGGACGCCGGAAACCACGGTCAAGCACGGGGCCGCCCTCCCATGAGAACCCTCGCCATCGACACGAGCCTCGCCACCGGCTCGGTGGCGGCAGCCGCCGCCGGCAGCACGGTCGAGATCGAACTGCCCGTCGCGGGCGAGCACGCGCGCCGGATCGCCGCCGCCCTCGACGAGGCCGCGCATGGCCTCGGCTGGAAGGTCGGCGACGTCGAGCTTGTCGGTGTGGTCCGTGGCCCCGGCTCGTTCACGGGGCTGCGCGTCGGGCTCTCCACGGCGAAGGCCATCGCCTGGGCCTCCGGCGCAGCGCTCGTCGGCGTCTCGGGCTTCGATGTCGTCGCCGGGCGCACCGCGCGGCTCACGGGTGCGGCAGCCGAGCCACTGCACCTGGCATATGACGCCGGCCGGGGCGACCTGTTCGTGGCCGAGGCCGTGCCGGCGGCCGACGCTCCCACGGGCTACGCACTCTCGACGCCACGACTCGTCGGGGCCGCAGCATGGGTCGCCGACCTTCCGGCTCGGGCGATCGTCTCCGGGCCCGGGCTCGCCCACGTTATCGATGCGATCAACGCCCGCGCCGATCTCCGCGTGGCTCCGCCGGAGGCCTGGCGGCCGATGGCGGCGGATGCCGCGGACCTCGCCACACGGCTGCACGCGGCCGGCCGAGCCGACGCGCCGGCCGCGCTCGTGCCCGACTACCTGCGGCCCACGTATGCCGACGAGTCGGCCGCCCCGCCGGGATGACGCGCGGGCCTGTCCGCGGTGGGTGAAACAGGTACGATTGCGGCTCGTTTCATCCGCTTCTCGCCTCCCGACAGGCCGTCGCCAGCCCCCATGCGTCCCATCACGAAACTGCTCGTCGCCAACCGCAGCGAGATCGCGATCCGTGTCTTCCGCTCCGCCCATGAGCTCGGCATCCGCACCGTCGCGATCTACGCCCACGAAGACCGCTTCGCGCTCCATCGCTTCAAGGCCGACGAAGCGTATCTCGTCGGCAAGCCGGGCGAGCCGCTCCGCAGCTACCTCGACATCGAGTCGATCGTCGCGCTCGCCAAGAACCACGGCGTGGATGCGATCCATCCGGGCTACGGGTTTCTCTCGGAAAACCCCGCCTTCGCCGCGGCCTGCGAGAAGGCCGGCATCACGTTCGTGGGCCCGCGGGTCGAACTCCTCCAGATGCTCGGCGATAAGACGGCCGCCCGCGACCTCGCCAAGCGGGCCGGCGTGCCGATTCTCGCCGGCAGCCCGAAGCCGGTCACGAGCCCGGCCGATGCCCTCGCGATCGCCAAGGAACTGGGATGGCCCGTGATCCTCAAGGCAGCGCACGGCGGCGGAGGCCGCGGCATGCGCGTGGTGCGCGGCGAAGACGAGCTCGCCGTGGCGCTCGAGAGCGCCCAGCGCGAGAGCAAGACGGCCTTCGGCAGCGCCGCCGTGTTCGTCGAAAAGTTCATCCAGCGGGCCCGGCACATCGAGGTGCAGCTGCTTGGCGACCTCCACGGCAACCTCGTGCACCTCTTCGAACGCGACTGCTCGGTGCAGCGGCGGCATCAGAAGGTCGTCGAGATCGCCCCCGCCCCGAACCTGCCGCAGCAGACCCGCGACGCGATCTGCGAGGCAGCGCTCGCGATCGGCCGCACCTCGAAATACGAGAACGCTGGCACCGTCGAGTTCCTCGTCGACGCCGACACCGGCAAGTTCTTCTTCATCGAGGTGAATCCACGGATCCAGGTCGAGCACACCGTCACCGAGGAGATCACCGGCATCGACATCGTCCGCCGGCAGCTCCGCGTGGCCGAGGGCTGGAAGCTCTCCGATCCGCAGATCGGCCTCGGCGACCAGGCGGCGATCAAGTCGATGGGCACGGCCGTGCAATGCCGCGTGACGACGGAGGACCCGGAGAATCGATTTCTGCCCGACTACGGCCGGATCACCGCCTATCGCTCCGCGAGCGGCATGGGCATCCGCCTCGATGCGGGCTCGGCGTTCTCGGGTGCCGTGGTCACGCCCTACTTCGACTCGCTCTTGGTGAAGGTGACGGCCCGCGGCCTCACGCTCGAGGAGGCTGCCGGCCACGTGGAGCGATGCCTGCAGGAGTTTCGCGTCCGGGGCGTGAAGACGAACATCCCGTTCCTCGTGAACCTGGTCACGCACCCGGAGTTTCTCGCCGGCAAGTGCACGACGCGGTTCATCGACGAGACGCCGACGCTCTTCGACTTCCCCATCCGCAAGGATCGGGCGACGAAGCTGCTCGAATACCTCGCCGACGTGATCGTGAACGGCAACGCCCTCGTGAAGGGGCGGCCGCCAGCAGCACGCCGTCAAGCCGCTCCGCTCCCTGAATACGACCGCTTCGCAGCCCCGCCGGCCGGCACGCGAAACAGGCTCCAGGAACTCGGGCCCGTGAAGTTCGCCGCCTGGGTGCGTTCGCACAAGCAGCTGCTTATCACCGACACGACGATGCGCGACGCGCACCAGTCGCTCCTTGCCACGCGGATGCGCACGCACGACATGCTGGCCGTGGCCGATGCCTATGCCCGGCTCGCGTCCGGCTTCTTCTCGCTCGAGATGTGGGGCGGGGCCACGTTCGACACCTCGATGCGGTTTCTCAAGGAGTGCCCCTGGGATCGCCTGCTGCTCCTGCGCGAGCGGATCCCCAACGTGCTCTTCCAGATGCTCCTGCGGGCGAGCAACGCCGTCGGCTACACGAACTACCCCGACAACGTCGTGCAAGCGTTCGTGAAGGAATCGGCCGCGGCGGGCATCGACGTGTTTCGCGTGTTCGACCCGCTCAACTGGGTACCGAACATGAAGGTGGCGATCGACGCGGTCGTGGAGAGCGGCGCGATCTGCGAGGCGGCGATCTGCTACACGGGCGACGTGCTCGACCCGAAGCGGACGAAGTATTCGCTCGACTACTACGTGAAGCTCGGCAAGGAGCTGGAAAAGCTCGGTGCCCACATGCTCGCCATCAAAGACATGGCGGGCCTCTGCAAGCCGTTCGCCGCGGGGAAGTTGGTCGCGGCACTACGTGCTGAAATCGGCATCCCGATCCACTTCCACACGCACGACACGTCGGGCGCGCAGATGGCCACGCTCCTCGAAGCCGCCCGGAACGGCGCCAGCGTCGTCGACGCCGCATTCGCCCCGTTCGCCGGCCTGACGAGCCAGCCGAATCTCAACGCCCTCGTCGATGCGACGCGGCATACGCCGCTCGACTCCGGCCTCGATCCCGAGCCGCTGCGGCAGCTGGCCCACTACTGGGCCGCCGTTCGCGACCACTACACAGCGTTCGAGTGCGACATGAAGGCGCCCGACGCCGATCTCTACCTGCACGAAATGCCCGGCGGCCAGTTCACGAATCTCTTGGAGCAGGCGAAGGCCCTCGGCCTCGGCGACCGCTGGGAAGAGGTGTGCCGGGCCTATGCCGACGTGAACCACCTGCTCGGCGACATCGTGAAAGTGACCCCGACGAGCAAGTCGGTGGGCGACCTCGCGCTGATGCTCGTCACGAACGGCATGCAGGCCTCCGACCTGCTCTCCGATGCCCGCGAACTCGCCTTCCCGGAGTCGGTGATCGACCTCGTGGCGGGCCGGATGGGGCAGCCGCCGGGTGGATTCCCGCCGGCCGTCGTGAAACGGATCGTGCGCGACGGCAAGGTGGTGACGGGCCGGCCGGGCGAGTCACTGCCGCCGGCCGACTTCCATGCGGCGGGCAAGAAGACGGCCGAGATCGTGGGCCGCACCGCCTCGCCCCGCGAGGTGCTCTCGTGGCTCCTTTATCCGCGGGTGTTCGAAGACTACGCCCGACATGCGGCGAAGTATTCCGACGTCAGCGTGCTGCCGACACCGGCGTTCCTGGAGGGGCTCGTGCCGGGCGAGGAGTTGGGCGTGGAGATCGAGCCCGGCAAGACGCTCGTGATCCGGCTGCTCACCGTGGGCGAGCCGCACGCCGACGGCACGCGGACTGTGTTCTTCGAATTGAACGGCCAGCCGCGGAGCGTGTCGATCGCCGACAAGAGCCTCGAGGCGAAGGTGCAACGGCGGCCGAAGGCCGTGGCGGGCGACGCCCGTGAGGTCGGGGCCCCGATGCCGGGCCTCGTGGTGACGGTGGCCGTGCGGCCGGGCGACGTCGTCACGAAGGGCCAGAAGCTGCTCTCGCTCGAGGCGATGAAGATGGAGACGACCGTCTACGCCGAGCGCGACGGCAAGCTCGCCGAAGTGCTCGTCACCCCGGGCACGCCCGTCGAAGCGCAAGAACTGCTCGCGCGATACGCCGACGCGTAGCGCCCGGCGCGAAGCCGCCGATCGTGAGATCAAAATGACTCCGCTGGATCGGGCCCGGGCGTGCGAGCGACGCAACCTCGGCGCCGTCCACGAAGAGCCGCATCGTCTGGCCGTCGAACGTGCCGGCCAGATGGACCCAGCGGCCGAGCGGCAACGGCGCGGGCGCGACGAGATGATGGCTCCACGCGGTCTGCGGCACCTCGAAGCAGGGTTTGCCTTCGAGCACCCCCAGCCTGTAGCCCGTGTTCTCGCCGCCGCCGAGCACGCGATTCACGATCCAGCGGCTGTGCTGCCCCGGCACATCGGCCTTCACCCAGCAGTCGATCGTGATCGCCGCGGGGGCCACGAGCCGCACGCCCGGCGGTCAGCACTGAGCGCGACCAGAGCGCAGGTCACAAGTCCGAAAACGTGTCTGTGGACAATGGCATGCATCGTCCGAGTCTACTCAGGCTGCACCCACGGTTCCGATGGAACTATGCTTGACGCACGGCGACCATCGGCCCGATCCACCGACGCAGGCGGAGAGCATCAACGTGAGACATTCTGGATTCTGCCAACGGCAGGGCGTGTTTCTTATAGCCTGCCTCGCGTCGATCGTGGGCCTGCAGTCCCGCGCCGACGACCCGCCGCGGTTCGTCGTGCCAGGCCACGAGCAGTCGATGAAGTCGCTCGAGGAGCTGCATGCCCTGCACGCCCCGCAGGCGTTCAACGCCTGCACACTCTGGGACGGCGTGCTGCCGCACGCGACACTCTGGACCGGGCCGGTGCCGCGGCAGCGGTATCGCGCCGCCCTGCTCGCCCGGCCGATCGACAGGCAAGGCTACGTGGCGACGCAGCAGCACCGCGGCCTCGCCCACAGCGACGGCTGGCCGTTTCCCAGCTGGCAGCAGGCCGGCGGCAAGGGGTTTCATTTCTCGACGCTCGGCGACGTGTGGGCCCTCCAGATCTTCAATCTGCAACCCCTCACCTCCGCCGACGGCTGGGAAATCGACGGGGCAACCGTGGCGGGAATCGATCCGGTTCGCGGCCTCATGCTTCAAGCCACCTCCGACGTCGTCACGATCACCACGCCCCCCTTCCGCTGCGGCACGATCGTCGCCCCCTTCGCCCGGATCGAATGGGCCGCCCGCGGGCTGGCGGCGGAGTCGCGGCCGGCCGTGTCGTGGCTGCTCGAAGGGGAGTCGGCATGGTCTCCCGAGCGACGGGGAGAGTTCCCCCGACTCGCGGCCGAGGACGGCCTCACGTTTGCCAACGTCCCGCTCTACCGCCAGCCTGCCTATGCGGGAATTCTCACCCGCTACCGGATCGTGATCGACCATGCCGCCGGCGCGGAGATCGATCTCAAGTCACTGATCACGGCGATCGACACACGGCACCCGACCAACGGCTCGCTCTTCGTTCGGGCCAGCAGCGATTATTTCAACTGGACGGCCGATCTACCGTTCCTGCGGCAAAACATCGGCCGCATGCGGCAGGCGCTCCACTTCACACTCAAGGAGTTTGCCGTCCGCGAGCAGAAGCACGTGTGGGTGCGCTGGGTGGGCCATGACGGCCGCAGTGGGCTCGACTCGCTGCCCGACGGGACCACGAAGCCGCGCCTTGGCCTCGGCGTTGGCAACAACTACTGGGACCTGCTCCCGTTCGGCGGCCACGACGCCTACGCCACGATCTATCTCTATACCGCGCTACGACGAATGGCCGACCTCGAGCGGGCGATCGCGGCCCATCCGGCCTGGGGCATCCCCGGCGACGGCGGCCCGTTTGCGGCCGACGACCTCACGGCCCTTGCCGAAACCGTCCGCGCGGATTTCCAGCAGCGGTTCTGGAGCCCGGCGACGGGCCGGTTCGTCGGCTGGATCGATGGCGAGGGCAAGGCCTACGACTACGGCTTCACGGTCATGAACCTCGAGGCGATCGATGCCGGCCTGCCTGCGCCCGAGCAGGCCCGGAGCATCCTCGACTGGCTCGACGGCAAACGGGAGGTCGAGGGCGACACCTCCCGCGGGGCCGACATCTACCACTGGCGGTTCGGCCCCCGGAGCACGACGCGGCGCAACGTCGAGACCTACGCCTGGGTATGGAGCCAACCACAGTTGATCCCCTGGGGCGGTCAGGTGCAGGACGGCGGCGGCGTGCTTGGCTTCAGCTACTACGACGTCATGGCCCGTCTGGAGGTGAACGGACCGGACGACGCGTGGCGGCGGCTCGAGGAGATCCTCGCCTGGTTCGGCGAGGTTCAGGCAGAGGGGGGCTACCGGCCCTACTACACGAAGCCCGGACGCGGCACGCTGCAGGGAGGAGGTCCGCCCGGCGGCCTCGGCTTCGATCAGGAGTTCCTCGAGAGCGTGCTCGTGCCCCAGGTGCTGCTCTACGGGTTTCTGAGGTTCAGGCCCACTGCCGAGGGCTTCGAGACGCATCCCCGGCTGCCACAGGCCTGGCCCTCGCTCACGATCACGGGTATCCACCTGCACGATCGGGTGATCAGCGTCACGGCCGAGCGGGGCGGCCAGGTGCAGATCAACGATGTCGGGACCGTGGGAGGAAAGTAGCGCAATGAGCCGCAAAAACCGCATTTTCGCAGCCGGGCGGCAGGGCGAATTTGGCAATGG
The DNA here is from genome assembly GCA_945861585.1 of Planctomicrobium piriforme. GTDB lineage: Bacteria > Planctomycetota > Planctomycetia > Pirellulales > UBA1268 > RGVT01. The sequence continues at coordinate 10,444 of CAMAVC010000010.1, forward strand.
TTTTGACGCGAATCGGCAATAGCCGGGCATCACTTGCGGATAGACTTTGGAGGCGTGAGGGGAACAGTCACTTCGCCTCCCTCCAGTGTCTTTTTCAGTCGAGGATGCCACGCTCATGAACACCCGTTCCATCGCTATCGCCTGTGCAGTAGCAAGCGCCTTGGTCATGGCCTCGCCTGGCTACGCCGTGACGATCGCCTACGTCGGCACTGAGCCCGGAAACGGCCCCTCTTTTGCGACACAAAACTGGTCGAACTCCGCCGTTGCGAAGCTCTTCGCTACCGGCACTTCGAACACGTATGGCAAGAATGGTTACTGGCAGATTCGGCCGATCGCGTATCCGCCGTCGAGCACGATTTACTCGCCGGCGAGCGGCGGAAACGACCTCGGCGTCAGCGCCGGCTCATTCCCCACGCTATCCACTGGCACGTCTTCCCTTATCGGCAGTATGTCGGGGGGCGCGGGTGACTACGTGAACTTCAATAGCTACGCGATCTATCGCGGGCCTGACGGCTCTGCGCTCTACACGCAGGGCGGCCTGTCGGTGCCTGTCAACCAAGGGCCGTTCAACACGCCCAGTGGGAGCAACAACGGCTACTTTGGCGTTACGGCAACGTTCACACTCACGTACTCAGGCACCGTGCGTGTGGGAGTCGCTGTCGATTCGGTGAACGACGGCACCTACGCGCCGAACTACGTCGGCATCTACTCAGGTTCGACGGGCACGGTCTACTCGTCAGCGCTCACCCGCGACGGCACGCCCGACATGGCCGTGTTCGACATCGTCAATCCCGCCGGGGAAACGTTCTCGGTTTCCCAATGGCAGCTGGCCGGCACGCAGAGCGCCTCGGCGATGAGCCTGATGACGTTCGACGTCATTCCGCTACCGGAGCCCTCTGGCTTCTCGATTCTGGCCGCCGCCGGCATTGTTGGTGGGCTTTTTGTTCGGCGGCGCCGGTCGTAACCGACTGTTCACCACGCCAACTAGGTGCCCGATGTGCCGTCCCGACGCCGCGTTCGCAGGCCGTCGCAATTCGGCACGCCGCGGCTTCACATTGGTCGAGCTGCTCGTGGTCATTGCGATCATCGGGCTGCTGATCGCGCTCCTCTTGCCGGCTGTACAAGCGGCACGCGAGTCGGCCCGCCGCTCCAACTGCACAAACAATCTCAAGCAGCTCGGGCTCGCGTTGCAGGGCCACGCGAACCTCAGAAAAACATTCCCGATGGGAGCGCAGACCCAACTCGACACCATCGAGCCCGCCGTCAACGGCGTCACATACGGCAGACGCCGTTGGTCATGGTCCGTGTACGTGCTGCCATTCCTCGAGCAACAGCCGTTGTACGACGCGCAGTGGAACCACTACCAAAGCTCCAAATGGCAGGACGGCGGACCTGACGGTTCCTCGGCGTCGTATACCGACCTGCCCCAGAAAGGCACAGCCGTGAACAGCTTCATGTGTCCCTCCGACCCGACCAACCCCAAGCTGTTCAGTCAGGATGGCCCCACGTCATCGAACAACCAGGGATTCCACGGCAACTATCTGTTAAATGCCGGCAGTGAGGCTTTTGGCACGACCTCCGCGAACTCCTCGCAACGGAACGGCATCTCGTTTCCACTCTCGGCCGTCGCCTTCAAGGACGTCACCGACGGCCTGTCGAAGACGCTTGCGGCCAGCGAGATCATGCTCATTCCTGAGCCGGTCGGCGGCGGCCTGCCGGTGATCGACACCCGCGGCCGCTACCACAACAACCTGCACGGGGGCTCGAGCCTGAGCACGCTCTATCCCCCAAACACGACCGTCTCGGACAAGCTACCCTACTGCTCCAATACCCTGTCGCTCGCCCCCTGCAACGGCGGCAGCGGCGCCAACCACGTGATCTCGGCCCGCAGTCACCATCGGGGTGGCGTAAATGCCACGTTCGCCGACGGCGCGGTTCGCTTCATCAGCAACGCAGTCGACCCACTTCTCTGGCAGGCAGCCGGGAGCCGCAACGGTGGGGAGGCGACAAGTGGCGCTGATTGACCGGCTCCGGCTCGCAGCCATCGTTCTCATCATGGCCGGTTGCTCCAGCGACGGCCTCGTCATGAGCACAGGCACCGTGACCTGCGACGGCCAGACCGTCGCCGACGGAGCGATCTCATTTCACCCGTTCGAGAAGGGCGTGGCCCCGCAGGGCGGCCGAATCATCAGCGGCGAGTACAGCATCCGCGGGCGCCCCGGGCGGCAGCGGGTCGAGATCGTGGCCTCGCGGCCAAAGGCGAACGCCCCGGAACTCACACCCGGCATGAAGCCGATGGAGCAGTTTCTTCCAGCTCGGTACAACACGGCGTCGACGCTCGAAGTGGATGTCACCGCCGACGGCCGCAACGTCTTCGACTTCGACTTGCAGACCGCGCCGCCCGAGCGTTGAGCTCACGAGCCGCGGCGCGATGCGTGGCGTGGCTGTGCGCCGGGTTTCTCCCGGCATGAGCGGGCCGTCTTGCGAAATTGCATCGGAGACATCCCGACGACCGACTTGAAGACATTGCACAGCTGCGGGGCGTGTGCGAATCCGGAACGCACCGAAATCACGAGCAGCTTATCGTCTGTCTCCACGAGCAGCCGCTTGGCCTCGGCCACCTTCGTTCGCTGCAATTCGTCGTGGATCGTGCGGCCGAAAACCCGTTGAAACTTGCGGTCGAGCAGCCTCCGCGGCACGCCCACCTCCGTGGCAATGTCGACGGCCGACACGTCGGTGCAGCCCTTGGCCTGGATGATCCGGAGGGCTTTCCGCAGGTCGGCATCCTCGACGGCCATCACGTCGCTGCTTCCCCGCACGATCAATTCCGAAGGCGGCACGAAGACCACGGCCGACGGCGGCCGGCCGGCGCGTATCGCTGCGTCGAGCATGCGCGCCGCCTCATGGCCGATCCGGGGCCAGTCGTGCGTGATGCTCGTGAGCCCGGGCTTGGCCAGCCCGCAGAGCACCTCGTCGGCACCGATCCCCACCACGGCCACGTCGTCGGGGACCGTCATCCCGCCATGCCGGCAGGCCTCGATGATCCGCACGGCCCGGACATCGCTGGCGGCGATCACCCCGGCAGGCTTCGGCAGGCTTGCGAGCCACCCCGTGATCGCGTCCGTGTCTTCCTCGTCGTTTCGCCCTCTGCGAATCGCCGTCCGCCGTGGGTCGAAAACGTCGATGGTGCAGCCGAGGTCCGCGGCATGGCGTCCCACCGAATCGCACAGCTCCTTCACGGCAGCGGTGGCTCCCGGCACGAACGCGAGGTGGCGCAGGCCGCGTTCGGCCAGATGCGACACGCCGAGCCGCACCGCTGCTTCGTCGTCTGGATAGACGCCCGGCAGGGGCGACGCGGGCATGCTCCCGCGCACGTGCACGACCGCCCGCCGACCGGCCCGCCACGGCCGCGGCAACGACGACTCCTCGAGGCCGCTGATCAGCCCGTGGCCGTTCCAACGAAGGAGCCAGCCCGAGACCGGGACACCCCGCTCACGATCGTCGACCGTGATCATCCAGCCTTCGTGCTGGTCCATCCACCGCGAGACGCCCTGCAGCATGCCGCGGCTGAACGAGGCCGATGCCTCGATGACGATCGCCACCTCGCGGGCGGAGACGGACGTTCGAGTCGGGGTAGGAGCGTTGTGGGTCGGCATGCGCGGAAGGGGGTGGAAAACTCTTCGTTCCCTCACTCCGACACGGTAAAGCGCTCCCCCTGCTTCAGTCCATAACTCAAATCCACCTTCGCATGACCGGAAACGTCATCTGGTGAAACGCGGCTGCCCCGCGGCTACTTCACCAGGTCCTTGAAGACCTTGCGGACCTTTTCCACCTTCGGCGCCGCCACGGCCTGGCAGTAGGGCTGGAAGGGGTTGTTGGCGAAATAGTCCTGGTGGTAGTCCTCGGCGGCGTAAAACGTGCTTGCTGGCGTCACCTCCGTGACGATCTTCCCGGGAAACACCCGCGCCGCATCGAGCTTCGCGATCACCTCCTCGGCGATTCGCTTCTGCTCGGCGTCGTGGTAGAAGACGCCCGAGCGATACTGCGTGCCCACGTCGGCCCCCTGCCGATTGAGCGTGGTCGGGTCGTGCGTCGCGAAAAACACCTCGAGCAGTTTCTCGAAGGGCACGATCTCGGGCTCGTACTCGATCTCGATCGCCTCGGCGTGGCCGGTCATCCCGGTGCACACCTGCTTGTACGTGGGGTTCGGCACCTGGCCGCCGAGGTAGCCGCTCGTGACGCTCTTCACGCCCTTGAGCTGGGCATACACCGCCTCCGTGCACCAGAAGCACCCTCCCGCGAACGTCGCCTTGGCGAGCGTTTCGTCGCCATCCGCGGCCCGTCCGTGCCCCACACCGAAGCCCGTCATGATGCATGCTCCTGCCAGGATGATCGTTCGACGTTTCATGGCTCGCACCTCCTCGATCGATTCGTTCAGATCATTGTAGGGAGTTTGGCAGGATCGACGACGAACCGCAGCGGCTTCTCGGCCCAGGCGCCCGCATAGCCCACGCCGATCCGGGGCGTGCGGCTGATGGCCCGTGGTGGAATCGGCTCGCCCGCTTCGAGCCAAAGACCGGTCGTCCTGGCGGCGGCACGGCCGTCGAACGCCTTGTCGATGCCGAGCCCCCGCGTCACCCGCCCCGGCCCGACGAATTCGCCGGCGCCGCGGATCAGCACCGCGGCCGGCACGCCCTCGGCGCCGGTCACGACGTTCAGCATCCAGTGCATGCCGTAACACAGATAGACATACCACCGGCCCGCCGGGCCGAACATCACGGCGTTTCGCTTTGTCATCCCCTTCGAGCCGTGACAGGCGAGATCGTGCGCCCCAAGGTAGGCCTCCGTCTCGAAGACGACATACCGCGACAAGCCGCCGTCGGGAGCCCGCACCACGAGCCTCGCCCCCAGCAGGTCGCGGGCCACGCGGTCGGCCGGCCGCTCATAGAAGGCTGCGGCGAGGGGCTGTGATGAACGTGGCATATCGGGCATTATGATGCCTCGTTCACTCGAATCGAAATCGCGGAGCACCCCCCACTCTCATGGAAGCAGGCATCGTCGGACTGCCGAACGTCGGCAAGAGCACCCTCTTCAACGCCCTCACGCAATCGAAGGCCGCCCAGAGCGCGAACTATCCGTTCTGCACGATCGAGCCCAACGAGGGAATGGTGAGCGTGCCCGACGACCGGCTCGAGCGGATCACGAAGTTCATCCCGCCGCAGAAGGTGATCCCCGCCGCGCTCAAGCTCGTCGACATCGCCGGCATCGTGAAGGGGGCGAGCGAGGGCGAGGGCCTCGGCAACAAGTTTCTCTCCCACATCCGCGAGGTCGATGCGATCCTCCAGGTGGTGCGCTGCTTCGAGGACCCCGACGTGATCCACGTGGCGGGCACGGTGAACCCGGTGTCCGACATGGAGACGATCGAGATCGAGCTCATGCTCGCCGACATCCAGCACCTCGACAATCTTTTGCCGAAGGCGGAGCGGGCGGCGAAGAGCACCGACAAGGAGGCGAAGCTCAAGGTCGAGGCGATGAAAAAGTGCCTCGCTCACTTAAGCGAGCAGAAGCCGCTGCGGACGCTTGCGCTCGACGAGGCCGAGAGGAAGGCCGTCAAGGAGTTCGGCCTGCTCACCGCGAAGCCGATCCTCTACGTGGCCAACGTCGACGAGAGCGACCTCGCCGGCAAGGGCCCGCTCGTGCAGGCCGTTCGCGCCGCAGCCGCGAAGGCGGGCGCCGAGGTGGTGCCCGTGTGCGCGAAGCTCGAAGCGGAGATTGCCGAGCTCGATCCGGCCGACCGCGCCGAGATGCTCTCCGGCGCCGGGCTCACGGAGCCGTCGCTCGCCGCGCTCGCCCGCGCCGCCTACAAGACGCTCGGCCTGCAGAGCTACTTCACGGCCGGCGAAAAGGAGGTTCGCGCGTGGACGGTCCCCGTCGGCGCGCTCGCCCCGCAGGCGGCCGGCGTGATCCACACCGACTTCGAAAAGGGCTTCATCCGCGCCGAGATCTATTCGCTCGAGGATCTCGAGCAGTTTCACACCGAGAAAGACATCCGCGCCCACGGCAAGCTCCGCGTCGAGGGCAAGGACTACGAGATGCGCGACGGCGACATCTGCCACTTCCTCGTGAATCGCTGACGTCGCCCTCTCACCCGATCTGCGTCGCCCCATGCCCGGCGCCTCCGCCTTGTTGATCACCAGCCCACCCCTGGCCGACGCGGCCCGGGCGCTGCTCGAGCGCTGGGCCCCAGACGCGAGGTTTGTCGTGTGGACGCCGGGCGATCGGGCGGCAGCCCAGGCCCTCCGCCAAGACCTGCTCCGGCAACGCTGGTCGTGGGGCATGTCGTTCTACAACGACTATCTGTTCAACGCCGCAGAGATCGCCCAGTTCACGGATCTGTTCAATATTCATCCCGCGCTGCCTGCCATCCGGGGCCGCGGCTACGACGTGTTGCCCTTGATCGAACGACACGGCGAATACGGCGTCACGCTGCACCGGGTCGACGAAGCCATCGACGCGGGCTCCATCCTGCGCACCGTCGCCCGCCCCCTGCCTGCGGACTGTTGCCGGCAGCGGCTGCGTGAGCTCAATCAAGCCGCCTCGCTCGCCCTCCTGGCCGAGACGCTGAACCAGCTCCAGCAGCACGGCCCCCGCCAGCTGGCGGCAGACGCGGAGCGACTCGGCTGGTGCTGGTCCGGCCCCTGTCACCGTGAACGCACGATCGATGAACGGCTGGCCCTCCTCGCAGCCAGCCAGCCCCGGCACCCGGCCTTGTGCGGCTGGCGCGGGCTGCGCTGCCCGGTCTGTCGCGATCCGGCCCCGCACCATCCCAGTTGAAGCACTCACTGTGCGGCCCCGCCCGCACGTGCCACGCACGTCCTACGCATGCTCCTTCAACGCCGGCTCGCGGAGCTCGTCGGGGAGCCATTCGTTTTCGGCGGCGTCGGGGGCCACGCTACTCGTCCCGTCTGGCGCGAAGCCTTCGACGAACTCCTCGACGTGCTCCTCCCGGGCACTCGTGCCGAAGAACGAGTAGAGCACCGGCACGAGAATCAGCACGAGCAGCGTCGTCATCATCAGGCCGAAGGCCAGCGCCGTGGCCATCGGAATCAGGAACTGGGCCTGGTAGCTCTTCTCCAAGAGCAGCGGCATCAGGCCGCCGATCGTCGTGATGCTCGTGAGCATCACTGGCCGAAACCGGAGGCAGCCCGCCTCGCGGAGGGCCAGCCGCAGCGGGTGCCCCTCCCGAACTCGCAGGTTGATGAAGTCGACGAGGCAGATCGAGTCGTTCACGACGACGCCTGCGAGCGCCACGAGGCCAAACATGCTGAACAGCGTGAGCGGCATCCCCATCAGGGCGTGGCCGAACACGGCGCCGGCACATCCGAACGGGATCGCCCCGAGGATGATGAACGGCTGGAAGTACGACTTGAACTCCATCGTGAGGAGCACGAACATCGCGAACAGGGCCACGATGAATCCGACGCCGAGGCTGCGGAGCGACTCGTTCGACTGCTCCCGCTGCCCCTCCCAGCGGACCCGCACCGCCGGATACTCCTTCAAGAGATCGGGCATCAGCCGCTTCTCCATGTCGGCCGTCACGAGCGCACTCGTGAGCGTGCTCTTCGCGACGTCGATGTCGGCCGTGACGGTGATCGAACGCTTCTGGCCGAGCCGGTTGATCTCGGAATAGCCGCGGGCCACGGTCACGTCGGCGAGCTCGCCGATCGGCCGTTTCACGCCGTCGGCGCCCGTGACGCGGATCTCTTCGAGCGTGGCGAACGTGCGCCGCTCGTCGCGGGGATAGCGCACCATCAGCTTCACCTCGTGCCGGCCGCGCTGCAGCCGCATCACCTCCTCGCCGTAGTAGCTGGCGCGGATCGTGCCGGCGAGATCGGCGAGCGACACGCCGAGGGTCTCGGCCTTCGGCTTGACCTTGATCTGATACTCCCACTTCCCCGGCCGGGAATCGTCGTCGATGTCGATCACGCCCGGATACTGCGCGAGCCACTCCTTGCAACGTTCCACCGCGGCTTCGAGCTGCTGGACCGAACCGGGCCCGGCCTGGGCGAGCAGCTTGAACTCGATCGTCTTCCCGCCTGGGCCGATATTTTCCGTGCCAAAGACGAGCGATTCGGTGCCGGGAAAATCGCCCGCTGATCGCCTCCACTCACTGATGAACTCCTCGCTCGTGACGTTGCGAAACTCACCTTCCACGAGTTCGAGCGCGACGGCCCCGACGTGGCTGCCGCTCATCCGCGCATCCGGGCCAACTTCCCCCTGGGCGGCCACCTGCCCGACGGCCCGATGCACCAACTGCACGATCGGCGCGTCGGGTGGAGAGAGCCTCTTCGACGCGAGCGCGGCCGCTTCCTCGAGCCGCCTCGTCGCCTCCTCGGTGATGCTCGCCGGGGTGCCATCGGGAAACACGATCTTCGCGAGTAGCCGGGTGGCATCGATCTTCGGGAACAGCTGAAAGGGTGTGAGCCCGCTGCGGACGATCCCGCCGGCGAGCAGCAGGATGGAAACCGCCGCCGCCATCACCGTGAGCCGGTTGTCGAGGGCCCAGTCGAGAAACGGCGCGTAGACGTTCTTCACGAAGGCCTTGAGACCGCGATCGCAGGCCCGCTGCATCCACGCCACCGCCGGCAGGAACAGCCGCAGCGGGTAGAGCACGATCCCGAAGATCGTGAATACGAGGTTCTTTTCGTGGGCCAGGTGGCCCGGCAGCACGAGCGTCGACTCCGCCAGCGAGACGAGGAGCGTCGAAATGAAGGCAAACGGCATCACCGCGATGAACTTGCCCATCACCCCCGACACGAAGCAGAGCGGGAGAAACGTGATCACCGTCGTGAGCACGCTCGAGATCACGCTCGGGATCACCTCGACAGTGCCGTCGATCGCCGCCGCCGTGAGGCTCTTGCCCATCCGCCGGTGGCGGTCGACGTTGTCGCTCACCACGATCGCGTCGTCCACGACGATGCCGATCGCCATCAGGAACGCGAACATCGAGAGCATGTTGAGCGTCTGATCGGTGGAATACATGAGTGCGCCGGTGCCGAGCATCGAGAACGGGATGCCCATCGCCACCCAGAACGCGATCTTGAGATCGAGAAACAGGGCCAGCATCACGAACACGATCACGAGCCCCTGCAGGCCGTTTTCGATCAGCATGCGCAGGCGATCCTGGACGTCGATCGACTGGTCGGCCCACACGGCCAGGTCGTAGCCCGGCGGGAGCTTCGCGTCGGCCACATACTTCTTCACCGCCGCCACCATCGCGAGCAGGTCCTCGCCCGAACTCCGGTCGATCGACACGACCATGCCGGTCCGGCCGTTAATCCGGTTCGTCGCAGCCACGTCGGCGAATTCGTCCCGCACGGTGCCGAGGTCGCCCACGGTGAGCACGAGCCCGTCCGGCAGCGTCACGAGCGGAAGTTTTGCGATCTCCGCCCCCACGTACCGCTTGTTCTTGCCGCGGAGCAGGATCTCGCCGCTCTCGGTGCGGATGGTGCCGCCGGGCAGTTCGAGGTTCTCCCGCCGGACGATCTCCGCGACCTTCTGGAGCGAGAGGCCGTATTTGCGGAGCGTGGCCTCGGAGATCTCGATGTCGATCTCGTAGTCCTTCGCGCCGAGCAGATTGGCCGCCGACACGGCGGGCAGCGCGAGCAGGTCGTCGCGGATCACCTCGGCCACGTCGCGCAGCTCCGCCTCGGCCGCCGCATCGCCAGGAGCATCCTGCGGAGCGAGCACGCCCACCTTGATCGCGGCGGTGCGGAGCGTCACCTGCTCCACCTTCGGATCCTCGGCGAGCTCCGGCATGCTCGGAATCCGCTCTACCTCGGAGCGAATCTCGCCGAGCGTCTTCTGCACGTCCTTGACGCTCTCCTGCAGTTCGAACACGCAGAAGCCCATCCCCTCCTGGGCCACACTCGTGATCTTCTTGATGCCGGTCACGCTGCGGCAGGCTTCCTCCACCTTCTGGCAGATGCCCTCCTCGACCTCTTCGGGAGTGGCCCCCGGATAGGGCACCGTGACCAGCACGATCTCGAGGTCGAATTCCGGAAACACCTCGCGCCGCATCGACGCGAACGCCATCCCGCCCACGAGGAGGATGGCGATCACCAGCGTGTTCATCGCCGGCATGTTGCGGACGGTCCAACTGACGATCGTTCTCATGACGTGCGCCTCAGCTGGCGTCCTTGTCGATCGGCTTTTCCGCCATCACCGCCGGCTCCACCCGGCCACTGTCCACCTCGACGATTTCCATGCCGGGCCGCGGCTGCGAAATCTGGCTCGTCACCACGCGATCCCCCGGCACGAGCCCGGAGGCGACAGCATCGAATACGACACGGCCACCCGACACCTGCACCGGCCGCGGATTCAGGATCACCAGCCGGCCATCCCGCATCACCCACACCTCGCCGCTCGGCCGCTGGGCCTCCTCGGGAATCGAGACCAGTTGTTCCGTGGCATCGACGTGCACCTGCACTTCGACGAACATGCCCCGGAGCAGCGACTGCGGCGCGCCGGCAGGCAGATCGGCGAGCGGCGCTCCGTAGCGGTCGAGCGCCGTGACGGCTCGCGGGTCGGCCACGAGCACCCGGCAGGGCAGCGTGCGAGTTTTCTCATCGAGCCCGCGGCCCTCCTGCCGCGACAGCACGCCCTTCCATTCATAGGCGGCGTCGCCGACGTTAAACACCACCGTCGCCGGCGTATCGAGCTGCTCGTGGGCCGTGCGGGCGACATCGCTCGTGCGTCGACCGCCCCAGACGCGAGCCACGTCGTCCATCGGCAGGCTCGTGCGCACTTCGGCGGCCCGCGTGTCTTCGATCGTCACGAGCGGCGTCCCCTTTGCCACGAACGACTCCTGCTCGACCTTGTCCTCGACCACGATCCCATCCAAGGGCGCGACGATCCGCGTGCGCGAGAGATCGAGCTGGGCTTTCTCGAGCATCGTGGAGGCCAGCGCCTCGGCCTCCACGAGACGGTTGCGACGCTTCGACAGCACCCGCTTCTGCCCTTCGAGCGCGGTCAAGGCATTTGAGGCGGTGAGTTCCTCACGGAGCGCCCGATCGTGCTCTGACTCAGTGACGATCTTCCCTGCCTTGAGGGTCTCGAGCCGGGCCGCCTCGCGCCTGGCGAGCTCCACCTGCCGCTTCGCCAGATCGACCGACGTGCCGTTCTGCACGATCTCCTCGTCGATCTCCTCGAGCGCATGGCCCGCCTGTTTGAGCTCGCGATCCAGCCGCTCCACGTCGAACTGGTAGTCGCGGGGGTCGATCTCGATGAGCGGCGTGCCCGCCTTGACGAATTGCCCTTCATTGCAGGCTTCCGACTTGCGGAACACGCGCCCGCTCACCTCGGCGGCGAGTGTCACTTCACGAAGCGGCACCACCACGCCGTCGGCCTCGATCGTGAGCCCACCCGTCTCGACCCGCACGTCGGTCGTGCGCACCGGCGTGGCTCCCGCGACGTCGGCCTGCTTTCGCTCGGGAGGCGGCTGACTTCCCATGAACATGAACGCGGCGATGCCGCCGCCCAGCACGACGAGCGGCACGATCCAGCCGAGGATGGCACGAACGATCTTCATGGGGCAATTCCGGGAACCGAACGGGAAGTGAGGGAATCGGCAAGCGGCCGGCCGAGGCCAAGGGCGGCGAGCGCATAGCGGGTGACGTGGTCAGCGAGCTGGGGCGGCGTATGCAGCGTGGCGAGCTCGTCGGAGGGCACGAGCATTCCGACCACGTCGCCGGCAGCCCGATACAAGAAGCACTGGCCGATGATGCTCAGCGCAATCCGCCGTAATTCAGATTCGGCGAGCGTGCGTCCGGCCAACTCGTCGAGAATCGCCACGAGCACGGCGAAGTGCGGCCGAATGTAGTCTTCCACGAGTTCGCGACAGGCATCGGTCGGATGCAACACCTCGCGCATCATGAGCCGCACCTGCCAGGGCGGCTGGCTGAAGCCGAGCATCCGCTCCAGCATGTTGGCGACGAAATCGTGGAGTCGCGCGGCGGCCGGCGTGCCCGGCGGCCAGTCGGGAAGCGGCACCTGCTTGACCCGCGCCTCGTGGGCGTGCTTCACGCTCTCGATGTAGAGCCGGCGTTTGTCGCCGAAGTAGTAGTTGACCGCGGCGACGTTGACGCCGGCGGCGAGGCAGATGTCGCGAACCGTGGCGGCCTCGTAGCCGTGCTCGGCGAACTCCTGGCCGGCGGCGAGCAGAATCCGATCCCGCGGATCCTCCGCAGTCTTCGGGCCTGCAGCGTGCTCGGGATGACTGCGAATGGTGGCCATGGGTTCGGAGCCGAAGTCGCCCTGTTTCAAACGGGCGTTTCAATCAACTGTATACGGGAGAAACCGCACGTCAAAGAGAGGATTAACGGCCCGGAAGAGAGGCCTTCGCCTGTCGAGGCAATGACAGGCTGAAGCCTGTCCTACAACAGGGCGGCGGCACAGCGGCGGCCGCTCACCAGCGCGCCGTTGATCGAGCCGCTCGTGCAGTGGTCGCCGCAGATGAGCAGCCCGGGGGCGAGCCTGGGGGCCAGCGGCCGCATCGCCCGGGCGACAACCGACTCATCCGGCAGAGCCTCATGCACCGGCACGGTGGCCAGATGCCGCCACCGACCAGCCTGGCTCCCAAACCATCCCGCAGCCTGCCGTTTCACCGCCTCGACGGTCTCCGCGCCGGCCGTCCAGTCGCTGCGCAGCGAAACAGTCACGAGCGTGGCCCCCGCCGGGGCATACCCACCGACCACGTCCGACGGCACCGTGAGATTGTCGATCGGGCCGTCTTCGGCGCCCACGACGAGCAGCGGCCGATCGAGCGGCGATCGTTCGGCCGCGAATGCGACGAGCGTCGTGCCCTTCATCCGTCGCGCGCGCCAGCCCGCGGTGAAGGCTGGCGGCAGCAGTCGAGCGGCGGCCGACATCTCCGCCGCCATCACCACCTCGGCGGCCGTGCGCTCGCGGCCATCCGCCATCACGACGCGACCGGGCTCCACGTGCCGGACCGGGGCGTTGCACTCCACCGCGCCGGTCGGCAGCCCGGCGGCCAGCTGCGCGGGGATCGCCGCCATGCCGCCCCGCGGCAGGCAGGCCCGGCCGAGCGCAAACATCGCGAAGTCAAACGCAAACACGACGGCCGACGTGTCGAGCTCCCGTTCGAGAAACACACCGCCGAAAAACGGCCTGAAGAAGCCGTCGATGAACCGGGCGGAAAAACCCCGGGCCTGGAGTGCGGCGCGGGTCGAGCGATCGGCCGCCGGGCCGGCCGCATCCGGATCGGCCGAGCCGCTCCGGAAGGCCCGGATCGCCGCCGCTCGCAGCCCTGCCGTGCGCAGGCCGTCGCCGATGCCCACCATGCCGGAAAGCACGCTCGACACGGCGGCCAGCGGACGCCGCCAGGGATCGCTCACCGGCCGCAGCCGGCCGCCTCCGGCCACGAGCGCCCCCGGCTCGAACCGCCCGAGCGCGATCGCGTCGAGATCAAGCTGCCGGCGGCCCTCGGGATAGGCGTCGTTATAAACCTGAAAACCCCGGTCGATCCGAAAGCCGTCCACCACGTCCGTCGCCACCCGGCCCCCGACACGATCCGCCGCCTCGAGCACCGTCACGCGCCGGCCAGCCCGCACGAGTTCCCGCGCACACACGAGCCCCGCGAGCCCGGCACCAACGATGACGACATCGTGCGTTCGTTCAGCGTTTTCCATAGGTGGGTCACTGTAGCGAGCGCGAACTTCCAAAGCATCCTCTCGGCTCACGCCTCGGGCTTCCAGAGAGCATCCTCTCGGCTTACGCCTCGGGCTTACCGGGGACCGGCTACAGCGGCCGGACGACCGACTGGCTGCGCCAGTAGTCGAACAGCGTCTCGATCGAGTTCACGCCGCCGCCCACACCGCTCTTGTGCACACCGCCGTAAGGCACGCCGCGGGGAAAGAGGTTGTGGGCGTTGATCCAGCTGTTGCCCGCCACCATCGACTCGGCCACCCGGGCAGCACGCCCGAGATCGCTCGTCCACACGCTGTTGGCGAGGCCGTAGTCGGTGTCGTTGGCCATCGCGACCGCCTCGTCTTCGTTTGAAAAGGTGGCGATGTAGGCGACCGGTCCGAAGATCTCCTCGCGGGCGGCCACGTTGTCGAGCTTCCCGGCGAGGAGCGCGGGCTTCACGTAGAAGCCGCCCTGCCCGGGCACTTCGGCAGGTCCACCAGGCAGCACGGCCTCGGCTCCCTGGGCCTGCCCCTTCTCGAGATAGGAGAGCACTCGCGCCCGCTGCTTGGCGTTCACGACCGGTCCCATCTGCGTGCCATTCCCGAGCTGATAGCCCACCTTCACGCCCTGCATCTGCTTCACGCACTCGTCGGTGAATTGCTTGGCGATCGAGCGGTGCACGAGCCACCGCGTGGCATCGCAGCAGACCTGGCCCGAGTGAAACGTGATTGCATTGACGAGCTTCTGAGCCGTCTGCAGCACATCGACGTCGTCGAACACGACCGCCGCCCCCTTCCCTCCGAGCTCCAGCTTCACCGGCACGAGGTTCCGGCCGCAGGCCTCGCCGACGAGCCGCCCCACTTCGGGCGACCCCGTGAAGCTCATTCGGCGGATGCCGGGATGCCCCGACAGCGCCGCGCCGGCGCCGGCTCCAGTGCCAGCGATCACGTTGATCACGCCGTCGGGGATGCCTGTCTCGCGGGCCAGCCGAGCGAGGTAGAGCGCCGAGAGCGGCGTGTCTTCCGCGGGCTTGATCACGACCGTATTGCCGGCGGCGAGCGCCGGTGAAATGCCCCAGCCGATCAGCAGGAACGGAAAGTTCCACGGGAAGATGAAGCCGCAGGCGCCCCACGGATGGCGGACCGTCCAGGCTTCATGCCCCGCGACGGCAAGCGCATTGCGCCGCTGCACGTGGAGGGCCATGTCGGCGAAGTAGCGGAGCGTGTCGACGCAGTTTTGCACGTCGCCCGCGGCATGGGCGAGCAGCTTGCCGGCATCGAGCGCCTCGATCTGGGCGATGATCGGCTTGTGCTTCTCGATCGCGTCGGCGAGCCGCTGCAGATGGACGCCGCGTTCATTCGGCGGCATCGTCGCCCAGCCCGAGGTCTTGAACGCGTGCGTCGCCGCCTGCACCGCACGATCCACGTCGGCGGCGTTCAGCACGTGAAACTCTGCGAGCGGCTCGCCCGTGCCCGGGTCGAGCGTCCGCATCGTTTCACCGGTCGAGCCGGCCACGTCCTTGCCGCCCACGACGCTCGTCAGCGGGGATGTGCCGAGGAATCGCTCAACTTCGGGAAGCAGGCTCGGGCCAGTGATCGTCGCCATGATCGGAATCTCCAGGGAAGTGGACTCGAGTGACCATCATCCGCATCCCCGGAGCGTCCGTGCAAGTGCGGTGCACAGGTTTTTTGTTACGCCGGATTCAGCACCCCGGCGAGCCAGCGACCGGCCGCCATGCCGCTCCTGGCCGCGCCCTCCACCTTGGGCCCGGCGAACGCGTCGCCACAGCAGACGAGCGGTGGCACGGTGGTCGCCGCGACGAACGGCACGTTGAGTACGACCGTGGGGAGCGCGAACTTCCAGCGCTGTAGCGACTGCTCGACCACGGTCGCGTCGCCGATCCAGGGAGCCGCGGCCACGCGGAGGGCCTGCATCACCTCGTCCGGCGGGTCGTCGAACCGGGCCCGGCTGAACTCGCCGGACGCATGGACGGTGAGTGCCGGCACGGGCGAGATGCCCTTCTGCTGGTTGTCGGCAAGCCAGCCGATCGGCCCCGACTCGAACTGGACGCCGCCGGGGGGAGGCACGAGGCTCGGCCGATCGAGCACGAGCATGAGCGCGAAGCACGGGTCGTACGCCACGGAGGCCAGGAGCCGGTGCGTGTCGGTGTCGATCCGCCCGCCGGCAGGCGCGAGGAGTCCGCCGGCGGCGAAGAGATCGAGCGCCTGCGGCACGGGCGGAGTGACCACGCAGCCGCGGGCGACGAAACCCGCCCCGCCGTCGAGGCCGAGCCTCACGCGCCCGTCGGCGATCGCGATTGCCGTGACGCGGGACGTGGTGCGGAGCGACGTGCCTGTGCCTCCGAGGCGCTCGGCCAGAAACTTCGGCAGGTCGGTCATCCCCGTCGCGCCCCGGTAGCGAGGGTGGCCGTCGTCGGCCGGAGCCGCCGGCTGATCCGCCGCCGCGGCCCGCGCGAAGCCGCTGCACCACGGAGCCACGGCCCCGTGCTGGAGTGCATCGGACACGATCGCATCGAATGCCTCGCCGCGCACCGTGAAGAACTGCGCGCCGTGATCGATGACGGCGCCGCCGAGCCGGCGCGTGGCCATGCGCCCGCCGACCCCACGGGCCTTGTCGACGATCACGACATTCAGCCCCGCCTGCGTGAGCGTCAGCGCCGCACACAAGCCGGCAATGCCGGCCCCGATGATCGCCACGTCGCACTCGCGCGGCTCTTCGACCATCAGCCTGCCAACCCCGACCGCCGCGACCGCCAAGCGGCGAGCAGGATGCCCGCGAAGGGAATCCACCAGATCAGGTCGTTGGTGACGATGTTCCAGCCGAACGCCACGGGAAACCGCCCCGAGAGGAGCGCCCCCGCGAAGCCGATCGGCCCGAAGATCTTGCCGAGAAAGCCGACGAGCGTGATCGGCCAGTGCCCGAGCGGATCGGTCGCCGCGGCCAGATAGCCGATTCCGTACACGCCCACGATCATTCCGATGCACTGCCAGAGTTCGGGATAGTTGGGCGGCTCCATGCCGACCACCCGAAAGCACCACACGGGCGCGAGCACCGCGAGCGCCCCCCAGGCGATGTTGTAGACGCCCGCCGCCACGAGCACCCGGCTCATCCAGGGCGGCGCAGCGGCGGTGTTGCGGGAAGCATTCATGCTGGAGGAAAGAGTAGACCGAAAAGGTCGGTCGTACAGGGCATCCGGCTCGACGCGAGCACCTCGCCCGCCCCGCACCCCGCCATGGTGCCCACGGTCTCCGCCATGGCCCGCACCCGCGGAAACACGTGGGCTTTCTCGGCCGGGAACTGCGATTTGTAGCAGGCGATCGCCTCGAGCTTCGTCTCGAGGTGTCCGGCGATATCGACGACGAACGGCCAGTGGCCGTGCGGCACGCTCGGCACGCCCGCGAACAGAAAATAGGTGAGGAACTGCGGCACCGTGTGCACCGGCAGGCCCGCGAACGTGTCGTCCCACTTCGAGAGCCGGGAGTAGAACACCGCCGCCTCGGTGATCGCCACGGCCTGGGCGTGGTCGGGGGAGGCGAGCGGGGTCTTGTCGCCGAGCCCGAGCACGACCTTCGGCCGCCAGCGACGGAAGATGGTGGCGAGCGCCACCCGCACCTCGAACGAGTCGAAGAGCCGACGATTCGGAAACGGCAGCGTCTCACGGTGCACGACGCCGAGCACCTTCGCAGCCGCTGCGGCCTCGGCAAGCCGTTCCTCAGGCCCGCTCGACCGCGGCGTCGGCTCGCCGTCGGTGAGATCGACGATCCCCACCCGCCGCCCCTGCGCGGTCAGCAGCGCGAGCGTGCCGCCGCAGCCGATCTCGACGTCGTCGGGATGGGCACCCACGGCGATCACATCGAGTGGCTCGGGGAGGTGCATCACGGCCGGGCCGGCTTGGTCGCCGCGATCAGGAAGCTCGGGTTGAGCGCCTCGAACCGGATCCGGTCGAGCTGCTCCACACCGCGGGCGATGTTCACCATCCAATACGCGGCGTCGGTCGCTCGGGCCCGCAAGAGCGCGTGCACAGCGGCGAGGTTTTCGATCGAATTGCAGGCGGTCACGAGCCGCCCGCCGGGCCGGAGCCGCTTCCACGCCTCTTCGACGAGCATGGCGACGTCGCGACCGCTGCCGCCAACGTAGATCGCGTGGGGGTCTGGCAGGTCCTGCCATGCTTCCGGAGCCTTCCCGAGCACCGCCCTCAGGTTCGCGACGCCGAACCGCTCGGCATTGGCCGTGATCAGCCGGTGGTCATCGGGGTCCATCTCGATCGCATACACGCTGCCGCCACTCGAGATCCGGGCCGCCTCGAGGCTCACCGACCCGCTGCCGGCGCCCACGTCCCAAACGACGCTCTCGGGACGCAGCGAGAGTTCCGCAAGCGCGAGCGACCGCACCTCCGCCGGCGTGAGCAGGCCCCGCTTCGGCCGCGACTGGAGAAAGCACTCGTCGGCATTGCCGAACAGTCGCTGGCCCACCTGCCCCGGCGTGTCGGCCGCGCGGGCCTTCCGCACGAGAATCATCACGTTGAGCGGGCCGAACGAATCCCGCGCGATGTCGGCGAGGCTCCCCTGCGTCACCCGCTCGTCGGGCGAGCCGAGATTCTCGCACACATAGGCCTGGAAGTAGTCGATCCCCTCGTCGAGCAGGGCGCGGGCCACCGCCGCCGGGGGCCACTGCTCGCTCGTAAACAGGCCCACCGTCTCGCTCGTGCGGATCTTGTCGACCACCCGCTCGATCGACTGGCCGGCGAGGTTCGCGAGAAAGGCGTCTTCCCACGACTCCTTCACCCGGGCGAACGCCAGCTGCATGCTGCTGACGTGGGGCACGACCTCGAACCGGTCCTTCCCGAGCTTCGCGCACACGTAGCGGGCGGTGCCGTAGAAGAGCGGATCGCCCGATGCGAGCACGACGAGCTGCCGCGGCCCCGCGGCCTCGATTTTCTCACACAGCTCTTCGAGGTTCGCAGTCGTCTCGAGCCGCGCGGCGAGCGGCGCCGGCAGGAGCGTCGCGCATGACTCTGGCCCGAGCAGCACGTCGGCCGCCTCGAGCACCCGCCGAGCCTGGGCCGTCATCCCTTCGACGCCGTCGTCACCGATGCCGACGATGTGGACCTTCGGGGCCCCCATCAGGCCTGGAACGAACTGCCGCAGCCGCAGCTCTTCTTGGCGTTGGGGTTGTTGAACGTGAAGCCCCGCTTGTCGATCGCCTCGTGGAAATCGAGCGTGGTGCCGTCGAGGAACAGGTCGCTCTTCTTGTCGACCACGACGGGCACACCGTGCTGCTCCGACTTGGTGTCGACCTTCGGATCGAAGGCCGTGTCGAAGCCGAGCGAATACTGAAACCCGCTGCAGCCACCGCCGGCGACGCCGACGCGAAGCACCGTGGCCGGATCGAGCTTCTGATCGGCGATGATCTTCTTGACTTCAACGGCGGCTTTTTCCGTGAGCATGACCGACATGGCGATTGGGCTCCTTCGCGAAGGTGACAGATCCCAGCCGCGAGCACACGCTTTCTCGCAGGCTGGTCTGTCGTAATGATAGCCCGCCGGGTTCCGAGCGGAAAGGCGTGTCCCTGCCCCGTAGGACAAGCGTCCCGCTTGCCGTAGGACAGGCTTCAGCCTGTCATGCCTCAACTCGCCCAATCCGGCTCGGGGCTGCCCACGCTCCATCGCCGGACGTTCGCTGCGGGCCTCCAGCCCTCCGCTCTCTCGACTCCGACTTCGCTGCGCCATCCATGGCTGCGCTCGTCTGCATACGCCGGCTCACGGAGCACGGGCAGCCTCGAGCCTCACCCATTCAGAAAGACGTAGGCGAGGGGTTACCCCTGCCGTTGAGACGGCGTATGTGACCAGCGCAGGCAGGATGCCGGAGCGCAGGCACATCCGAGTGAGCGAAAGCCCAGGATGGGCGCAGCGAACGTCCGGCGAGACGGTACGGGGTAACCCCGAGCCGGGTTGGGCGTTCGAGCGAAGCGTTGGAAGTTGCTCTTGGCACCCTACAGTGACCGCAACTTCGCGACCCCTGCCGCGATCCGTCGGGCTGCCTCGTCGATCTCCGCCTCCGTCGTGAACCGCGAGAGGCCGAAGCGGAGGCTCGCGCGGGCTTCATCCTCAGTGAGGCCGATCGCGAGCAGCACGTGGCTCGGCCGCGGATTCTCCGATGAGCACGCGCTGCCGGAACTGAGCGCCAGGCCGTCGGCGGAGAGCGTTGCGAGTAGCGACTGGCCGTCGATGCCTGGAATCCGCACGTTGAGGTTGTTGGCGAGGCGCACGGCGGGGTCGGCGAGCGGCGGGCCGTTGAGGGCGATGCCGGGAATGTCGCGTTGCAAGAGCGTCCAGAGACGGTCGCGCAGGCCTCGCATGCGCGCAGGCTCCGTAGCGAGCTCATCCAGCGCGAGCCGGGCGGCCTCCGCCATGCCCACGATCCCGGGCACATCGAGCGTGCCGCTGCGCATGCCGCGCTCCTGGCCGCCGCCGAAGACGAGCGGGTCGATTCGCACCACGCGCTCCCGCCGCCGCACGTAGAGGAAGCCCGCGCCTTTGGGACCGTGAAACTTGTGCGCCGAAAAGCTGGCGAGGTCCGCGCCGATCGCGTCGACGGCCACCGGCAGCCGACCGAGGGCCTGGGCGCAGTCCACATGCAGCGCGGCGCCATGCGCATGGACCTGCGCGGCGATCGCGGGCATGTCGTGCACGACGCCGATCTCGTTGTTGGCCAGCATCATCGACACGAGGCATGTGTCGGGCCGCAGGGCAGCGGCAACTGCGTCGGGGCCGACGGAGCCGGTGCCGGGCTCCACCGCGAGCCGCGTGACCGCGAAGCCCATGCGCTCGAGGTGCTCGAGCGGATCGAGCACGGCGTGGTGCTCCGTGACGACGGTGACCACGTGCCGCCGGTCGTGCGCCGCGCGGGCCGCGAGGCCGAGGATCGCGAGGTTGTTGCTCTCGGTCGCCCCGCTCGTGAATACGATCTCTCGCGGGGTGGCGCCGATGGCGGCGGCCAGCGTGTCCCGCGCTCGATCGACCGCGGCCCGGGCCTCGCGGCCCATCTCGTGAGTGGCACTGCCGGCGTTGCCGTAGTGCTCCGTCAGCCACGGCAGCATCGCCTCGAGCACGCGCGGGTCGAGGCGGGTCGTGGAATGGTTGTCGAGGTAGATCGTCACACTGCAATCGTACCGTCGCGGAGGGCGTCGAGCGCGATCTGCGACCAGGTCTCGAACCGCTCACGAGCGGCGAGCAGGGCGGCGAGCGTGTCGAAGCCGCACTCCACAAGTTCGCTCTCCCGCGACGACACGGCGGACCGCTCGAGCTCCAGAATATGGACGACGCCCAGGTGCACGCTGCCGACCGCGTTGGAGTCGTCGTTGATGAGCCCCACGCAGCGGGCCTGCCATTGCCCTTCGATCGCGATCTCCTCGGCCAGCTCGCGCCGCATACCGGCATCGTACGACGTGTCGTCGCCATGGGCGCCGTCGCAGCTGGCGATGTGGCCGCCGATGCCGACCGACCGCTTGGCCCGCAGCCGCGCCTCACTCTGGCCGCCGCCGCGGGTGTAGGAGAAATAGCGCAGGCTGCCGTCGGCGCCCCGATGCGCGAGCACGCAGTAGGGAATCAATTGCTTGAACGACGGATCGTCCTCGACGGAGGCCCGCGGCCGCCACGATGTGTGCTTCGGGTCGAGCAGCACCGGCAGGTAGGCGGCCACGTCGCCGCAAAAGCCTTGAAACGCGCCGACTCGGTCGAACAACGACCGCGGCACCACGAGCACGTCTTCTTGAGGAATGTTCGCCATGAGGCCTGTCCTACACTATGAGCATGGCGTCGCCGTAGCTCAGGAATCGATACCGCTCGCGAATCGCCTCGGCGTAGGCATGCCGAATCAGCTCCCGCGACGCGAACGCGCTCACGAGCACGAGCAGCGTTGTCCGCGGGAGGTGGAAATTCGTCAACAGGCAGTCCACGGCGTGAAAGGAAAACCCGGGGCGGATGAAGAGATCGGTCGGCCCCGACCAGGCCGAGACGGAGCCGGAGCGGGCGGCCGTCTCGAGCGTGCGCATCGCCGTCGTGCCCACCGCCACCACGCGGCCGCCCCGGGCCTTCGTCGCGCGGATCGCTGCGGCGGCCGGCTCCGGGCAGGCGCACCATTCGGTGTGCATCGGATGGTCGTCGAGCCGCTCGGCCGTGATCGGCCGAAACGTGTCGATCCCGACGTGCAGCGTGACGTCGGCCCGGCCGATGCCCCGGGCCGCGAGCGCCGCGAGCAGGTCGGGCGTGAAGTGCAGGCCCGCCG
Organism: Planctomicrobium piriforme; assembly: GCA_945861585.1. Taxonomy (GTDB): domain Bacteria; phylum Planctomycetota; class Planctomycetia; order Pirellulales; family UBA1268; genus RGVT01. The sequence goes on from CAMAVC010000010.1 coordinate 32,457, forward strand.
TCGGCGCCGCTGCCGAGCCGGCTTGGCGGGCGAACACGGTCTGGTAGCGCTCGAGATCACCGTGCTGCTCGTCGCCGCCGCGGATGTAGCCCGGCAGCGGCACCCGGCCGACCCGGGCAAGCACCTCCTCCGCAGGCCCCGCCACCGACGGCCGCACGAGCCACGTGCCGCCGAGGCCGCGGCCGACGAGCTCGAGCGTGACGCCCTCGGCGCCGGCGCGATCGACGAGCGCCACCGCCTCGCCGAGCGCGGGCCGCCCGCGGGTGTGCGCAAGAATCTGCCACAGCCCTGTCGTCTCATCCACCCGCAGAAAGAGCCCTTCCCACGCGCCGCCCGTGGCCGCGCGGCGGCCGATCAGCCGGGCCGGCACGACGCGCGTGTCGTTGACGACGACGAGATCGCCCGGCGCGAGGATCTCGGGCAGGTCGCTGATCTGTCGGTGCTCGAGCGTGCCGGTGGCCCGATGCACCACGAGCAGCCGTGCCGCCGCTCGGTCGGCGAGCGCCTGCTGGGCGATCAGCTCGGGAGGCAGGTCGTAGTCGTAGAGATCGGCGTCGGCCATGCCGCCAATGTAGCCGGCGCGCGTGGTAGAGTGAGGGCATGCAGCCGCAATCGAGCGTTCATGCCCCCGTGTTGCCGGCCGAGGTGATGTCGTTCCTCGCCGTGCGGCCCGGCATGCGCGTGGTGGACGGCACGCTCGGCGGCGGCGGCCACACGCGGCTCCTCGCCGACGCCGTCGGGCCCGACGGGCTCGTGATCGCGATCGACCGCGACCCGGCCGCGATCGAACGGGGAGCGGGTGAGCTCGCCGGCCTCCCCGTGCGATTCGCGCAGGCCAACTACTGCGACCTGCCCGAGGTGCTCGATGCCCTCTCGATCGATGCCGTCGATGCCGTGCTCCTCGATGTCGGCCTCTCGAGCGACCAGCTCGCCGACCATGACCGCGGCTTCTCGTTCGATGCCGACGGCCCGCTCGACCTGCGGTTTGACCCCACCGAGGGAGAGCCCGCGTGGCGGATCGTGAACCGCATGAAGCCCGAGAGCCTCGCCGACATCATCTACGAGTTTGGCGAGGAGCGGCACAGCCGCCGGATCGCCCGCCGGATCGCAGCCGTGCGCGAGAAGCAGCCGATTCACTCGGCCCGCGAGTTCGCCCGGATCGTCATGTCGGCGATCCCACGGCAGCACCCGCCCTCGCGCATCCATCCGGCCACGCGCACGTTTCAGGCCCTGCGGATCGCCGTGAATCAAGAACTGAAATCCCTGCGCATCGCGCTCGAGCGGATCCCGCAGCGACTCGTGCCGGGCGGCCGGCTCGCGGTGATCTCGTTTCACTCCCTCGAAGACCGGCTCGCCAAGCAGGCCTTCCGCAATCGCCAGGTCTGGGAGTGCCTCACTCGGTCGCCCATCGAGGCCGGGCCAGAGGAGGTGGCGGCCAACCCCCGGAGCCGGTCGGCCAAACTCCGCGTGGCCAGCCGCGTGGCCGAAATTCCGGCCCCCTGAACGGTCTGGCGACGAACGGGGTGATTCAGGAGAATCCCGCCCCCTCGGGGCCCGGCGGCAGCCGGCAGCGACGCGCGATGAGTCGTGAAACCACATTTCTTCTGGCAGTCCTCGGCGTGCTCGGCGGCGCGTTCATGGGCGTGTTGTCGATGAAGCTGCTCGTGCCCCGCCCCCCCGCCGGCGCCGGCCCCGACGTCGACCCGCAGGAGGTCGTCGCCGCCTCACACGACCTCGTGGAGCCGCCCGCCCTCGAACCCCGTGTGCCGACCGCGTCCTCCCCGGCCGTGCGCCGCGACCCGTTCGTCACCCGCTCGGCCTTCAGCGCTCCCGACGCCGAAATCCAGGACAAAATCGCCCCCCCACCCGCGGCCCCCGCATTCGCCCCGCCCGCCGCCATCGAGCCGGATCCCGCCGAGGACATCCGCGCGGCTCCCGCCGCGCCGATCGCGGGCAGCTACGTGACGGCCTCGGGCGACACGTGGTGGTCGATCGCGGAACGGGCCTACGGCGACGGTCGGCTCTACCGCGCCCTCTTCTCGTGGAACCGCCGCCTCGACCCGCGCGTCTCGACGACCCCGGGCACCCGCCTCGAAATCCCACCGCAGCCGAAGCTCGCCGCTGCCTGGCCGAAGCTCATGCCGTAAGTTGATCGCTCGCCGGCTTCGGCGCGAGGCATCCTCTCGGCTTACGCCTCGGGCTTCCTGTTCATCGGATACGGGAGGCGAGGGGTTACCCCTACCGTTGAGCCGGCGTATTTGACCAGCGCAGGCAGGATGCCGGAGCGCAGGCAAATCCGAGTGAGCCGAAGCCTGGAGGGCGGAGGCGAACGTCCGGCGAGACGGTATGGGGTAGCCCCGAGCCGGATTGGGCGCATTCCGGCATGACAGGCTGAAGCCTGTCCTACAGCAGCAAGCGAGACGCTTGCCCCACAGGACGGCAATCGCCGTGCCGAACAGGATTGCCTGGAGGGCGGAGGCGAACGTCCGGCGAGACGGTACGGGGTAACCCCGAGCCGGCGCTGGGCGAGTTGAGGCATGACAGGTTGAAGCCTGTCCTACAACCGAACCCTTACTTCGCGCCGAACTTGTACGCCGTGTTCTTCGGGTCGAAGTCGTCGTCGGTGAAGCCGTTGTTCGTCTTCACGTTCATGTAGGTGTCTTCCTCCATGAGCACCGGCTGCCCGCCCTGCTCCGTCGGCCAGTCGTAGGCCTCGTAGCGAATCGGGATCGTCAGTTCGTCGTCGATGAACACGCGGGCGAGATGGAAGCGGAAGTTGCGCCGCGGCACCGGGTGCGACACCTGGATGCAGGTGCAGATCCGACCGTTCACCTTGGCGTTCGGAAAGAAGTTGACGTCGCACTCGCCGAATTGCTTGTCGTGATCTGCGACCTCGATGAGCCGCTTCGTGAGGTTCTCGACGCCGAGCTCGGTGATCGGATAGCGGTTGCCCGCCATCGCGAGCATGCTCTGCGGCTTGAGCGAGACCATGCCCACCATGGCCCGCACGCCGCTGCCAGCGTGGGCCAGCATGTTGCCGTCGTTGCGGCCGTCCACGTAGATCACCTCTTGGCCCTTGACGCTGTCGGGGCCGAGGAACATGAGATACACGCTGAAGGGCTGCTGCCGGATCTTCGCGAACATGTATTCGTGTTCGCCGAGCTTGCCGTCGATTCGCTCGCGCTTGACCACGGTGCACGAGTAGTCCTTGATGCTGGTGCGGATGTTCGCAAGCCCCTTGCGGGCGATTTCGAGCGCCGGCTCCAGCGGGTGCGTGGCTGCGGCAGCGGCGACTGCGTCGCCGGCGTTGACGTTGCCCTGCGGAAGGCCGCCCTGCGGCACGAGCCCCGTGAACTGCGTGGCGGGCTGGCCTGCTGGCGTGGCGGGCTGGCCTGCTGGCGTGGCGGGCTGGCCCGCTGCCGGAGCCTGCCCATAGAGGGGCATCGAGCGGATGCCGAAGACCATCACCAACGCCACCATGGCGCCGCCCACTCCGATCCAAGCCTTCCATGCCCGTCGGGCCATCTCGCATCCCTCCAGAGAATTCCCTCGACCCCGCTTCGTTCATCGCCCCCGCCCGCAGCGGGGCATGAGCAACGTTGGGGCCACCCGAACCGCCGGCAGATTCGTTGGGATCGGCGCCGGCCGAATCACGGGCGGCGGGAGCATACCCGCCTCCGCGCCGGCCGGCCATGCCATTTCATGCGCTTGTTTTCCCTGTTTTTCAGCGGTCCGCGGCCGCGCCTTGCCACCCCACCCCCACCAGACGATGCTCGGACTGGTCGTTCTCGGCGCGTGATCGCCCTCATGCCCCGCGGGCCGGCCAGAGCGCCCTCCTCCCGTCCGAGCCCTCCATGCCCCGCCCTCACGTCCACGCTCCAGCCGCCGACCAGCGCGTGGCCTGCATCGAGTCGGCGCCGTTCGGTGAAAACACCTACGTGCTGTTTCGGCCGGGCGGTCCGGCCTGCCTGGTGATCGACCCCGGCTTCGAACCTGAGCGGGTGGTCGAGGCGATTCGCGCCGAGGGGCTCGTGCCGGAGGCGATCCTGCTCACGCACGGTCACTCCGATCACATCGCGGGCAACGCTGCCCTGCGTCGCGTGTGGCCCGACCTCCCGATCCTCATCGGGCACGGCGACGCCGCCAAACTCGGCGACCCCGCCGGCAACCTCTCCGGTGCCTTCGGGCTGGCACTCACGAGCCCGCCCGCCGACAGGCTGCTCGCCGATCGCGAGCGGCTCGATCTCGCCGGCTTCACGTTCGACGTCCACGAGATCCCGGGCCACTCGTCCGGGCACGTGGTCTTCGTGCTCGGCGGCAGCGTGCCGCCAATCGTGTTCGCCGGCGACGTGCTCTTTCATGAGAGCATCGGCCGCACCGATTTTCCGGACGGCGACTTCGCAACGCTCGCCCACGGCATCCGCGACCGGCTCTACACGCTCCCCGATGACACGGTGGTGTTTCCCGGACACGGCCCCCCCACGACGGTCGGCCATGAGAAGCGGCACAACCCCTTCGTGCCCGCCGCCGATCCGCGGCGGGCGCATTGACCCGCGCCGCCCTCCATGCCGAAACTAGCCCTCATGCTTTCGCCCGCCGACATGCCGCCCGCACCCGCCGCCGGGTCGGGCACCACCGAGGGCCCCTCGCTCTTTTGCCGCGCCGCCGGGCTGTCGCTGGCGGCGCTGGCCCGGCTCCTGAGCGGCTCGAGCGTGCGTTGGATCGCGAGCCAGCCCGACACCTGCCAGCGGGTCTACTTCGCGAACCACACGAGCCATCTCGACGCGATCGTGATCTGGTCGTCGCTCCCGCAGACGGTGCGTGAACTGACGCGGCCCGTGGCGGCGAAGGACTATTGGCAGCGCGGCATCGTGCGGCGCTGGCTCGCCGAGGAGGTGTTCAACGCGATCCTCATCGACCGCACCGACATCAAGGTGCACCAGAGCCCCATCGATCTCATGCTCCGGGAGATCGGGGCGACGAAGTCCCTGATCGTGTTTCCCGAGGGGAGCCGGAGCGTCAGCGGCGAGATCGGGGAATTCAAGAGCGGCCTCTATTACCTCGCCCGAAAACGGCCCGAGATCGAACTCGTGCCCGTGCACATCGACAACCTCAATCGCGTGTTGCCGCGGGGAGAGTTTCTGCCGGTGCCGCTGCTCTCGTGCATCAGCTTCGGACCGCCGCTCTGGCTCGAGCGCGGCGAAGCGAAGGTCGACTTTCTCGACCGCGCGCGGCGGGCCGTGCTCGCGCTCAAGGAGTGACCGGCGGCATGAACGACATTCGAACGATCGCGTTGATCGCCGGCGTGCTGGGGCTTCTGGCTCTCGCGACGGCGATCGGCCAGTTTCTCGAACGGCACCCCGACCGCGGGCTCGACCCGGCCGCCGTGAACACGTTCAACCTGCGGCTGCGCGGCTGGTGGATCATGTGCACGGTGCTCGCCGCCGCCTTCTGGCTGGGCACCACCGCCACGGTCGTCCTCTTCGGCCTGGTGTCGTTTTGGGCGCTCCGTGAATTCATCACGCTCACGCCCACCCGCAAAGGCGACCACCGGGCACTGTTCTGGGTGTTCTTCCTGTTTACGCCGTTGCACTACGTGCTCGTCGGCCTCAACCGCTACGACGTGTTCAGCGTCTTCCTGCCCGTCTATGCCACGCTCTTCGTGCTCGCCCGCGTGGCCTTCGCGGGCGACTACAAGCGGTTTCTCGAACGCACGGCGAAGATTCAGGCGGGCCTCGTGGTCTGCGTCTATTGCCTGTCGTTCGCCCCCGCTCTCCTCAAGATTCCGATCACGGGCGCGACCGTGGGGGGCAATTTCCGCCTGCTGTTCTTCCTCATCCTGCTCGTGCAATTCGCCGACTGCATGCAATACGTCTGGAGCCGGATGCTCGGCCGGCGACTCGTGGCCGCGGCCGTGAGCTCGAATCGCACGTGGGAAGGCCTGCTCGGCAGTGCCACGAGCACGGCGCTCCTCGCCGCAGTGCTGTGGTGGGCGGCGCCGCCGTTCGAGCCGTGGCAGGCGGCCCTCGCAGGCTTCGTGGTGGCCCTGATGGGATTCGCCGGGGGGATGACGATGTCGGCGATCAAGCGCGACCGTGGCGTGAAGGACTACGGCACGCTCGTGGTCGGACATGGCGGCGTGCTCGATCGCATCGACTCGATCTGCTTCGCCGCGCCAGTCTTCTACCACATGACCCAGCTCTTTGCCGGGGTGGGTTCACCGTAGGCCCGGCTCACCGAGGCCGTCGCCCGCACTCATCTGCCGAGCCTGAACGGCATAGATCGAACGCCGCCCCGCGGCTGCCGACACCGCGGCGACGGTCGGCCGCGGTGGTGCGGTCGGAGCCGGATCGGGGCTCTGGCCGCGGGTGGTGCCGGCGATGGTGACCGGCCGCACCGGAGCCGCGGCGAGCGCGGCGGGGGGCGCCGGGCAGCCTTTCCGCACCCAGTCGAGCCAGACCGTCTGCATCTGGGCCAGGTTGCCCACGCCATAGTGTCGAGAGAGCGCGCCCGACCAGTCGTCGGTGGCGAGCCCCTCGCCGACGAACGTCACGTATTTGTGGCGGCCGCCGCGTTCGATCAAGTAACGGGCGAGCGAATAGCCCTGCGAATACAGCGGAAGCACGTCGGCTGGATACTCCCGCATCGCGAACATCTCCGGAAACGCGATGCCACGGCCGGTCGTCAAAAACTCGAGCAACAGCCGGTGCTGGCGGGCCCGTTCCACCGGGTGCTCGACCGTGGTGCAGGCTCCCTCGTCGGCCCAACGCGGCAGCGGCCGCCGGAAGTGGCTCGCGAAGATCGTGTGGGTCACCTCGTGCGGCAGCACGGAGTCGAGAATCCTCTCCTCGCTGCCCTGGATCGTCATCGTCCAGCCGAACACTTCGCCGGCGTCGAACACGAAGCTCGTGGCCCCGCCGGCCCCCAGATGCGGCGCCACCTGCGCCTTGATCGGACAGGGACGGCTCCAGCGCGGCAAGGGCGCCCCCAGCCATTCGACCGACAGATCGTGGCGATATTGCTCGGCGGCCTCGCCGATCCGGCGGGCCAGCTGTTCGGTCGGGGCATCGACGATGAAGTTCGCCGTGCGATGGCCGGCGCCGCGGGCCTGCGTTCCACAGACGAACACCGCTGCGAGCACCGCCGCCGTCCACACCGCCGTCCGACGCACGTTCAGTCCACAATCCATGCCCGCTCGCCTCCGTGTGATGCCCGGTGTTCACCACGGGCGGGCGGACACTAGCGAAGGCCTTCGAAGAGGAGCCAGACCGGTTTGGCACGGCGTTCCGGCCTTTTCGCCTGGCAAGCACGGCAGATTCGGGAAGCAGGGAATGCCTGCATGTCGCTTGCCGCCTCCGCGCTTGCTGCTGGAGGACAGGCTTCAGCCTGTCATGCCTCAACTCGCCCAACCCGGCTCGGGGTTACCCCGTACCGTCTCGCCGGACGTTCGGTTCGTTGGGCACGCCGGCTTCGGGCTCCCCATATCCCATCGCCGGACGCTCACTGCGCCCATCCCTGGGCTCCGTTCGCTCGGACCTGCCTGCGCTTCGCCATCCTGGCTGCGCTGGTCAGCTACGCCGGCTCCCGGGACACGGGGGAGCCCGAAGCCTCCTCAACTCGAAGGCGCCGATAGTCCTCAACGACTCCCTTCGTCTGCGCGTGCCCACCGACCGACTCCGCCGAAACTGCTACCCGGCATCCCTTCGGCTCACGCCTCGGGCTTCCTGAGTGGGGGAGGCGAGGGGCTGCCCCTACCGTTGAGCCGGCGTATGTGACCAGCGCAGGCATGGATGCCGGAGCGCAGGCACATCCGAGTGAGTGGAGGGCTGGAGGCCCGCAGCGAACGTCCGGCGAGACGGTACGGGGCAGCCCCGAGCCGGCTTACTACTGAACCGGCCGCTTCGCGGGTTGGCGACGTCTCGCGGCGTCAGCGGCGGCGGGTGATGATCCATGCGGTGCCGCCGACGGCCAGGAGGGCGAGCGTGGCCCAGGCGCGCGTGACGAGGCTCGGATCGCGGCGGCGGGCGATCCGCACCGTGAGCGGGGCGTCGATCGGAGCCGCGACGTGCACGACGGCACCAGCCGAACCTGCGCCTGCGCGGCTCGCGTCGTCGAGGCGTTGCTCGCGGGCGTCGAGCACCGCCCGCAGGCGCTCGCGCGTGATGGCCGGCGATGTCTCGATGACCCGCTCGAAGTCGGTGCGGAGTGCGGCGAGTGCCGCGGCCTGTTCTCCCTGCACGGCGGCAGCGTCGAGCAGTCGGCCGGGCTCGGCGACGTGCACGACGGCATCGCGCGGGGCCCGCAACGTCCAGATGCATCGCGTGCACGGCAGCCCGACGAGCGTGGGGGCGGCGATTGCGATCGGGCCATCTTCGCCGAGGGCTCCCCCCACGGTTCCCGCGTAGACCACTTCGATCGACCGCGGCCAGTTCGTGTCGTAGAGCGTGATGTCCCACCGTTCGCCGCCGTCGGTGGGTGCCGGCGCGATCCCCGTGGCGGGCGTGGATGGCAGGGCCGGCTGTCCGTCGACGAACGCCTCGAAGAGTCGCATGCCGCGCGGCAAGGCCAGCCGCACGACACGGTCCTGCGCGACCACGTCGAACCGGGCCCGCCCCCAGGCGCGGCCCCGGTCCTCGAAGGTCACCTCCACGTCGGCGAGCTCGACACGCGGATCCGCGACGACGGCCTGCGGGGCCGGAGACGCAGGCTCAACAGGCAGCGGCTCGGCAGGCTCCGGCGCGAGGGCGACCCGCAGCGCGTAGAGCGGCGGCCGGTCGTCGCTGCGGAGCTCCCACGAGCGATCGGGGGCCGTCGCCTCGCGCGACTCATTCCATGCCACCACGGCAGGCGCGGCAGGCACGAGCGCTCGCACCACAGGCACACGCCCGGTGGCGGCCGGAGCATGGGGCACGTGCGCCGCCAGCTCGAGGCGGAATCGCCCGGCCACCGGCCGCTGAATCGTGAGCACCCCATGCTCGGGTGTGGCCCGGCGCCACGAGGTGTCCAGCGGGCCGCGGTCGGCAGGATCCGGCGGCTGCAAGCCGTTGTCGAACAGCGCGATCGAGTCGACGACACAGTCGGCAGGCAGCTCGAGTGGCAGCGAAACGAGCGGCGTCGAACTGGCGTCGAACCGGGCATCGAGCTCGATGAACGTGCGCTCCGGGGTGAACCGCACCCGTACATCCTGGGTGCCACGGATCTCCTGCCGGCGGCGTTCGACGCTGACACGGGCCCGCGGCTCCACACCGAAGACCGGTGTCGAGCCGGCTTCAACGGCACCGTCGCGAGCGCGGCCATCCTGCACGCGGAGGTCGGCCCTCCAGGTCGGGCCGCCACGCTCGTCCGGGGCGAGCATGACGAATGGCGCGGCCGCATCGACCTGCACGGCGAGGTCGCCGGCGGGCACGAGCGTCGTCGTGCGCGTGTCGGCAGCCGCACGCTCGATCCATGCGCCCGGCACCGCGAAGATGCCCACCGGACTCGCCAGCAGCCGGCGAAAGGTCATCTCGAACCGCCACGGGCCCCCAGTGGGCCGGACGGCGCGCACGAGGTAGCGATTGCCCGGCAAGGGCACGACGTCGAGCGCGGCGTCGGCAGGCTCGACGAGCGCGAGGCCGCGGTCGGCGCGGACGATGCACGGGGCGGCGACATCGCGGCCGGAATCGATCACGAACGAAGCGGCGACCCGGCAAGCGTCGAGATCCCACGAGACGGTGTTGCGGCTCTCGACGACAGGCGGCGCCGCCGCGAGGGCGATGCCATCGGTCTGCGGCCGCACGATTCGCACGCGCTCGGCCTGCGGCACGCTGCACACGAAGCGTTCGGACGCCGCCGACCACACGCTCGGCGCAGCAACGAACGGCTCGCCAGGCGTGGCGGCCTCGCACCACAGCCCGATGGGTCCGATCCCCGCGGTGGCGGCGAACTCGACGGTCGCCGTGGGCGCCGCTGGCAGCTGGGCGGTGAGCACTTCCACGTCGCCGACCTGCTCGATCCGCGGGCGGACGTCGATTTCGATACGATGCCGGCCCGTCGTCGGCACGAGCAGGTCGTGACGCGCCGGTGCACCCGTCAGCGGGGTGATCTCGCCGTCGATCTGCGCCGTCTCGGCGATCCAGCCGTCGACAACGTCCTGGGGCCGCAGTTCGAGCACGCCCGCTGCGAGCGCATCGATGTCGATCTTGAGTCGCCAGCGCTCGCCGGTCTGGTCCGCTGCACGGGTCGCGGGCACGAGCACCTGGCAGCCGACCACGCGAATCGCCCCCGCCTGATTCCCACCCGTGCGGGCGAGCAGCCGATAGAGTGGTTCCGGAACGAAGGCCATTTCCCCGTCGTCGAGCGGCGCGATGAACACGGGCAGGGCATCCGCCGCAGAGGCCCGCGGCGCTGGCGACGCCAGGCACACCAAGGTGAGCAACGCCCCCCGCGTGACAGGCCGCCGGATCACGAGCATTGCCGCGCCGATCGCAGCCCACCAGGCCGCCCTGGCGATGACGTCGCCTGGAGCGGGGCACCAGAGGGCGGCCACGCCCGCAATCACACACGCGACCGGGGCCAGCCACGCCCCTCGTCGGGAACCGGCGAGCACGACGCCGCCGACGATGCAGCCGACGAGCACGGCCGCGCTCTTGATCCAGCGTCGGGGCATGATGACAACCGCACCGCCATCGCCGCGACCGTCACCGGGCACGAACTCGCGCACGCGAAACACTTCTCCAGACGGGCCGCGCCGCTCGCCCGCAGCTTCCGGGGAAGACGGCACGATGGACGGCCTTCGGACGCCCGCGAGCCGCTCCGCAACGCCACCAGCCATCCACCCGACGCTTCTCCAAGCCGACGACACCGAGGCGATCTCGAGCTCGGGAGTCACGGCGACGCGGCATATGCGATCGAGCACCGGGAGATCGATCGCCACACCCGCCGGCTCGACCCGCCACGCCCCCCACCCTGTCGTCGTGGCGGTGCTCCGCACCACAAGCGTGAACGACGGCCGGCCCGACGGCAGCTCGATTGGGATCGCCGTGACGTTCTCGTCGGCCACTACCGCGATGGTGACCCCGTCGATTTCGACCCCCTGCAGCCGTCTACCCGCGGGCAGGCCGATCACCACGCCCGACCGCCCATGGCTTTCGATGTCGAACACGGTCTCGAACTCGGTCCGCCCCGAGGCGTGGCACCAGCACGAGGTCGTCTCGCGCCAGGCCCACGCGCGAGCGGCGCCGTCGTCGCGCCGGCCAGGGATGAGGTCCGCCGCCGCCGGGCCCGCGGGTGGGCGGTCGCCACCGAAGGAGAACTCTCCGATGAGGGTCGGCCAGTCGCCGGTGGCGCCCGGCCGTGGCGGCAGTTCTGCGAGCCGCCGATTATCAATCGTCGGCCGACGTCGCCCCGCGTCGCGCACGATCACCTCCCCCACCTGCCGCGCCGCGCCTTCCACCCAGGCCAACGGAATCGGCAGCGGCGTATCGAACGGCACGGTGCGGGCGGCGCGGATCGTGACGGCCTCCCGCACCGGCGGCGTGAATTCCACCACCCACGAATCGTCGACCGCCTCGAGCCGACGGGCCACCATCGATCCGCTGGCCGGGGCCAAGAGCGACCACTCGAGGAGATCGTCCATCGGTTCGGAGAACTGCACCACCAGCGAATCCAAGGCGGACGCATCGGGACGACACTCGAATGTGAACGACTGGGAGAGCCGCTCGTCGCGGACCGTGAGCCGCACCTGGGCCTGCACGTCGAGCGGCGGCCGGCGGCGCACGAGCTTCACCTGCCAGGACGAGGACCGACCGCCCACGGCGGCCCACGCCCGGACGGCCGGCTCGTCGACGAGCGACGCCAGCCGTGGGTCGACCGCGCCGCTGTCGGCGCCGATGATCTCGACGGCCTGCTCGGCGCTCGTCTTGAAGCCGATGGCGGCGACCCCCTCCGTGTCGCCCGCGAGCCGCACCATGTCGATTTCACTCGCCGAAAAGGCCGCCCCTGCGGCGGCGCCCGCGCGGTGTCCGGTGATCCGCAGCCTCAGCCGCCGCCCCGGCACGGCCGCTGCCGTGAGGCCGATGCGCAGCACGTCGCCGCGGGCATCCCGCACGACTTTCCATTCGAGGGGCTCTGCGGCGCGGGCCTCCGGCAGTGCACTCGGATCGTCCCCGAAAGGCGCGGGCGCCCAGCCCACGGCATCCACGGTGTCGATGAACCAGCCGGGCGCGATCAGCCCCGTGAGATCGAACGCCTCGCCTCTGCGCACGCCGACGTCGCACGTGGCGACGCCGACGACGACTCCGGGTGCGAAATCGACGACCGTCACTCGCTGCACGTCGATCCTGGCGGTGCGCGGCACCACGGCCACCCGCACGGCAGCGCCGGGCCCCTGGTGTTCGAGATACACGCGTGCTGGCACGACCTGGTCGCCGGGGGTGTCGCCCTGCTCGTCGGCATGCGGAGGCAGGGGCCAGGCTGCGGCGGCCTCGGCCGTGACGGCCAGGCACTGCTCGAGTTCGACCGCCGCCACGGTCCAGGCGGGATCGACCTCGACGATCGATCCGCCACCGGCCCACGACGAAGCGGCCGGCCGCAGGGTGGGCAGCGGCCGAACCAGCCCGCCGGGGAGCGGGCCGACCGCGCGCACCACGAGGGGCGTGCGCGTACCCAGGGCCGCCGCCGGCACGAGGCAGATGATCGAGCGCTTGTCGGCGGCCTCCGACCACGCGACTGCCCGCCGATCGCCGGAGGCGAGCGCCACGCTGGCGACCACGAGCGCAGGATCCTTGTCGAAGGCCACACGCTCGTCGGCCCAGGCAGCGACGGGCCGCACCGACAGATCGATTGCCACCTGCCGGCCCACGATCTCGATCCGGCTCCAGGTCGAGACGGCCGGCTCCGGCGTCCGCTCGTCGATCACCGAAAAATCGATGCGGGGGCGGGCGCCAGCCTCGATCAGCCATGCGCCGCCGGCGCGGGTCGGAGGAAGGTCGTGGCCGGCGAGCAAAGGGCGTTGCCCGGGGGGGAGGGTCAAGCGAATCGACGACCTGATGGCTGGCAGAAGATGCAACGTATAGAGCCGCCCGTCGGCCGTGGCTCGTGGCGGCCCGCTCGTCCACTCCGCGACGTATTCTCCCGCACCGGCCGTCGCCAGCGCAGACGTGCCGTCTCCTGCTCCGAACACAGTCACCGCCCCGACACCCGCCGCAGTCGTAGCCGTGCAGGCTGCGACGGACAGCTTGCCCAACGGCAGCGTACCGGTGGCGTCGCCGCCTGCGACCGGCCCGAGGTCGAAGGCGACGCGCCCCTCGAGGAAACCGGCTGCGGTGATCCGTGCCTCGTAGCGGGCCGCTTCGGCCCGCAGCCCTTCCGGCCGCGGCACCGTGCCAGACACATCGGTGACACGCGCGACAGCCGCCTCGAATGCATCGCGCGGCATCGGCACGTAGCGTTCGTCTCCCAGGGGCACGTCGGCCAGGCCGTCGCGGGGCACGTGCACGCGCATGAACCGCATCTCTGCCGGCAGCCGGGGTTCGTCTCCCCGCGCATGGGCTGGCGCCGCGAGTCCGGCGAGCGCTCCGATGAGCCACGCGAGCGTCAGGCACCGTACGCTCATGCCCCGGAGCCCCCCGGCTTCGTGACGGTGGTCGGAGACTGAACGACCGACGGCGAGATCACGATCGACGCCGCGGGCATGTAGCGCGTGGACGACTCGGCCGCGACGAGCAATCCCGCCTGCGGCAGCCGCACGGCAGGGCGATCGACGAATGCCCGCAGCGCCGCGGCGAGCAGCGACAGCGCCACGCCCGGCACGGCAGCCAGTCCGGCCAGCGGCGCGAGGTCGGGCACCAGGGCCGCCACGAGTGCCACTCCCGCCCCGATCGACAGCACGACCGGCACGCGACGCAACGCCGGGCGATACACAAGCGCCAACCCCACGGCCAGCGTGATCCCCGACACCACGAGCACGAGGAGCCACGTCGGAGCCACCCAGATGGCAGCCGCCCCCGGATCACCCACCCCCGCGTACACCACGCGTCGTTCCGCCACCGGCACGTCGGCGGCCGCCGGCCGCCGCTGCGCCGCCGCCGCGATCCAGTCGACGAGCGCAGCCCGCGTCACGAGTGGCACGAATTCCGGTCCGAGTTCACTCCACTGCCAACGCTGCTGCGGCGTCCATCCCGACGGAGGCACGATCACGTGCTCGTCGGCCGCCACGTGAAGTTCCCAACAGAACCGACGCAGCACGGTGCCGGCCGGAAACCGCGGTGCGTCCAAGACCACACGCTCCGGCAGCGCCAGCGGTCCGCCCGACCGCCCGCGCGGCCCGGTCGATTCGACCTCCAGCACGCAGCGCCGGCGGCCCGATTCGGTGGCTGCCGCCGGCAATGGCACCCGCACCGCGCCATCGCCATCCTCGACGACCGCGACCGTCACACCGTCGACACGCACGCGCGGAACCGCGCGCGCCTTCGCCGCCCCGGCCTCCGCGGGCAGGGCAAGCCACACGCGCAGGGCCGGCGCCGTGCTCGAGATGGCAAACGTCCGGACGTCGTCGCGTCGATCGGGCAGGAGCCGTGTCTCGTACCAGGCCGCCTCGATCACCGTGTCACCGGCTCCGGACTCCGGTCGCGTGGCGAGGGCCAGGGGCACGGCGGCCTGGGGCCCGGTGGCGACCCAGATCCGAGCGGGTCCGGCGGCCTGGGAGGCCACATCGCGCGTCCACGCATCCCCCCGCACCTCGACGGTGAACTGCTCGCCGGCGGCCAAGGCAAAACTCTGGCGGACGATCCGCGCCTCGAGTGGGAGCACGAGGGGCAGGGTTTCCGCGACGGTCGATTCCTGCGGAACGTCGGGGGTGGGCAGGCTGAACGTCACGGCCAGATCACCGGCGCCGAGCAGCGGCGTGGCCAACATCACGCGGACCGTGGCGAGCCCATCGGGCACGTCGGCCGACGTCGACACCTCGAAGGGGTTGAGCAGTTCGCCCTCCTGGCGGATCTCGAGCGAGCCGCCATCCACGACCGCCCGGGCCACGGTGAGATCGAGGAACTCGAGCGGCACGTTGGCCACCTCGAATCGGATCGTCTCGTCCACCCGCGTGCGCGGCGTTGCGATCGACGCCTGGGCGACCACCACCGCGTCGGTCCGCCGGGGTAGGAACCGCCGCCGCGCGGAGAATGCCCCCTCGGTGCCGTCGAGTCGATACGTGATCCGCGGTGCCTCACCCCGCCGTGGCGGAGCCGCCACCTGTCTGACGAGCCCGGTGATCACAGCCTGTTCGGGCAGCACCTCGATATCACTGTCCGACGCGATCGTCACCACCGCCGGCCCCACGAGGTCGGCTTTGGGCACGGGCAGCTTCCAGCCGACGGCGGTGGCGGAGCGATCGACCGGCAGGCTGCACCGCACGTCGACGGTCGTCTCACCCGACAACGGCTGCACGAACGGAATCACGATGCTGCCGCTGCTGCTCGCGACGGCGGCCGCGTCGACGATGCCCGGTGGGCCGACGTCGTCGACGCTCCAGCCCTCGAGGCCGAGCGTCATCCGCGAGATCGGCGCGCCGCGAACGATCACCCGCAGGGTGGCGACGAGATCGATGCGGGTGGCCCGGATGTCGTAGCGGTAGGCCGGCTCAATCACGACACGGCTGCCGCGCCGCCGCACGCGGAGCGGTAGTCGCACAGGCTGTGCATCGTAGGAAAACGCCGCGACGAAGCCGGGCCGGCGCGCGGCCACCGGTGGGTCGACACGCCGACTTCCCCCGAGGTCGTCCCAGTCGACCTGCCAGTCTCCCTCCACGACGAGACTCACGCGACCGTGCTGCCGCCACGCGGGCACGCCGGCGACGGCGAATCCCATCGGATCGAAGGCCGCCGCTCCCGTCGCGTCGATGGGTCGTTCGCACGTCAGCTCCACGACGGCCCGCCCAGCGAAGTCGGGCTCGATCCGCACGAGGGCCTCCGGATGTTCGTCGTCTCCGCCGACGCGCACGAGTGCGGCCGGGTCGGCCACGGCTTCGAGCCGCGTGCGCGGCGGGAGGGCGATCCGCACCTCGCGCGTGCCGGCAGGCAGTCCTTCGAGCCGCACGGTGGCCGTGGTTCTGGCGATCGTGCCATCGATCCGCACCAGACTCTCCACGTCGGCGTGCGGCGGAGCATCGCCCGGCCGGTCGCTTTCGCGCTCGTCGGCGACGACGATCTCGACCACGCCCGAGATCCCGGTGCACTCGACGACGCTGCCGGAGTCAGCCCCGGCGGCGGGTACAATTCGCGGCGCGGGGCCGGCGGGCCGGATATCGACGCGGGGCGACCGCCGCTCCGTGCGCAGCCGCACGACCGACGCCGTCGCCCGCGGCAGATCGAGTTGCATCGAATCGGCTGCGGGACTGCGGCCGACCGCCACCTCGCCGACGAGCGTCACGGTGTGCTGCGAATCAGCCGCCGCCTCGAGCCACACGTCGTAGCCCCGCGTCTTGGCATCGGCATCGACGATGCAGCGACCCTCGCCCTCGTGTTCGGGAGACGCCGTGAGCACGACGCCGCCAAGGGCCAGCGGCAGCCTGGCCCAGCCGCTGCGGATCTGCCGGAGCCGAAGCGTGACCGTGAGCCGGCAGGTGTTGCGATCGTGCGCCGTGAGATCCCCGTCGACTTCGATCCACTCGAGCACGGCTGCCGGCGGCTGCGGCAGACCGGGCAGCCCATCTTTCAAGCGCAACAGATCGACGAAGTCTCGATAGCGGAAGCCGGGCACCGGCACGAGCCGGCCACCATCATCGCGCAGGTAAAAAATCTCGGGCTCGACCTCCTTCACGGCGGGCGCAGGTTCCGCGCCAACCGCCGCGCCACCCGCGAGGATCGCAACGGCCGTCACGAAGGCGGTGAACAGCGAGTGGCGGAAAAGTGGCTGCATCGATGGTGCGAAATGGTGTGCCGAAGGCGAACCGCGGGCCGGGCCGCGCGCGATCCGTCCCCTCGACCTTAGTTCGCAACCTACCGCTCCGCACGCGGTTTCGTCATCCGCCGGACCAGTGCATCCCGCACGGCCGGCACAATCGCACCCTCAGGCCGCTTCCGGGGGGAGCAAGCCGCGCACGCGCTCGAGCAGCGCCGGGGTCGCGGCGGCGATGAACACGGGCCGATCGAGCGACACGGGTCCCGGAGGTCCGCCCGCGAACGGGCCCACGGCCCCACCCGCTTCCGCCACCAGCAAGAGCCCGGCGGCCACGTCCCAGCTCTTGATCGAGCGCACCCAGAAGGCATCGAGCCGGCCGCAGGCGACATACGCGAGGTTGATCGCCGTCGAGCCGGTGCGCCGCACGGAATGCACGTGCGACACCACGGCCAGAAAATCGGCGACCGCGCCGGAGTCGACCGACACGTGCGGCGGAAAACTCAGTGCCACGAGCGCGTCGAGCACGTCGCTCGTCTCCCGCGTTCGGATTGGCCGGCCATTGAGAAAGGCGCCGCCGCCGGCTCGGGCCGTGAAGCACTCGTCGCGTTCCGGATCGTAAATCGCGCCCACGAGCAGGTCGTCGCCGCGGGCCAGCGCCACCGACACGCAGTAGGCCGGAAAGCCGTGGACGTAGTTCGTGGTGCCGTCGAGCGGATCGACGATCCAGCGGAGCCCAGAGGCCGAGTCGCGAGCCGGCTCGGCGTCGGGCAGGGTCTCTTCGCCGACGAAGCCGTGCTCGGGAAAGGCCGTGAGCACGATCCGCCTGATCTCACGCTGGGCGGCGAAGTCGGCCTCCGTGACGTAGTCGCGCTGCCCCTTTTTCGAGACGCCGAATCGGCCCCGCCAGTCCGCGAGCACCCGCCCGCCGGCCCGCGCGGCCGCCTCGCAAACGTCGAGTTGATCCGGCATGCTTCGGCCTCGCCCTGCGGTCCCGGGTACAATCCGCGGCCCGAGTGCTTCGGTTCGTAGGAGTGCTTCGGTTCGGATCAGACGTGAACCGTTCGTCAGGAATGTCGCCGGATCATAGCAGCATGAATGCATCTCCACCCGCGGCCGCCTGGTCGCTCGCCGCCGAGCGGGCTTCGTGCACGGCGGGCGGCGCGTCGTCGGTGATCGATCTTGCCGCCCCGCAGAGTGGTCTGGCCGTCGTCCGGCCCGGTGCCGCGGAGCCCGACCGGCTTCTGGGCGTCGAGCTCGACCCCGCCTGCGCGTGCGCCGACGCCTGGTGCCGTGGCTCCGATGTGACGGCCGTCTACGAGACCCGCGACGGCGGTCGGTTGCGGGCGACGGCCATGTGGCGGGCCCAGCCCGCCTGGCTCGACACCGCGGTCGGCGCGTGGTGCCGCGAGGTCGTCGTCTCGGCGCAGACGGCGCTCCTCGAAAGCATGCCGCAGATCAGCGTCAGCGCCGACGTCGCAGGCGACAGCGTCGTGCCGGTCGCCTATCGTGCGGGCCGCCTCGAATTCTCGCTGGCGCGTGACCAGGAACCCCATGGCTTTCTCGTCTCGGGGCCAGGCGATCTGGCCGTGGTATTTCTCGTGCATCCCGACGACGCCCGTGGCGCGACCGCCCGCGTGGACGCTGGTCGCGTGCGCATCGCAGCACGGCTCTTCCCGACGGCCGTCGAGAAGGGCGTGCTCTTGCGCAGCCGGGTGATCGCCGCGATCGGCACCGCCCGCGATGCGACCTCCCCCGGATCGTGGCTCCCCACACTCGCCACCGCCTTCGCCGCGTCGCCGCCAGTGCTCACGACCTGACACGCCGGCTTCGGGCTCCCCATATCCCGTCGCCGGACGTTCGCCGGTTTGGGCGCGCCGGCTCGGGCCTGCCCCGTACCGTCTCGCCGGACGTTCGCTGCGGTGGGTTGCGCGCCGGCTTCGGGCTCCCCATATCCCGTCGCCGGACGTTCACCTCCGCCCTCCAGGCTTCGGCTCACTCGGATTTGCCTGCGCTGCGCCATCCATGGCTCCGCTGGTCAAATACGCCGGCTCCCGGGACACGGGGAGCCCGAAGCCTCCCCCACTCAGGAAGCCCGAGGCGTGAGCCGAAGGGATGCCGGGTAGCAGTTTCGGCGGAGACGGTCGGTGCGATGCGGAAGAGCCGACGGGCAGATACGCGGCTTACACCGAGCGCACCATCACAGTTGAGAAGGGACTAGCGATCGCCCTCGGCGATGAAGCAGCGTACCGCCGGCTCCGAATGCGGGTGGTTATCAGCTGCCCTGCCGTCCGGCGAGACGGTACGGGGCTGCCCCGAGCCGGCACAGCTTCACAGCCCTCGAAATCCAACGGGTTTTGACCTTGGAGCGACGCGGGGGCGGGCGTTACAGTGCCCCCATCTTTCCCGGATTCCCTTGCCATGGATCGGCCAGGGGGTGATCGTCGCGTTGCGACGACGGCCCTGCGGCCGCGTCGTGGCGGCCCACGCGGGGCATGACAAGGAGGCACGTGCCGTGGCAGACCTCGTGTTCGCGTTCGACGCGGCGCTCGATCGACCGATTCCCGTTCCGAAAAACGCCCCGGAAGCAGTGGCGGAAGCGGTCGCCGACGCGCCGTTCGCAGCCTTCCGCGCCGCGGTGGCGGCGGCCCGGCAGACACGCGCGGCGGGGCTCGTGCTCTTCGGCAACACGCTCGACCCCGTGCGGGCCAGCCCTGCGCAGGCGGCGGCCGTGCGTGACCAGATCGTGGCCCTCGCGGCCGACGGCTGCCGCACGGTGTGGGTGGCCGACGAACCGGCCGACGTGGCCAACGTCGCCCGCGCGCTCGCCGAACCGGCCGGCCTCGCCTTCGTCACGCCAGTGTCTCCGCTCCGGCTCGACCTGCGCGGGCTCGCGCTCGAAATCTGCTCGGCCCGTGGCCACGCCCATGCCGCGAGCCACATGCCACCGTCGTTCGCCTCGGCGCATTCCTCGCTTCTGCCCGCCCAGCGCCGGATCGTGCTCGGCTGGGACGACGCCTGGACCTCGCTTCACGGCGAGCCGACGGTGTCTCACGGCCTGCCCTCGCCACTGCCCGTCGGCGCGTGGGGCCAGCATGGCACGCTCTTCGTGTGGGGCTCGCGGCGGCTGCAGCCCGTGCCGCCGGGCGTGCACCACGTGCCTCCGCTGCAGGCCCGCAGCGATCGCGAGGCCGCGGCGGGCGCCTGCGTCGCCGTCACGCTCACCCAGCCGCTGCCGACCGGGGCCACGTTCGCCGCGCCGCCCCACACACTGACCGACCCGCGGTCGGAATGGCGCGGCGACTGGAAGGAGGTGCCGACGCACCACGTCGCCTGGCGCACGATCTCGATCACGTCGCTCTCGGGCGACGACGAAGATCTCGCCACCACCATCTGGTCGGCCTTGGAGGGAATGTCGATCGACGCCCGTGCGCCGCTCCAGATCGTGCGCTGTGCGATCGACTGCGGCGGCAGCATCACGCGGCGCGTGCACGTGGCGGAGATCAACGCCGAGACGATGGCCCGCGTGCGCGAACTCTACGACCCGCGCACGTTTCGCGCGTGGTGCCACGACATCGAGGCAGACCGCGGCGAGGCGCCCGACGCGCTGGTGCGCAACGCCTCGGCCGCCAAGGCCGGCGGCGCGGCGTCGTTCGCAGCCGGCGTCGCCGAACTGGTGCTCGACATGGAAGGGCAGGAGGCCTCCGCGGTGCCGCGGGAAGCAGGCTGGCTCGCGCTCGAACTGCTGGAGTCGACATGATCATCGAACGCATCGAAATCGACCGTTTCGGCGGGCTGGGCAACGTCACGATCGACGGCCTCGGCAACGGCATCGAGGTGCTGCACGGCACGAACGAGACGGGCAAGACCTCGTTGCTCGAGTTCGTGCGCGGCGTGTTCTTCGGATTCGGCAGCCTGTTTCGCCGCGGCGTGCTCGACCCAAACCGTCCCTGTGGCGGCCGGCTGATTGCTCGCGCGGGCCTCGATGGCCGGCAGATCGCGATCGAACGCCGCCACGAAGGGCCGCACCTCGAGCGGCTCACGGCGACGAGCTATGCCGTGGAAGACTCGCTGCCGCTGGCCGACGCCATGAGCGTGCTCGACGCGGATGGCTCGTCGGCGGCCCCGCTGTTTCTGCGGGACTTCACCGGCGAGATCGATGAACGGACCTTCACGGCCGTGATGGCATTCGGGCTCGACGAGCTCCACGAACTGCGCACGCTCGACGCCGACGGCTGCGGCAGCCGGCTCTATGAACTCGCCAGCGGGCTCGACCGCTCGAAGGTGGCGCTCGTGCTCACCAACCTGCGGTCGGCCGTCGAGCGGCTCGACTCGAACGACCCCGAAGTGTCGCCGGTCGAAGCGCTCCGCCAGCGGCGCACGGCCGCCCACGCCCGGCTCGCGGCGATGAACGCCCCCGCGCTCGAGGCCGGGGGCCTGGCCCTCGAACTCGCCCGCCTCGAAGCCGACGTCACCGCCTGCGAAGCCCGCGCGGAGCGCGCCCTCGTCGACGAGGAGAAGATCCGCGCCCTCCTGCCGCTCGCTCCGCTGCATGCCGAGCGGGTGCGGTCGGCCGCGGTGCTCGCCGAGCTCGAGGCGACCCCCGCGATCCACGCCGATTACGATGCGTGGGAGCTGGCGTCGAAGCACCGCGATCACCTCGCCCGGCTGGCCCGCAAGCGGAAGCGCGTGCGGAGCCGCCTCGCCAAGGATCTCGCGGCACTCGCCGCCGACACGGTCGTGCGCAAGAAGCGGGCCACGATCGTCGGCGTGTGTGACGAGCAGCCGCGGCTCGAACGGCTCACGACGGATCTCGCGCGGGCCGAGTCGGCCGCGCGGCAGTCGGCCCGACGGTTTGGCGAGGCGCTCGGCGCCGCCGGGCTCGTGCGGCTCATCGCCCCCGACCGCGCCCTCGGCCAGTCGCCCGAGTCGCTGGCGGAGTCGCCGCTGCCGGTTGGTCTCACGCAGTCTTTCGGGCCGCTCAAGGCACGGGGCCGCGACTACCGCGCTGCGACTGCGGCATTGAAAGCGGCGCGGCGCCACGTGACCGACGTGCAGGGCAGCCTCGACACCACGAAGGGCTCGATCGCCGCGGCCGGCTCCGGCCTCGGCCTGCCGATCGCCGCCGCCATCGAAGAGGCGAGCGGCCGCGTGGCCCTCTACCGCAACCGGCTCGTGGCCGGCGAGCAGCTCGCGGAGCTCGACAAGGCGCTCGCCCGCATCGACCGCGAAGTGGCCGCGAGCCGCGAAGCCCAGCTCCTCCCGGTCGGCTGGCTGATCGGGCTCGGCGCCGTGTTCGTGCTCGGCGCCGGCATGCTGCTCTCGGGGCTGCTCCTGCCCGCGGCCGTCACCGGCTCGCTCGCCTACGCGCTCGCGGCGCTCGGCCTCGCCGGCACGGGCCTGGCGAGCGTGGCCACCTGGTCGCTCGATCGCTCCGCCTCGAGCCGGTTCGACGCGGCCCGGCAGCAGCACGAGATGGTCCACAAGCAGCGGACCGACCTGCTCGCTCAGTGTGCCGGGCTCGACAAACGGATCGACACCGGCCGCCTGACGGCCGAGCGGCTGCCGGGCGAGATCAGCGCGTCGCTCGAGCGGCGGGCCGCGCTCGCCCAGGCGGAGGTCGAGCGGCTCGAGGAACTGGCCGGCCGCGAGGGTTCGCTCCACGTGCTCGCCGACCGGGTGACGGTGGCCGAGCAGGCCCTCGCCCAGGCGGTCGCCCATCGGGCCGCCGCCCGCAGCCGTTGGAGGCGCTCGCTCGAACAGCGTGGCCTGCCCACGACGCTCACCACGAGCGACGTCCGCGCCATCGCCCGCCACCGCCACACGCTCGTGAGCCTCGACGACGAGCGCCGCCGCGCGTCCGACGAGGCTCGCCTGCGGCGCGAGGAACTGGCCGCCCTTGGCCACCGGATCGAGGCGGTGATGGTGGAGTGCGACATGCTGCCCGAGGGCAGCCCGCTCGAGCAGCTCGAACAGCTCCGCGACCGGCTCGACCGCGAAGCCGCCGCCCACGTCACACGCGGCCGCCTGCAGCGCAAGCTGATCAAGGCCCGCGAGCACCATCGGGCCGCCCTGCGCCGCGTGACGCTCGCGGAGAAACGGGTGCACGAAATCATCGCCCGCTGGGGCGTCGCCACGGAGCCCGAGTTTCTCGCCCGCGTGGACCGCCGGCCGCTCATCGACGACGCCCGCCGCCTGAGCCAGGCCGCCGAGGCCGCCTGGCTCGACGCCCGCCGTCGCGTTCCCCACGCCGAGGAGTTCGCCGCCTGGTTCGCATCGGCCGGGGCCGTCTCGCTCGACCAGCGTCTGGCCGAGGCGCATGCCGCGGCCGTGGAGGCCGCCGAGGCGGCCTCACGCGCAGCCGACCGCCGCCGCGCGGCCGCAGCCCGCGTGGAATCGGCCTCGCGCGACCGTTCGACAGAGGGCGTGCAGCTCGAGATCGCCGAAATCGAACAGGAGCTCGAAGGGCACCTGCACCGCCGCCGGCTGCTCGAGAAAGCCGCGTTTCTCCTCGAAGAGACCCGGGCTTCGTTCGCCCGCGACCACCAGCCGGCCGTTTTGCGCGAGGCCTCGCGCTGGCTCACGCGGCTCACCGAGGGCCACTACACGTCGATCACCACCTCGATTCACGAAGCCCGCCTCGAGGTGCACGACTCCGAAGGCCTGCCCTGGAGTCCCGACCGGCTCAGCCGCGGCACCCGCGAGCAGGTCTTCCTCGCCCTCCGGCTGGCCCTCGTGCGCGATCTCGAACGGCACGGCGTGCGGCTGCCCGTGGTGATCGACGACGCGCTCGTGAACTTCGACGACGCCCGAGCCCGGGCCGCGGCCCGCGTGCTCGTGGAATTCGTCGCCGACGAACCGGGCGAACGGCAGATGCTCGTGCTCACCTGCCACGCCCACGTCGCCACAATCTTCACCGACGCCGGCGCCCACGTCCGCTCGCTCAGCGACCCCTCCGCCCCGTGGCAACGGACGCGCGAGCGCCCACCCCGCATCGCGGCGGCCGACCGCGGGCCCGCCCCGAAGCCGCGGCCGAAGCCCGCCCCGGCGCCACAGCCGGTACCTGAACCTCGCGTCGAGCCCACCGGCGAGCCGACGTGGGAAGCCGAGCAATTCTTCTTCGGCTCGAGCCCACGTCAGGAAGCCCCGCGATCACGCCCGCGCCGCCGCCGGAAGTAGCGAAGCAGCAGTTCGTAGGTCTTCTGACGCGACGCCGACTCAGGGTTACCCCGTACCGTCTCGCCGGACGTTCGTCTCGTTGGAAGCGCGCCGGCTTCGGGCTCCCCATATCCCGCTCGCCGGACGTTCGCCTTCGCCCTCCAGGCTACGGCTCACTCGGATTTGCCTGCGCTGCGCCATCCATGGCTCCGCTGGTCAAATACGCCGGCGAGCGGGACCCGGGGAGCCCGAAGCCTCCTCCACTGGAACGGGGAGGCGAGGGGTTACCCCTGCCGTTGAGACGGCGTATGTGACCAGCGCAGGCAGGAAGCCGGAGCGCAGGCAC
>CAMAVC010000011.1 GCA_945861585.1 Planctomicrobium piriforme
GCCGCCGGAGGGCCGGGCGGCGCGACGGTGCGGGCGAAGAGAATGGCGACGGCGACGGCCCCGGCAAGGGCCAGAAACGGCTTCGCGTCGGCGAGCAACGCCCCCGAGCCGCGGCCCGGCTCCTGCTGCGGGGCTGCATCCCCAGGAGACGCGCCCCCGGCAGCCTCGTGGGATCGCTCGTCGGCATGCATCATCGTCCTCCTCGCCTGTCCATCCGCGGCATTGCGGGATCAAGCGGTCACTGTACCTTACTGGAAACGGCGGTTCATCCGTGCCGCCGTGACGGGGATTTTTCACCGCTGGAGGGCTCGCCGATGTCTCGCTGCCTGCATGCCACCGTGCCGACCTGGGCGTCCGCGATCACCTGTGTCGCCCTGACGCTGTCCGCCGCCGCCCAGGCCGACGTGTCGCTCAACAACATGTTCGGCGATCACATGATCCTGCAGCAGGGGATCAAGAACAAAGTCTGGGGCAAGGCCGATCCCGGCGAGGCAGTCACCGTGACGCTCGGTGGCCAGTCGAAGTCTGCGACGGCCGGTGCCGACGGCATGTGGGAGGTGTTCCTCGACCCAGTTCTCGAGTACGGCGGGCCGCACACGCTCACGGTGAAGGGGAAGAACACGGTCACGTTCAACGACGTCTTGATCGGCGAGGTCTGGGTGTGCTCGGGCCAGTCGAACATGCAGTGGAGCGTGAACCAGGCGAACGATCCCGACCTCGAGAAAGCCGCCGCGAAGTTTCCGAACATCCGCTTCATCTCCGTGCCGCAGGTGGGCATCCAGGAGCCGCAGTGGAACTTCACGGGGAAGTGGCAGGCCTGCTCGCCCGAGACGGTCGGCGAGTTCTCGGCCGTCGGCTATCTCTTCGGGCGGCAGTTGCAGCAGACGCTCGGCGTGCCGATCGGCCTCATCGACAACGCCTGGGGCGGCAGCGCCGCCGAGGCGTGGGTGAAGCGCGACAAGCTCGCCGCGCATCCCGTCCTCAAGGTGCTCCACGAAAAATGGCAGAAGGAGGAGGCGAACTTCGAGACGGCGAAGGCCGAGTTCGAGAAGAAGATGGCCGAGTGGACCGCCGCCGCGACGAAGGCCAAGGCGGAAGGGAAGCCAGAGCCGGGCGGCAAGCCGCAGCACCCCGACGCCCGCATGAAGGGCAACGCCCGCCCCGGCAACATCCACTCGGGCGTGCTTACGCCATCGATCGGTTATGGCATCAAGGGAGCGATCTGGTATCAGGGCGAGAGCAATGCGGGCCGCGCCTATCAATACCGCGAGCTGTTTCCCTTCATGATCCAATCGTGGCGCGACGAGTGGGGCCTCGGCGACTTCCCCTTCTATTGGGTGCAATTGGCCGACTTCAAGGCCGAGAAGACGGAGCCGGCCGAGAGCGACTGGGCGGAGCTGCGCGAGGCCCAGACGATGACCATGAAAAAGCTGCCGAACACGGGCGAGGCCGTGATCATCGACATCGGCGAGGGCAAGGACATCCACCCCAAGAACAAGCAGGACGTCGCCAAGCGGCTGGCCCGCTGGGCGCTGTCGCAGACCTACAAGGTTTCCGGCATCGCCGCGCGGAGCCCGCTCTACCAGTCGCTGGAGAAGCAGGGCTCGAAGATGGTGCTGGCCTTTGATCATCTGGCGCGCCCGTCGAAGAACGCCTGGCGGCCGTTCGACGTGAACGAGCCGATCGGCTTCACGATCGCCGGTGCGGACAAGACGTTCATGTCTGCCAAAGCCGCCATCCGCGACGACGGCCGGATCGAGGTCTGGAGCGACGCCGTGGCCGAACCCGTCGCCGTCCGCTATGCCTGGGCCGACAACCCGGTGTGCAACATGTATTCCGCCGAGGGGCTGCCGCTGACACCCTTTCGGACCGACGATTTCCCGGGCGTGACGGCCACGGCGAATTAAGCGTAGGACAGGCTTTAGCCTGTCTCGGGTTCTCGTAGGACGGGCTTTAGCCTGTCTCGGTTCATGACAGGCTGAAGCCTGTCCTACGTGCCGCCGTATGGCCACTTCCCCCCACTGGGTATACTGCCACCCTCACAAACCACGGAGGGTTTCGACCTTGAATCGTCTCTGCCGCCGGTCTCACGCGTTCCTCGGGCTCGTCGCCCTCGCCACGCTCATCGCAGGCTGCACCTCCCGCTCGATCGACGTGGGCCGCTCCGACATTCCCCTGCGGGTGACGACATCGGCCGATCCGTCGCAGCGCGATCTCCGGACGATGCCCGACGTGATCACGAAGCCGAAGCCGTTTCGGCTTCCCGACATGATCGGCGCCGTACCATCGCTCGAGCCGGTGACGATGGCTCCCCGCAACGGACTCGTGCTTCCCGTGGCCGGGCGCGACGCCGCCTCACCGGCCCCGCTCGACGTTCCCGCCGGCCGGCCGGCCGTCGAGGAGGTCGCTGCGATGCTCCGCGAGTATCTGGCGGCCTTCAATCGCCACGACGCCCCGGCGCTCGCCGCCCACTGGACGGCGGGCGGTGAAAACGTCGACCTCGACACGGGCGAGACGATCCGCGGCCGGGAAGCCGTAGCGGATGTCTTCGCCACACTTTTCCACGAGGACGACGGCGCGGCGATCGACATCGACATCGAGTCGATTCGCCCGCTGCGCGACGACGTCGCGGTGGTCGACGGCGTCACGCACATCGCGTTTTCCGACACGCCTGCCGGGGCCTTGCCGCCCACCAGCAGCCGATTCGCGGCGGTCGTCGTCAAGGAACGGGGCCGCTGGCTGCTCGAAAGCGTGCGCGAAGCATCGCTCATACAGCCGGTCGGCCCGAGTGCGGATCGGCCGCGACCGATCGACGCACTCGGCTGGCTCGTGGGCGCCTGGGAAGACGCGGGCGAAGGGGTGACAGCCAGCACACAGTGCTTCTGGACAGCCGGGCGGTCATTTCTCGTGCGGAGCCACGTGGTCACATTCGACTCAGCCGACGCCGTGCGGCCGGCAGCGGGCGATGACTCGATCCCCGGCCTGCTGCCGCCGGGCGCCGGGCCACGGCGCGAGATCACCGAGATCATCGGCTGGGATCCCGACCGGGCCCAGCTGCGCTCGTGGCTGTTCACGTCGGAAGGTCGGTTCGCCGAGGCCGCGTGGACGCCAGAGGGCAAGCACTGGCGCGTGCAGGTCGAAGGGCAGGGTGCCGACGCGGGCACGACGGGCAGCCTGTTCATCGAGCGGCTCGGAGCCGACGAGCTCGC
Source organism: Planctomicrobium piriforme (assembly GCA_945861585.1). Lineage (GTDB taxonomy): Bacteria > Planctomycetota > Planctomycetia > Pirellulales > UBA1268 > RGVT01. The sequence continues at coordinate 3,210 of CAMAVC010000011.1, forward strand.
GATCCGCTGCGACGACGCCGGTCTTGCCGACGTCCTGCCCCCCGCCTGCGACTTCATGCGAACCGCCCGGCTCGGCGCCCCCGAGTAGCGGCCCGATGCGCCGCCTTCTCGAGCTCGCCGCAAATGCGTTTCCTGTCTGGGTGCTCACGGCCTGCGCGCTGGCACTCTTTCAACCCGCGTTCTTCACCTGGTTTCGTGGCGAGGCGATTGTCATTGGCTTGGCCGTGATCATGCTCGGCATGGGGATCACGCTCTCGGTCGACGACTTCGCCCGCGTCGCCACCCGACCAGGAACAGTCGCCGCGGGGTTCGCGGCCCAGTTCCTCATCATGCCGACGGCCGGCTGGCTCGTGGCCACGCTCTGCGACTTGGAAACACCGTTCGCCGTCGGCCTGATCCTCGTGGCCTGCTGCCCGGGCGGCACCGCCTCGAACGTCGTCACGTATATCGCCCGGGCTGATGTCGCCCTCTCCGTGCTCATGACCACCTGCACCACGCTCGGCGCCGTCGTGCTCACGCCGCTGCTCACGAAGCTCTTGGCCGGCCGCCTTGTGGAAGTGGACGCCTGGGGCCTGTTTCTCTCGACGCTCCAAGTCGTCGTCCTGCCGGTGGCGGCGGGCGTGGCGATCAATCGCTGGCTGCCGGGCGTGGTGCGCACCGTGATGCCGGTCGCGCCCCTCGTAAGTGTGCTCACGATCGCGCTGGTGTGCGCGAGCATCATCGGGCAAAACGCGGCGGCGGTCACGGCGAGCGGCCCGCGGCTGCTCCTCGCCGTCGCCCTCCTCCACACGATCGGCTTCGGCGTGGGATATCTCTTCGCCCGACTGTTCGGCTACGACCGCACCGTGGCCCGCACGATCTCGATCGAGGTGGGCATGCAAAACTCCGGCCTCGGCGTCGTGCTCGCCCAGAAGCACTTCCCCGCCGAACCACTCACGGCTGTCCCCTGCGCGATCTCGAGCGTGGTGCACTCCGTGATCGGCAGCCTCCTCGCCGGCTGGTGGCGCCTGCGGGCGGATGACCAACAAAGGTCGGCGTAGGGGCCCGGCTCCGGGCTCCCCATATCCCGTCGCCGGACGTTCGCCTTCGCCCTCCAGGCTCCGGCTCACTCGGATTTGCCTGCGCTGCGCCATCCATGGCTCCGCTGGTCAAATACGCCGGCGAGCGGGACACGGGGAGCCCGAAGCCTCCTCAACTGAAACGGGAGGCGAGGGGTTACCCCTGCCGTTGAGACGGCGTATGTGACCAGCGCAGGCAGGAAGCCGGAGCGCAGGCACATCCGAGCGAGCGGAGGCCAGGATGGCCGTAGTGAGCGTCCGGCGAGACGGTACGGGGTAACTCCTCGCCGGGTTGGGCGAGTTGAGGCATGACAGGCTGAAGCCTGTCCTACTTCCGTGGCCCGGACGTAGAAGTCGCCATCTGGGGCCGCTTCACGAAGTAGATCTTCGGGTCGTCCACCACCCACGGCGTACTCCACGTCTTCCCGTCGTCCATGGTGCAGACGTTGTAGAAAAACGTCTTCAGCCATTCGGTGCGGTAGCCGTAGGGAAACTGCGACGTGATGTGATCGTCCATCGTGAGATCGTCAACACCCTGGCTCGCGAAAAAGTGGATCATGCCGTCGGGCGTGAACGAGAGGCCGAGCGTCCACCAGCCGAGCTGGTCTTCGGGGATCGACGGGCCGCGGATCTCGCCGCCATTCTTCCCGCTCCGCACGCGAATGTAGGCCTGCTGCGGGAGGTTTTTCTTGGCGTTGGCCTTTTCGTAGCAGATGAACATGCCCGGCCAGTATTCCTCTTGGCCCCATCGGCCCTCGTTGGGATGGTCGTCGCCGGTGATGATCGCGTGGGTGAAGCAGCCGGCGCGGAAGCCGAACGACGGGCCGCTGCGCTTTTCCCACTGCTCGAACGGCGGCAGGTAGACACGCGTCACGATGCTCGGGCTGTCGGCCACGGAGATGCCGCGGCCGATCGATCGGCTGGCAGCGAAGATCAGGTCGTCTTGCTGCATCTGGTAGGTGACCTTCCCCGGGATGCCGGCGTGGAGCGACGAGATGAGCAGGCCGTGCGTGCTTCCCTCCAGGCCGGGGCTCGGGAGGGCGATTCGCTTCACCACGTCGGGCGTGCCGCGCTTCGGGCCTTCGAACCAGAGGCGATTGGCGCTCTTGCCCATCGGCCCACGCATCCGCTTGTCTTGCTCCTCGGAACTCTTCGGGTGGTTGTACGACCAGTTCCACTTCTCGTCTTCGAAGTCATCGGTCGCGCCTTTGGCCAGCGCGCCGGTGCCCGGCACGAGCACCGGCTTCTTGGCGGCGACGGGCTTCGCGGCGGGAGCCTGTTTCGCCGGGGCGGCCGGCGTGTCGGCGGCCCGGCCGACGGCCGTCAGCAGGACGGCCAGGGCGAGGCCCGTGCCGAGAACCTTCGCAGCGTGGTTGGAAGCAGCCATGGCAGAGCACCCCGCGGGAAACTGATATGAGATTTTCCTGCTCATCGACCGCACGTCCCCGACGAGTGCAGCCCGGGCTCGTGGCATGGATGCATTCGGGGCCGTTTGCCGGCCTTTCCCAGCCTGCCCGGTCGATGGTCGGACGACAGCCCGGGCAAAGTCCTCTGGAAAAACCGTCCTGCGCTCGTCACAACTCCCGCCCGGTTCCGCCGCTTCCCACACCTGTCCGGGCTCCGCACCATGCGCCTTGCGATCGTGCTTCTGCTTTCCTGGGGATCCTCGTGTCTGCTCGCGCGTGCGGCCGACGAACCCGCCGCCCGTGTGGCCCGCTCGCACATCCAGCCGGTCGGCGAGATCGCCGCGGCCGAGCAGTCGACACCCTGGGCGGGGCTGGTCACCGTCCGGGCGCCCGCCGTGCTCAGGGAGCAGTTCCGGCTCGAACGCGGCGCGGGGCTCGTGGTCGAGCAGGTCGCCCCCGGCTGCGTGGCCGAGCGGGCGGGCCTCAAGCGACACGACGTGATCGTGGCGGTCGACGGCCAGCTGCTCTTGCTCCCCGAGCAGTTCGTCACGCTCCTCGAATCCTCGGGCGATGATGCTCCGCTCGAATGCCGGGTGCTCCGCGGCGGAGTCGAAACGATGATCTCGCTCCGCCATGCTCCCGCGCTCGCGACGGCTGCGACTGGCCTTCTCAGGCCGGCAGAGTCGTCACTGGCCCTCGTGCCACGCAAATCGGCGGTGGTGGCCACCGTCACGCAGCTGCCCGACGGCTCCCTCCAGCAACGTGATGCCAACTACCTCGTGAAGCTGACCGGCGGCGACGAGCCGAAACTCGTCGTCCAGGATGGCCGGGGCCGCATCATCTTCAATGGTCCGATCGACACGCCGGAGCAGCGGAGCCTCGTGCCCCCGGAGGTCCGGAACCGCATGGAAGGGCTGGAGCGGCTCGTCGCCCAGCAACAGGCGCTCAAGGCGGCGACGGGCGTCGCCGAACGAGCCAAGCCACCCAAGGCGCGGATCGGCGCCCTCGACATCAAGCCGGTCGAGATCAAGTAAGCCACGGGCCTAAAACCGGACCTCGGCCACATCGCGCGACCAGCCGCCGCCGGCCGACCGCGAGCCGCCGCCACCGCCGAATCCACCGCCACCGATCATCGATCGCCAGGGATCGGGGCCGGTGAACGTGCCACGCGGCAGCGAGATCACCCACGGTCCCGCCCCGCGCGACATGCGTTCGAACGCATCCTGCATCTGCCGCCGCTGAATGTCTTGGACGCGTCGCTTTCGGCGCCGCTCCGCTTCGGCGGTCGCCGCCCCATATGCCTCGCGGGCGAGGGCCGCCGCCTCGGCCGACGTCTTCACCGAGTCTTCATACCGCTGACGTGTGAGCAGGGCCTTCGCCTGCTCGAGCGCGGCCGTCGCCGACCGGACATCCGCCGACACGCCCTCGGCATACCAGGCCGCTGCACGGCGGATGAGGCCGTCGGTCTCCTCGATCTCGGCAAAGGCCTGCCGGGCCAGTCGGTCGTCTTCGGTGGCGAGCTCCTCGGCCCGGGAGGCGGCGGTGTCGGCCGCATCGATCACGCGAGCGGTCTGCAGGAGATCGGGCCGTGTCGCGGCCATGCCGCGCTCGGCGAGCTGCACGAGCCGGCCGGCCTCGCGGCAGTGTTCGTTGGCCCGCACGCGGTCGGTTCGCTGCCGCTCGAGCCGCTCCTCGAGTGATGCGATCCGCCGGCCGGCCGTCGTCGCCCGCTGCGGCAGCGAAGCCCGCAGACCGTCGAGCTCCTGCCGCCGGTCGGTCACCGCGACCTGGCAATTTTCCACCCAGGCCTCCTGCCGTACCGTCTCTTCGAGGAGTGCGAGTGCCTTGAAGTAGTGCTGCCGCCCGGGGGCTGCCGCCTCCTGAGCCTCGGCGATCATCCGCCGGGTGTGGTCGAGTCCCTCGTCCGCCTTGGACACGTTGTCGGCGATGTCGGACCACGAGCTTTCCGCATACGCGTCAGCAAGATGCTCGAGCGCCCGCACGGTGGCGGCCCGACGGCCGGCGAGCGCCTCGAGCCGCGTCACGCAGCCAGGCAGCAGGTCGTCGATCTTCGCCTTGGCGGCGACGATGCTTTCGAGAATCGCGAGCGCCTCGGCCGCATGCCGCTCCGCATGCTCCACGTGCGCGATCGCGCCCTCGGTCTCCCCGGCATCGAGCAAGTTGGCGGCAAGTGCGACATGCTCGCGAGCCTTGCCCACGTGCACCGTCGGATCGGCGCCCGGCTCGGCGAGCAGCCAGCCTTCCGCGCGCTTGGCTTTGATCTTCTGCTCGGCATCGTCGGCCGCTGCAGCCGCCTTGTGACGGCGATCGTCGGCGGCCTCGAAGGCATCGAGCCGGTCGGTGAGCGTGGCGAGCCCGGTGAGCGCTCCCTCGAGCCGGCCGCGGGCGTCGACAGGATCGCTCTCGAGATCGTGCCGCGCAAGCGCCAGGCTGCGGCTCGCCGCCGCAGTGGCTGCCTGAAACGCTGCGCCAGACCGGCCGCGCGTGGCCAACTTCTCGATGCGGCCCGTGGCCTCGGCCACGCCCGACTCGAGCTTCGTGGCCAGGTCCCGTGATGTCTCGTGCGCCTGTTCGAGCACGTCGAGCGGCGCCCGGCATTCCCCGGCCACGTCGGCGAGCGGCGGCCGGGCCTCGGCCGAGTCGAGCAGCCGGATGCAGTCGTCGGCGGCAGCGGTGCCCAAAAACCACTCCGAATCGACCCGTTCCTGCGCCTTCTCCCACACGTCCATCAGTCCGAGCCAGCGTTCGCGGTAGCGGCGAATCGCGTGCTGCACGGCGTCGTACGTCGAACGCGTCTGTCCCTGCATCGGCGTCTGGAAGTCGGGGTCGGCGTGCGGCAGAAGCCGATGCCGCTCCTGCTGGGCGTCGAGGAGATCGGACAGGGCCACGACCTCCTGCTTGAACGTGGCGAGTTTCTCGCGGGCTTCGCGCACGCGGTGTTCATGCCGCGACAGCTGCACGAAAAACGCCGTCAGGCCCGCGAATGTGCCGAGCCCGAGCACCGTCAGGGGCAGCGTGCGCGTGCGAAACACCCGCGCCGCCTCGATCCGCGCGCGCTCGCGATCCTGCCGCGTCTTCACCCAGCCCTCCGTCGCTTCGACGAGCGCGGCGAGGCCGTCGTCATAGAGCCCGTCTTTCGCCCGCGGTACGAAAACCTTTTCAATCAGCTCCGCTTCGATCGTCTCTGGATCGAGCCCGCTCGATACCTCGAGCGCCCACGGGGCCCGCATCGCGATCGTGCGGCCCTTCACATCGAGCACGATCGTCACGTCGCCGGCGGGGTCGTAGCCGGCAGGCTGGTCGGCGCCCTCCCGCCGCCAGCGGTCGATGATGGCTTCGAGAAGGCTGCGGGCCGACTGCCCTTCCCGGGCATCGCCGATCACGATCACCCGGTAGTCGCGGCCAGTGGCCTTCTTGGCCGCCTCGACCGCCGCCTTCACCTTGCCGAATGCATCGGACGTTCCGGCGACGAACACGCGCCGCGAATCGGTGGGCGAGATCCGCGGCGGCTCGTCAGCGGCCACGGATCGGGCCACCGCGCACGCCACGACCACCGCCAGCAAAACCGCCATCGCGGCACCCTGCCGAAACACTCCACTGGGCATGAATCCTCCACGGCAAACGATTGAGCGACACGACCTCGAGCCTGGGAGTTTATCTCCACGGGAGACCCGATCTCAACGCATCGGCACGAAGCTCAGCGGCCGATATCTTCAGCCGTGGGCCGCGACGACCCCTGGGGAAAGAGGCTCGGCCGGGGCGCGGGCCCACGCGGCGAGGGTGTCGCCGGGCCGGGCCGACCCGCCTGCTGCATGCCCGGACGGGGTCCGGCGCCGTTCGTCAGGGGCCGCGGGTCACGGGGGCGGCCCGCATTGAGATTTGTCTTCGGTGTCGGTGTCGCAGCACCGTAGCCTTGTCGCCCGGCGGGCGCGCCGGCACGCACCCCGCCGGTGAGCGGCGGTGCACGGCCCGGCGGCACGGTGGGCGCGGGTTTTGCCGCCGGTTTCTTCTCGGCGTCATCCACGGGCTTTCTGGGGGGCGCATCGTCCGGCGCGCCCGGCAGGATCAGCGTGTCGTCTTCCGGGGGAGGTGTCGCGAGTCGGGTCGGGCCGCCCGGCCCCGCGGCCCGCGGTCGGCCTGTGAGCGGATCAACCCCGGAGTTTTGCATCGTGTCGACGCGTTCGCGGCGCATGCGTGCGCGTGCGGCCTCGGCCTCGGCCTCGTCGATCCGGCCGTCGGAGTCGAGGTCGAACCGTCGGAGCAGTTCATCGCGGGTCATGCCGCCTGAGACACTCGGTGTTTCGCGGCCTGGCACGAGCCCGCCACTGCGGCCGCCGGTGCCGGGTGCCTGCGCCAGGCCTTCGGCGGCAATCGCCAGCAGCAGACACGCCGCAAGCCCGCCGAGGCAGCAGACGCCGACATCACGAACACGCATCATGAATCGCCTCCACCGACAAGTGTACCGGCCAGCGGCCGGGCCATCATGTCGGCGACCGTGGCCGCAGCCGTTTCGGCATCGCCACCGGCCTTCTCGAGCTCGCGGGCGGCCACATGACAGTGCACCGTGTGGCCGGCGACGACCGTGGCGGGTGGGTCGACCTCGCGGCAGACACGTTCGGCCAGTGGGCACCGCGGGTGAAACCGGCAGCCCGGTGGCGGGTTGGCCGGGCTCGGCACGTCGCCGGTGAGCACGATTCGCCGGCTGCGGCGGGCCGGATCGATTCGCGGCACCGCCGAAAACAGGGCCCGGGTGTAGGGATGCAAGGGCGCCCGGTAGAGCGCGTCGGCGGCGGCATGCTCGACGATCCGCCCGAGGTACATCACGGCCACCTCGTCGGCCAGGTATTCGACCACCGACAGATCGTGCGAGATGAAGAGATACGTGAGCCCAAGCTGCTCACGCAGTTCCACGAGCAGGTTCACCACCTGCGCTTGGATCGACACGTCGAGCGCCGACACGGGCTCGTCGAGCACGAGAAACTCGGGCTCGAGCACGAGCGCCCGCGCGATTGCGATCCGCTGCCGCTGGCCGCCTGAGAACTCGTGCGGATAGCGGCCGAGCGCCGCTGCCGTGAGGCCGGTGCGCTCGAGGGCCCGTTGCATGCGTTCGAGCCGCTCGGCCGCCGTGCCGAGGCGATGGATCACGAGCCCCTCCTCGAGGATCGCCCGGATCGTCATCCGCGGGTTGAGCGAGCCGTAGGGGTCCTGAAACACGATCTGCATCCGCCGGCGCAGGGCCGCGAGCGCCGAGCCGTGCGTGGCCCGCACGTCGATGCCGGCAAACCGTACGCTGCCGCCGGTCGGCTCGACGAGCCGGAGGATGCTTCGGCCCACCGTCGTCTTGCCGCAGCCGCTTTCGCCGACGAGGCCGAGCGTTCGTCGCTTGGCGATCGCGAAGCTCACGCCATCCACCGCCCGCACGCTGCCGACCTGCCGGCGCATGAGGCCCCTCCGCACCGGAAAGTGCGTCTCCAGCCCCGATACGGCGAGCAGTGGCTCGGCGCTCATGCCGCACCTCCGGTGGTGGGCGTGTGCGGCTCCCCAAGCTCGCCCGCGAAGGGGCAGCGCACGAAGTGCCCCGGGGAAAACTCGTCGAGCATGGGCGGCGCGGCAGCGCACTGCGGCAGCCGGGCGAAGGCACACCGCGGATGAAACCGGCAGCCGGAGGGAAAGTCTTGCGGCGCCGGCACCATGCCGGGGATCGTCGTCAGCGGGCCCGCGTGCCGCGGCCCTGGCCGCGCGGCGAGCAGGCCGATCGTGTAGGGATGGCGGGGGTTCGCGAACAGTTCGGCGGCGGGTGCCCGCTCGACGATCCGGCCGGCATACATCACGGCCACGTCGTCGCAGGTCTCGGCCACCACGCCGAGGTCGTGCGTGATCAACAGGATCGCGGTGCCGAGCCGCGTACGCAGGTCGGCCAGCAGATCGAGAATCTGCGCCTGGATCGTGACATCGAGCGCCGTCGTGGGCTCGTCGGCGATCACGAGATCGGGCTCACATGCCAGCGCCATCGCGATCATCACCCGCTGTCGCATCCCGCCGGAGAGCTGGTGCGGATATTCGTCGAGCCGGCGCTCGGGGTCTGCCATGCGCACGAGCCCGAGCATCTCCAGGGCCCGGGCCCGCGCGGCCGCGGGTGTGACGTCGCGATGCAGCGTCACCGCCTCGGCGATCTGGGCGCCGATCGTGAACACGGGATTCAGGCTCGTCATCGGCTCCTGGAAGATCATCCCGATCCGGCCACCGCGAACCCGCCGCAGCTCGGGTTCTGAGAGCGTGACGAGATCGTCGGTGCGGCCATCCCGCTCGAGCAGGATCCGGCCCGACTCGATCACCCCCGGCGCCGCCACCAGCCGGAGGATTGACATCGCCGTCACGCTCTTCCCGCAGCCGCTCTCCCCCACGAGCCCGAGCGTCTTTCCGCGCTCGATCGAGAGCGACACGCCATCCACGGCAGGCACCCGGCCCGCCGGCGTGTGAAACGCAGTCACAAGATCACGAATGTCGAGGAGTGGCATGAGGCTTACATCGACCTCGAGATGAGGAGGCGAGGGGAGTCGGCGAACGCTCGAGGAGCATGGGGCTGCCGCAGCCCCCGCGACGAGACTTTTGCCGCTCCCCTCGCCGGCGCCTTCACGATGCCAAGCGTCATTTTCGAGCCTCGCGAAGTCGAGGGTCGGTGGCTTCCTGGAGGGCCTCGCCGATCAGGTTGTAGGCCAGCACGGTGAGAAAGATCGCGATGCCGGGAAACGCCACGAGCCACCACATCGCGAGGTTGCTGCGGGCGTCGTTCAACACCGAGCCCCAGCTCGCCGTGGGCGGCGGCGGGCCGAAGCCGAGAAACGACAGCGAGCTTTCGAGGAGCACCGCCGACGCGATCCCGAAGGTGATCGGCACGAGCACCGGCGCGAGCGCGTTGGGCAGGATGTGCCGGAGCATGATCCGCACGGGGCCGGCGCCCGAGGCCTTGGCCGCCATCACGAACTCGCTGCCCTTGAGCCGTAAAAACTCGCCCCGGGTGAGCCGGGCGATGCCCGTCCAGCCGGTGGCGCCGATGATCGCCATGGTGTGCCAGATCGTGGGCTTCTCGATCACCGCGATCACGGCCAGGATCAACACGAGCGTGGGGATGCACATCACGATCTCCGTGACGCGGCTGGTCACCATGTCGACCCAGCCGCCGAAGTAGCCGCCGACTGCGCCCACGATGATTCCGATCGTGCCGGCGATCCCCATCGAGACGAAGCCCACCAGGAGCGCGATCGTGGTGCCGTGCACCATCTTCGCAAACACGTCGACGCCCGCCTGATCCGTGCCGAACAGATTCCGCCGGCTCGGCCGTCCCTCGTCGCGGGCGGGGTTCGCCGGCTCGCCCGGCCATTCGTCGGCCCGCACGCTCCGGTAAGGATCCTGGAACACGAGCGGCCAGATCGCCCAGCTCTCCGGGTCTTTCTCCTTCAGGTTCCGCGGGTAGGTGCCACGGAAGCGGTCCTTCGTGAAGATGGCGGGCTCGAGGCGGCGGTCGAAGTAGCCGAGGCAGGGGGCATAGATCGTGCCCTTGTAGCGGCAGAGCACGGGCTTGGTGCCGGCGATCGCCGGGGCGAAGAGGGCGGTGAGCAGAAGCCCGCCGATAAAGGTGAGCGCGGCCATCGCGAGCTTCTTGCGGCGAAACCGCTTCCAGGCCTCCGCCCAGAATCCGGTCGAGCGGGCTGCTACAGCGGCCTTCATTCGACGCTCACGCGCGGGTCGACCGCGCAGTAGAGGAGATCGGCAAGGAGCTGCCCGGCGAGCGTGAGCATGCTGAACATCAGCGTGAGCCCCATGATCGTCGGATAGTCGCGCTCGCGGATGCTCTCGAAGAACAGCCGCCCCATGCCCGGCCAGGTGAAGATCTGCTCGATGATCACCGACCCGCCGATCAGCCCCGGCAGCGAGAGCCCCAGGAGCGTGACGAGCGGAATCAGCGTGTTGCGGAAGGCATGGCGAAAGAGCACCCGCCACGGGCCCGCCCCCTTGGCCCGGGCCGTGCGCACGTAGTCCTGCCGCACCGCCTCCTCCATATTTGCCTTGATGAATCGGCTGTCGTACGCCAGGCCCACGTAGGTCTGGCAGGTGACAGGCAGGATCATGTGCCGCGCCACGTCGCCGATCCGCGACAGAAGCGGCGCGTCGGGCGGCAGGTCGCTCATCCCGAAGAGGGGCAGCTCCCAGCCCGTGCCCCGGAGCCAGACGGCGAAGATGATCTGCAAAAAGAGCGCCGCCACAAACGTGGGAAACGAGTAGAGCACGTAGAGCATGAGGCTCGACACCCGCTCGTCCGCACGGCCGCTGCGGGCCGAGGCGTAGAGCCCGAGTGGAATGGCCGTGAGCCAGGCGAGCACGAGCGCCGTGCCCGAGATCAGAAACGTGGGGCCGATCCGTTCGGCGATCAGCGTGGCCACCGGCTGCTTGCGCGAGATCGAGCGGCCGAGGTCGCCGCGGACCACGTTCGAGAGCCACTGCGCGAAGCCCACGGGCCACGGCTTGTCGAGGCCGTAGATCCGCTTCATGCGCTCGAGATCTTCGGGGTTGAACTTCCGGCTCGGGTCGGTCTCGCCGAGCTGCACCGTGAGCGGCGTGCCGGGCATGTTGCGGGCCAGGCCGTAAACGAAGCAGGTGATCACGACGAGCGTCAGGAGCCCGAAGATCACCCGGCGCACGAGATAGGCGGCCATCGGCTACTCCGTCTTCGGCATCCACAGGCTCCCGAAGCCGGGCGAGTAGTGGTAGGGGCCGCGGGGGCTGAAGACATAGCCGCGGAGCGACTTCGAGAATCCGTAGAAGCTGTTCCGCCAATAGAGCCAGGTGTAGGGCTGATCGTCGTGGAGGATCTCCTGGATGCGGGCGTATTTTTCGGCCCGCTTCGCCCGGTCGAGCTCGCGGCGGCCCTCGTCGAACAGCCGGTCGACCTCGGGGTTGGAGTAGCCGATGAAGTTGCGGCCGGCGCCGGTGGCCCAGATGTTTTCGGAGGTGTCGGGGTCGGTGCCGGCGCCCCAGCCGCCGAGATACGCCTGAAACTTCTTGTCTTGCGTGAGCTGCTGGAGCACGGTCGATTCGGTGGGCCGCACGTTCACGCGCACGCCGATCTGGTCGAGGTTTTCCTTCAAGAGCGTGCAGATCGCCACCCGCAGCGGCTGCTGGTTGACGAGCACCGTGAATTCGAAGGGCACGAGCCGGCCGTTGATTTCCTTGTCGCGCACGCCGTCGTTGTCGTGATCGACCCAGCCAGCCTCGTCAAGCAGGGCCTCGGCCTTGTCGAGATCCTGCTTCGAGGGCTCCAGCTTTTTCTTCGGCGCCATCCACGACGCATCGTGAAAGGGGCCGGCCGCCGGCTCGTAAAGGCCGTAGCAGAGCTTCTCGAGCATCGTATCGTGGTCGAAGGCGTAGCTCATCGCCCGGCGCACCCGACGATCGGCGAAGAACGGCGTGTCGATGTTCCAGCCGAAGTGGAAGCTCACCCACTCGCTCGCCGTGGCCTTCGTGTTGCGCTCGTAGTATTCGCGGCCCTTCGTCTGCGTCGTCCATTGCTCGGGAAGGAGCATCATTTCGTCGATCTCGCCGCTCTTGAGCGCGAGGAGCGAGGTGTTGGGATCCTCGATGATCCGAAACCGCACCTCCTTGAAGAACGGCGGCTCGCGGACCTGCTTGCCACGCACCTCGGCCCAGCTTTCGCGCCGGCGGAGCACGATCTGCTGGCCGCGCTGCCGGTCGACGATCTCGTAGGGGCCGCCCACGACGGGCGCCTGCTCGAGCTTGACGTGCTCCGGGCTGTCCTTGAGCGTCGGATCGGCCTCCCAAGTGTTCTCGTACACGTGCTTCGGCAGCACCGGAAAGTTGATGTTCCAGACGTTCGTCGCCAGCGGCTCCTTGTGGAAAAACACCACGATGCGATCGTCGTAGGCGTGCACCCAGCGGAGCTGGTCGGTGCCGCTGCGCACCGCCGGCACGGGCACCCGCGGATCCATGATCACGCGGTAGGTGAAGGCGATGTCGTGGGCGGTGATCGGCGTGCCGTCGCTCCACACCAGGTCGTCGCGGAGCACGACCTTGTCGAAGAGGCCGTCGGCGCTCGTCTGCCACGACGCCACGGTGTCGCTCGTGGCGAAGGCTTCGAGCTTCCTGTCGAATGAAAAGAGCCCGAAGCCCGTGAGCCCGAGGATGTCGAACTCGGCCGACGTGCTGATCATGATCGGGTTGGTGCTCCCGAGGTCGCCGGTCACGTGCCGGTCGATGCGGGCGTCGGGATCGGCTTCGCCCGGCGCCGGCAGGCGGCCGAGCGCCGAAAGGATCTTGGCGTTGGCCTCGGGGGAATCGTTCTCGAGCGTGAGGGCCTCGGCCACGGTGGCGAGCGCCGTCTCCTTGGCCTGCTCGTCGCGCAGGAGCGCCAGGCTGTCGCGCACCGGCCGGTCGATCCACTTGGCATCGCGATCGAGGGCCTCGATCGCCGGCGGATCGAAGGGCTCGAGGAGCCGTTCGGCGGGGGGCGTGACGGGCTGGGCACGGGCCGCGTCCACGGCCGCCGGCTCGGGCTTCACCGAGGCGAGCGGGTCGGCCTCCTGCCGGCCGCAGCCGAGCGCGACGAGGCTGGCCAGCAGCCAGGCGACGGTCCGCGCCGATGCGCGGGCATGGTCAACGAGGGGAAATCGGTCCATCGTGCTCTCCGCGGGCGTTTCCATTCCGCCTTCGTAAGCCGATGCTACGGCCGTGCGCGCCGGCTGGTCAATCCGGCGCGCTACCGGCGGTGCGCTCGGTGCGACCCACGTCCGGGAACGTGTGCCCGAGCTTCTCCCGCTTTGTGGCGAGGTAGCGCTCGTTGAACTCGTGCACCGGCGGCAGGATCGGCACCTGGTCGATCACTTCCAGATCGAAGCCTCCATAGATGAAGGCGTCGGTCTTCTTGGGATTGTTGGTCAGCAGCCGCACCTGCCGGAGGCCGAGATCCTTGAGCAATTGGATGCCGACACCATAGTCGCGGGCGTCGGCCTTGTAGCCGAGGGCCAGATTGGCCTCGACGGTGTCGAGGCCCTGGTCTTGGAGCTGGTAGGCGCGGATCTTCTCGACGAGGCCGATGCCGCGGCCCTCCTGCGGCAGGTAGACGAGCACGCCCGCCCCCTCCCGGCCGATCATGTCGAGCGCCATGTGCAGTTGATCGCCGCAATCGCACCGCAGGCTGTCGAGCAGGTCGCCGGTGAAGCACGACGAGTGGAGCCGCACGAGCGGCGCGGCCACGCTCGCGAGGTCGCCCATCACGAGCACGATCGGCTGCTGGGGCTCGAACTTCACGCCGTAGGCGATCACGCGAAAGCGGCCCCACTTCGTGGGCAGGTCGGCCTCCGCGATCCGCTCCACGAGTTTCTCGCGGGTGCGCCGGTGGCGGATCAGTTCTTCGATCGTGATGATCTCGAACGCGTGCTCGCGGGCGAGCGCGAAGAGCGCGTCGCGGTCGGCGCGATTCCCCGACTCGTCGAGGATCTCACAGAGCACGCCGGCGGGTTGCAGGCCCGCCATGCGGGCGAGGTCGACGGCCGCCTCGGTATGGCCGGCCCGGCGGAGCACGCCCCCCTCCTTGGCCACGAGCGGAAAGAGATGCCCGGGCCGCACGAAGTCGGTCGGGCGGCTGGCGGGGTCGAGCAGCGCGAGGATCGTCGTGGCCCGTTCGGCGGCGGTGATGCCGGTGCGGGCCGTGACGTGGTCGACGGGCACGGTGAACGCGGTGCCCAGCGGGGTCGAGTTGGTCTCGACCATCATCGGCAGTTCGAGCCGCTGGGCCGCGTCCGGCAGAATCGGCATGCAGACCTGGCCGCGGCCGTGCCGGATCATGAAGTTCACGATCTCGGTGGTCGCCTTCTCGGCGGCACACACGAAATCCCCCTCGTTCTCCCGGTCTTCGGCATCGACGACGATCACCATCTCGCCGCGCCGGATGGCGGCGACAGCGGCCTCGATCGTGGAGAAGCGGTTGGGCATCGGTCGTTTGATTATAGGATGGATTCGCGGCCGCCCAGCGGCGTGGACCGCCCACCACCCGAAAACCAGGCTCGCCCCATGCTCGACCGTGAGGAATACATCGAACAGGCCTACCTGTTTCGGGTGCTCGCCGAGCGGATCACCGCCGGTATCGCCGCCCAGGAGGCCCTCTCGTCGATCGGCCAGGAGGTGCTCGCCACCTCGAAACTGCCGATGGCGATCGACTATCTCGTGGGGGAACTCAAGCTCGTCGGCACGCTCTCGACGGCGATGTCGCGCCTGCCCCACTACTTCAGCGCCTTTCAGACATTCATCATGTGGCAGGCCGAGGAGGAGGGCGGGCGGTTCGACATCCGCACGGCCCTGGCGATTCTCGAGCGTGAGGCGGCCTATCGGGCGGAGCACGCCACGCCGCAGGGGCTGTTCCTCTACCGCTTCGAGTGCCTGTCGCGCAACAGGCTCGACTACTCGCTCGGCCTGGCAGCGGTGGCCGACGATGGGCTGTTCGATCCCGAGTGGCAGACGTGGATCGCCACGGTGGGCCGACAGGTGGGGCTCATCGATCTCGCGGATCTCGTCTATGTGCGCAGCCCCGAGTATTGGCGGCTCGAAAAGCGCGACGCCCTCTCCCGCGGCCTGGCCGACACGGGGCCCGACCGCGTGATTCTGTTCGGTGAGAAAGAGGGCCGGATCGCGCGGGCCAATCGCGGCAAGGATCCGCTCTTCTTCTTCGCCGCGCTCCAGCGGCAGCTCGGCTATCCACTCGTGCCACGGCCGCAGCCGGTCACGCCCTCCGAAGAAAGCCCGGCCCTGCTCGCGCGGCGGCTCGAGCGGCTCGAGATGCGCGTGAAGCTCCTCGAGGAGGAAGCGAAGGGTGGCATCGACCTCTCGCGGTTCGATCCCAAAAACTTTCCGCCGGCAGCGGGGGAGTGATGGAGGTTCTGCGGCGCGATGCCGAGGCGATCTGGTCGGCGGCGCTTCGGGCTATCGCCCCCGAACGGCTTGTGGCTGGCTGCGCTCCGGCGCTGCGCGATGCCGTCGCTGCGGCGGAGCGCGTGGTCGTGGTCGGCGGCGGCAAGGCTGCCGCGGGCATGGCGGCCGGGATCGAAGCGGTGCTCGGCCCCGATATGCTCGAGCGGCACGACGTGCGCGGGCTCGTGAGCGTGCCGGAGGGATGCGGCCGCGTGCTCGGGCGGATCGAGGTGCGCGAGACGCGGCCTGCGGGGGCGAATCTGCCCACGCCCGCCGTCGTGGAGGCGACGCGCGAGATGCTCGCGCTCGTCGGCGCACTCGGGCCCCGCGACCTCGTGCTTGCGGTGATCACCGGCGGTGGGTCGGCGCTCGTCGCGGCGCCGCGTGAGGGCGTGACGCTCGCAGAGAAGATCGCCTGCACCCGTGCGCTCTCCGAGGCCGGGGCCGACATCGCCACGCTCAACGCGGCCCGCCGCGAGCTGAGCCTCGTGAAGGGGGGCGGGCTCGCGCGAGCCTGCGGCGCCGGCCGTCTTGTGGCCCTCGTGCTCTCCGACGTCATCGGCAGCGACCTGGCCGTGATCGCCTCGGGGCCGTGCCACACGCCGACCGCCGTCGCGGGAGCGTGGACTACGCCGCGTGGCTGCCGCGTGGAGCATGCGATCGTGGGCGACAACACGACGGCCGTCGAAGCGGCTGCGGCGGCGGCCTGGAGCCTGGGCTACGAAGTGGCGATCGACACGGCCACCGACGGCGAGCCAGCCGAGGCTGTGGGCCGCCGGCTCGCCCTCCGTGGCCTCGAACGGCTGGCGGAGGCGGCCCGCGATGGGCGCATGCGGGCGGTGATCGCGGGCGGCGAAGCGATCGTGCGCGTGCCAGCCGACCACGGCGTCGGTGGCCGCAACCAGCAGGCGGCGCTTGCCGCGCTCGGCGAGGCGCGGGCGCGAAGCGGTGCCTGGCCTCAGGGCCTGCTCGTGGCAAGCATCGGCACCGACGGCGAAGACGGTCCGACCGACGCCGCGGGCGGCCTCATCGACGAGGCAGTCGCGGTGTCGATCGATGAGGCGGCGCTCACGGCAGCGCTCGCTCGCTGCGACGCCTATCCCCTGCTCACGAAAGCCGGCGGCCTCATCCGCACGGGTCCCACGGGCACGAACGTGGCCGATCTCCGGATCGTGCTCGCGCAGCCGTAGCGACGGCTCGGCATCGTGCCGCCCGTCGGGATAGCGGGCATCCTCTCGGCTCACGCCTCGGGCTTCCTCAGAGCGCCTTCGGCTGGTGTAAACCAAGCCCGCCGGGGCCATGGATGGGCAGTATTTCGCGCTGCGGCATCCCTTCGGGCCTGCCTCGGCTTACGCGACCGCACGGCTGGAGGCCGTGCGTCGCAGGTCGAGGCAAACCTTGGCTTTGCCTCCGACCTGCCAAGCCCGCCGGGGCCATGGATGGCCCGGCGGGCGTATATTCAGACGTCGCAGAGGGCGACGGCCTGCTTGAGGCCGGCGAGGGCGTCGCGAGTGGGGATGAACTCCTGCCCCACGTAGCCCTGGTAGCCGATGTCGAGCAGCTTCCGCATCAAGGGCGGGTAGTTGATCTCCTGCGCGTCGTCGAGTTCGCCGCGGCCCGGGCAGCCGGCGGTGTGGATGTGGCCGATCACGTCCTTGCATTGCTCCACGCGCCGCATGAGATCGCCGTTCATCACCTGCACGTGGTAGAAGTCGAACAGCATCTTCACGCGGGGCGAGCCGACGCGCCGCACGATGTTCGCCACGTAGTCGCAGTCGTCGCCCTGGTAGCCCGGGTGGCCCTTCATCGGGTGCGAGTCGTCGCGGGTGTTCAAGTGCTCGAGGCACAGCGTCACGCCCTTCTTCTCGGCGTGGCTGGCGATCTGCTTGAGGCCCTTCACGCAGTTGTCGGCGCCTTCCTCGAGCGAGATCTCGCCGCTCTTCGGATTCTCGGCGTCGCGCCACTTGTAGCCCGTGAAGGCGATCACGCTCGGGAAGCCGGCGGCGGCCGAGGCGTCGATCATCTCCGTCGTGCGGGCGATCACCTCGGGCTGGTAGGCGGGGTTGTTGAAGCCCTTCATGAAGGGCGCCCCGGGCATGCCGTTGGGAGAGAGCGCGCAGACGAGGCCGTGCTTCTTGAGCGTCGGCCAGTCTTTCGGTTCAGCGAGTTCGATCGACTTGCAGCCGAGGTCCTTGGCCACCTGGCACATCTTCTCGATGTCCCACTTGTCGCCGGTGATTCCGTAGCACCAATAGACGAGCGACTGCTTGATCCGGCCCTTCATCGAAGAGTCTCCTTGCAAGGCGTGTGCGACGCGCACCTGCGGAACCGCGGCGGCGATGCCGGCGGCTGACGCGAGGACGGTGCGGCGGGTGACTTCACTGGACATGCGGGTACACTAGCACGACTCGTTCCCAGGGGAAAGCGGCTCGCCTATGCCATCCATCAAGCGAATCCTCGTCACCGGCGGCGCCGGGTTTCTCGGCAGCCATCTCTGCGACCGTCTCGTGGAGATGGGGCACGACGTCATCTGCGTCGACAACTTCTTCACGAGCCAGAAGACGAACGTCGCCCACCTGCTCGGCTGCGGCAATTTCGAGCTCCTCCGGCACGACGTGATCCACCCGCTCTGGCTCGAGGTCGACGAAATCTACAACTTCGCCTGCCCCGCCGCCCCCGGCCACTATCAATACAACCCCATCAAGACGATGAAGACGAGCGTGATGGGGGCGATCAACGTGCTCGGCATGGCGAAGCGCTGCCGGGCGAAGGTCTTGCAGGCGTCCACGAGCGAGGTCTACGGCGACCCCGAGGTGCACCCGCAGCCGGAGAGCTATCGCGGCGCGGTGAACCCGATCGGCCCGCGGGCCTGCTACGACGAGGGCAAGCGGGCGGCTGAGACGCTGTTCATGGATTATCACCGCGCCAACGGTGTGAATATCCGCATCGTGCGGATCTTCAACACGTATGGCCCGCGGATGCATCCGTACGATGGCCGCGTGGTGTCGAACTTCATCCGGCAGGCGCTTGCCGGCGAGCCGATCACGATCTTCGGCACGGGCGGGCAGACCCGCAGCTTTTGCTACCGCGACGATCTCGTCGAAGGGATCATCCGGATGATGAACGGGCCGGACGACTTCGTGGGCCCGGTGAACATCGGCAATCCGGGCGAGTTCACGATCCGGCAGCTCGCCGAGCTCACGCTCGAGCTCTCCGGCTCGAAGTCGAAGCTCGTGGAGAAGCCGCTGCCTGTCGACGATCCGGAGCGGCGCCGGCCCGACATCACGCTCGCCAAGCAGAAGCTCGCGTGGGAGCCGAAGGTGGCATTGCGTGAGGGCCTCGCGAAGACGATCGAGTGGTTCCGCTCGGTGAAGATCAGCGACTACCGCGCCCCCACGCCTAACTACTAGCTTCACGGCAAGGCTCGGCGTGAGGAAGCCCGAAGCGTGAGCTGAAGGGAGTCGCGGAGGGCATCCTCTCGGCTCACGCCTCGGGCTTCCGAGGCCTTCGCCGGCTGGTGCTTACCCGGCCCTCCGGGCCTGGCGCCGTTTGGTGAGCCTCCTTACGGCAAGGCTCGGCGTGAGGAAGCCCGAAGCGTGAGCTGAAGGGAGTCGCGGAGGGCATCCTCTCGGCTCACGCCTCGGGCTTCCGAGGCCTTCGCCGGCTGGTGCTTACCCGGCCCTCCCGGCCTGGCGCCGTTCGGTGAGTATCGTTACGGCAACAACGGCGCCGATGCCGAGGGCCAGGCCGATCACGTCGTAGACCCAGTCGAGCGGGTCGGCGGCGCGGCCGAAGAGGGGCTGCGTGGCTTCGTCGATCACGGCCCAGGCGGCGAGGCCGGCTACCAGAACCGGCGCCGTCCGGCCCACGAGCCGGCCGCGGCTGCGCAGCATGAGCGCGGCCAGGAGGCCGAGCAGCCCGTAGGCGATGAAGTGGAGCAGTTTGTCGGAGGGGAGCCGCCCGCCGACGAGTTCCTCGGGCTTCGGATAGTGGGTCGCAAACACCAGCACGCCCGCGTAGGCGGCCGTGGCCAGCGCGATCAGCCGCCGCGGCCAGGCGCCGAAAGGCTCCTGAAACGCGTCTCTTTTTGGGCTTCGTTCGTTTCCGGCCATCGGCTATTCTCCCGCCCCCACATTTCTCCCGGAGGCCCCGCATTCCATGGACCGCAAGGAACTGTCCGCCGTCGTGCTCGAACTGCTCGAGAAGGAGACCGGAGAATCCTACCCGACGCTCGATGACTCGACGTCCCTCCGTGAGGGGTTGAATCTCGACTCGCTCGACATGGCCGGCCTCGTGCTCCACATCGAGAGCCACTTCGGCGTCCAGATCGAGACGGAGCTGCTCGAAGGGATCAACACCGTGGGCGACCTGCTCACGATGCTCGACGCCAAGATCGCCGCCAAGGCGGCGAAGAAGGCCGCCTGACCCGCCGCTTCGAGGGCGCGATGCACACGCTCCAGTTTCAGCCAGCCGCCGCGCCCGCGTGCGTCGTCGAGAGCCATGCGATCGTCGAGGTGCCGCTCACGGAGGTCCGGGCCCTGCGCGACGCCCCGAGCCCGGCCGGCGCTCCCGCGCTGCCGCCGCGGTTTCTGCGGCATTGCGACGAACACACGGTGGTGGGCGTGCGAGCGGTGCTCGACGCGATCGCCGCCATGCCCGAGCCCACGGCCTCATTTGCCCGGTATGGCGTGATCGGCGCCCCACTCCAGGCGGGCCGGATCTCGGCCGCCCAGACACTCTCGCAAGTCGCGAAGGCCGGTGGCATCGCCGTGTCGCCGCACATCGTGCCGCAGTGCTCGCTCCATGCGCTGGCCAGCGCCGTGAGCGTCGCCCTCGGGATGCACGGGCCGAACATCGGCACGAGCGGCGGCCCCGAGGCGCTCTCCGAAGGACTGTTCGCGGCCCTGTCGCTCGTACGCTCCGCCGGCTGCGACGGGCTGTGGCTCGTGTTCACCGAATGGGATGAGGAGCCCGTGCTCGACGACGCCGGCGCGCCCACGAACGACCCGCTCTGCCGCGCCGTGGCCATGGCCATTCGGCCGCACACTGCCGCCGACACGGCCGCCGTCACACTCTCACTCGCCGCAGCCGACTCGCCGGCACCGCGCGACGCATCCGCAAACCCGCCGGGCTCGGCGCTCGCCACCTTCGCGTGGGCACTCGGCGCGTGCGCCGGTGGAGGCGCGATCGCCTCGTGGGTGCACGAGTGCCCGTGGGGTGCCGAGATCCGCATTGCAGCTTCTTCCGCCGCCGCCTGGGCCACGAGGCCGCAGGTGGCGGGGACCGCCCGGCGGGAGGCGGCCTGATGGTGCCGACTCGTGCGTCCGAACGCGCCGCCGTGATCACCGGCCTCGGTGTGGTGTCGCCGCTCGGCAACTCCTTCGCCGACGTGGCCGAAAGCCTTCTCGCCGGCCGTTCGGGAGTGCGTGAAATCGCCGCGGCAGCGGGGGCCCGCGAGGGCCGCCAGTTCGCGGCGCCGGTCATGTCGATTCCGCATCCGACCGCGCCAGGCTGCGACGATTTCGCAAGCCTCGGCCGGCTCGAGCAGCTCTGCCTGGCGCCCGCGGCGCTGGCCTTCGCCGACGCAGCGGTGGCAAACGTCGTGCGCCCGCAGCGGATCGGCATCGTGCTCGGGATCGGCGCCGAGCAGCTCAAGGCCTGGGAGCTCGACTTTCTCGCCGGTTGCAAGCGGGTGTTCGAGCCGCAGCGCACCGAGACGCTCGTGCGCAGGATCGCCCGCCGGCTCGGGATCGCCGGCCCGGCCGTCGCCGTGGCGGCGGCATGCGCCTCGAGCGGGTATGCGATGGCGCTCGGCCGCACATGGCTCGACGCGGGCCAGGTCGACGCCTGCCTCGTGGGCGGGTGCGACATCCTGAGCCCGACGGCGATCGCGGCGTTTTACAACCTGCGGGCGCTCTCGCGCCGGTCTGACGATCCGCACAAGGCGTCGCGTCCGTTCGACCGCGACCGCGACGGCTTCGTGATGGCCGAAGGGGGCGCGTTCTTCATGCTCGAACGGCGGAGCGAGGCGGCGCGCCGCGGCGCGAAAGTCTACGGCGAGCTTGCCGGCGTCGGCATGTCGAGCGACGCGCATCATATGGTCACGCCCTGCAGCGATCCCACGGAAGCTGCCCGGGCGATCACGCTCGCGCTCGCCGATGCAGGCATCGAGCCGGCCGACGTCGACTATGTCAACGCCCACGCCGCCGGCACACCCGTCGGCGATGCAGCCGAGGCCGGTGCGATCCGACTGGCATTCGGTAAGGCTGCCGACACGATTCCCGTGAGCTCGACGAAGAGCATGTCGGGGCATCTCGTGAGCGGGGCCGCCGCCTTCGAGGCGGTGGCCTGCCTGGCCGCGATGCAGCGCGAGGCCGTGCCGCCCACCGTGAATCTCGACGCCGTCGACCCAGCCTGCACGCTCGACCATGTGCCACACACGGCGCGGCCGCATCGCGTGCGGGTCGCCGCCAGCAACTCGTTCGGTTTTGGCGGTGCAAACCTATGCCTCGTGCTGCGCAAGGCCGCCTGACAACTCATCCGTTTTCACTCTCCAAGGAGACGCTTCCGATGCCCACGTCCATCACCCCGATGACCACCACCGCGATCGACGCCCTGCTCGAGCGGCTCGTCGCCCATTGGCACGAAGTGGAGCCGGCCCACGCCGAGACCGGGCTCGCCGGCAAGATCTGCGATCTCCACAAGTTCAACTTCCAGCTCTGGCACGAGGAAGACATCGCCCGCTCGCCCGATGTCACCGACGCGAAGATCGCGCAGGTGAAGCGGGCGATCGATAAATACAACCAGGCCCGCAACGACGCGATCGAGAAGGTCGACGACTTCCTGATCGAGGAGCTCGCGCGGCGCGGCGTCGAGGCCGGCCCCCACGCCCCGGCCGCCACGGAGACGCCCGGCGCCGCGATCGACAGGCTGTCGATTCTCGAACTGCGCCGCTTCCACATGCTCGAGCAGATCGAGCGACCCGACGCGAGCCTGGAGCATCGCGAGAAGGCGGCCGGGCGGATGGTGGTGCTCGACACGCAGCGGAAGCATCTCATCGAGGCCCTCGACCGGCTGCTCGGCGAGATCTTTTCGGGCCAGCGTCCGCTCCGCGTGTTCCGCCAGATGAAGATGTACAACGACCCGACGATGAATCCCTATCTCTACAAGGCCCAGCAGGGGCAGCCCGCCACGAAGGCCGCGTAGAGTGCGCGACGGACCGGGGGAAACCTGCGTCAGGCGAAGGTCACGTCCTGGACCGAGACGCCGTGCGTGTTGGTGCCCGATACGGTCACCGAGAGCACGTTGTTGACGATGCGGATCGGGCAGTTGATCGTCATGTTCTGCCACTGCAGGCCGATCTGACCCATGCCGCCGTCGAGAAACTGACCGCCCGTCAGCGTCGCCGAGTTGCTCGACGTGTTGAAGATGCCCCCGGAGGTGGCGGCCAAGGCTCGCCCGCCGAAACGAGCCGGGCTGGCGGAGGGCGGCGTTAGGAAGAGGGTGTCGGTGGCGGCGCCCGATGCCGACCAGCCGCTGTCGAACCGGATGCCCGAGACGCTGATGGGGCCGGTGCCGTTCGCATCCCCGACCACGTTGATCGAGCAGGAGTTGTGCTCGATCCGCACGGAGCCGTTGACCGTGACGTTGCTCCACTGCAGGCCGATGTCGCCCATGCCGCCATCGAGAAACTGATTGCCGGCGAGGATCGCGCCGCTGTTGGTGGCGGAGTTCGTCCGGGCGGCCTGCGAGATGCTGCCGCCAAAGCCCGTCAGTCGCTGCGCTCCCGCCGTGGCAGACGCGCGAGTGAACGACGATGATCCGAGGTCCGCAGTTGGCACGGAGCCCGGGAAGGCGATGTTGCCGAGCGTGATGCTGCCCGCCACCCCGCCGGCCTGCGTGCCGGCCGTGCCCTGGTTGCTGACCTGGAGCACGTTGTTCACGATCACGAGACCGCTGCCACTTTGCGTGACGGTCGTCCACTGGAGCGACGTGGCCGCGGCCTGACTATTCACAAACTGCTGGTTGGTCCGATTCACGCGGTTCTGGTACCGCATGAAGGCGGGATTCGGCACGTCGGGACTCGGCTTGGCGGACGGGCCCACGATGAGGCTGTCGAGCTTCGCCAACGCGAGCCGAGGATCACCTGCGGAGCTGGCGGCGGAGCCGAACGTGACGTTTTGCACCGAGATGCCCGCGAGGGCCGAGCCTTCGGGCTGGATGGACAGCGAGTTGTGCACCACCTGCACGCTGCCATTGACCTTCACATTGGACCATTGCAGGCCGATGTCGCCGAACCCGCCATCGGCGAACTGGCTGTTCGACACGAGCCCGCTGTTGGTGGCCGAGTTGGATTGAAACCGCGTCGGGCCGGGCTTCGTGGGCGCGGGCAGCTTGGGCGTGACGGGCGTGCCCTGCGTGATGACGGGCGGAGTGGCGGGCAGTGCTCCGCCGCTCGACGGCGTGGAAGGGGCAAACGCCGGTGGCGACGACGTGAACGACACGTCGGCGACGGTGATCAGACCCTGCTTCGCATTCTCGGGCTGGATGGAGAGAGAGTTGTGTGTCGCCTCGACGTTGCCGCTCACCTGCACGTTCTGCCACTGCATGCCGATGTCGCCGAACCCGCCGTCTGCGAATTGGCTGGCCACGATCCGCCCGCTGTTGGTCGCGTCGTTGCTTGAAGCGGTCGTGGTGGACGCCCCGGTTGTGCCGCCCGGAGCGACGGGGGAGCCGGGCCCGGCAGGGGGCGTCGTCGCGAAGCCGGGCTGCGACAACTGGCCAAACTGCTTCGAGCCGGTCGTGATCGTGCCCACGTTGGAAAGTTGCGGCTGGATCTCGAGGCCGCTGTGCAGCGTGGCCACCCGTCCTCCGACGGTCACATTCGACCACTGCATGCCGATATCGCCGAATCCACCATCGGCCACCTGGCTCGACATGATCGAGCCGGTGTTCGTGCCCGTGTCCTGGGTGGAGAAGTACAACGGCCGGGCGCCGGTCGCGCGCGGCAGCTTCGAGAGCACGATCTGGTATCCATTCGCCGGGATCGACTGGATCACGGTCTTGGCAGGGATGCCGTTTCCATACACGTACATGCCCGGATAGAGCATGCTCGTCGTCGGCGCCGCGCCGAACGCGGCCTTGGCGAAGGTCACCACTCGCGTCTTCGCGTTGAGCGTGCCGAGAAGGGTGGGGGGACCGAGATTTCCCTGTCCGTTGGTCGGCTGGATGACGAACTTTTCCGCCCCGATATCGATCGACCCGCCCACCTTCACCGAGCGGAGTTGCAGCCCGGTGTCGCCGAATCCGCCGTCGTTGAACTGGCTGGAGGCGATGGTGCCGGCGTTGGCCTGCATCCCCGGCAGCTGCGGGGCGAAAGGCACGCTCGGCGGCGTCACAGGCACGTCGGGCGACCCGAGCGTGGTTCGCGACACGATCGACAGGTCGCCGCCGACCGTGAGCCCGCTGGCCTGGATGCCGAGCGGCCCGAAGCCGCCATCGTTGAACTGGCTGGAGGAAATGATCCCGGAGTTGGTGGGTCCTCCGGGCGAGCCCGGAGGCGCGAGCGCAGGCAGCGCGTTGGCGCCGCCCACGGGCACCGGCTGGGTGCCACCTGCAGCCGGCTTGCCGATCCCCTCGTCGAGAATGTCGACGCGCAGGGCGCCATTTGGAAGGGCCACGTTCTGCAGCTGCAAGCCGAGCGTCGTGAAGCCACCCACGTTCACCTGGCTGCCGCTGATCTGTCCCGAATTCACGGCCGACTGGGGATAGGTGTAGCTGGGCGGCGGGGTGGGCGGCGAGCCGACGTTGTTGGGCGCGGTGAGCTGGATCGACTGCCCCCGGCCGGCGCTCACGCCCAGCAGTTGCATGCCCAGAAGCGAATAGCCGTAGGGCTGAAACTGGCTTTTGATGATCGAGCCCGCGTTGGGGTTCACGGGGCCGGCGGAGAGCGCCAGCCGCTGTTCCAACGATTCGGCCTGAGCGAGCCGGAGGTGGCTCGTGCGCGGACTGCGTCGGGCTCGATGGCCAGCATTCACTTCACACCTCGGCTCGTCGCATTCTACGGCCAATCCTTGTTGGTCGCCTCCCCCGCCCGTAAGATGCCGGAGTGAAACCCCTTGTTTTCAAGGGTGAACTGCCCCTTGCCCCCGTAGCTCAGTTGGATAGAGCGGAGCTTTCCTAAAGCTCAGGTCACAGGTTCGATCCCTGTCGGGGGTATTCGGCATCTTTGTGCGGTTCCGCAAGGGGACGCACGGAGATGCAATCTCATGAAATCGCGGGAAATACTCAGGTTCGCGATTTCGGTGTCGTCGCCCGGTGCGTCGCATTTCGTCCCTTGCGTGCAGATGCAGGGTCGGATTTAGGGAAGTTTTTTCGGGGCCCGAAAACTTCGGAAACCCGCTGAAAATCCAGCCCCGGAAGGCGCCGCCGCATCGCTCAGAAAAGCGGAAATAGGGAAGTGGGGCACGCGGGCCTGGCCGATGCGCAACGCCGCGCAACGCGAATGAAAAAGCCGGATCCTGAAGCCTAGGCCGACTTGAGAATGGAGGGGTCGAGCGTGACGATCTCGGCCGCCGCCTTGGCGTAACTCTCGCTCTGAACCTGCATGTAGTACTCGAGGGCGACCTGCGGCGTGTGGCCGAGCCACCGGCAAAAGTCGTGGATCGGAATCCCCCGCCGGGCCAGTTCGGTCGAGCGGGTCGAGCGGAGATTCAGGAAGACCCTCGCCCAGTCCTCGATGCCGGCGTCCGCGATGATCCGGCTCATCGGCACGCCGAGGTTGCTCTCGGACTCGTAGCCGAGGACCACCCGGCCGGCGGCCTTCGGCCTGCCCGCCAGAACCTCACGGAGGGCGGACGCGACCTCCGGGAACAGCGGCACATCCCGCATCCGGGGGCCGCGCCGATGCCGACCCTTCGAGCCACGAAGGTGGATCAAGTTCCGGTCCCATCGCACGTCCTCCCAACGGAGCCTGAGGATCTCGCTGGGACGAAGGCCGCCGAACCGGGCGAGGCTGAAGATGGCCCGCCACTCCGCACACGGGCAGGCATCGAGCACCGAGGCGGCCTGCTCCGGGGTCATGAACCGCATACGAGCCTCGTTACGGACCTCCCGGAGCCCCTCCATCTTTCGGAACGGATTGGCCGCCGCGAGGCCGCGCTCCACGGCCTCCGAGAAGAACTGCTTGGACTTCCTGCAGTGGGTGGCGACGGCGTTGTATTCCAGGCCGCAGGGTCCGATGAGGTAGTTACGGAAGGCGGCCGCGTCTTCCACGGTGATGTCGCCGATGTCCGGATTGCCCCTGAAAAACGCAACGAGCTTTTTCCGCGTCTGATCGAGGTTGCGGATTGTCAACGGCGAAGACACGGGACGTCTCTCCTCGATGTAGGCCTCCGTGAACCCTGCCAGGGTCATCTTACGGGCCCCCGCCCCCGGCCTGATCAGCAGCAGCCGCTCAAGTTTTTTGCGCAAACGGTCTTCCACGCCGCCGACCCAGGCCGCCGTCTCGGGCGGAAGGGCGACGTTGGCCCTCTTCGCCTCGACGAGCCGCTCGGCATGCCGATGGATTTCTTCGGCCGAACGCTTCTGTGTGCGGCCGAGGTAGAGCGTCTTGGGGCCGTCGTCGTAGTACTTGACGACCCACTCGCCGGTCTTCCGACAACTCAGGCTGGCCATCAGACCTGCCCCCCGCATGTGCGATGGCGGCTGACGAATTCCTCGAGATCGGCTTTTGTATACCGAGTCGACTTGCCCATCCGAATGCACGGAAGCTCCCCGCGGCCCGACAGGTACTGCACCTGACGAGGGGAGATCCGTAGGTATTCGGCGGCCTCTTTGGTTTTCAGGAGGGGCCCGCCGGGCGAACGATCGCCCGGAAGTCCTGCGTTCACGGCCCGTTTGGCGGTCTGCATCGAGGGGTCCTCGGCAGAGAAAGACCCGTACGGCTGCAGCCCAGGGCGACCGCTCCAGCCCACTTCATACTTGCACGCGCCAAAAGCCGATCGCCTGCCTGAGTCCCCATTCATGACGCCACCTCCCTTTTTCTCACCTTAGGAATGCCTGTCAGTCATCTGGCATACCCACCACAAGGACTGGGGCGGCTTCCGGAAAGCCCGCACCCCGTATCCCTGGCAGTAGGTCACAGGCCGCCGGCCCTCGTATCCGGAAGATCATCGTTTGAGGGCCTATATCGGTGACCGCCAAACGAAAGAGGCCACCAGATGTTTCCGCAAGATGACGTCGATGCCGCTCGCAACGATAAGGGGCTGCAGGCCAAGCACGATGCCGAGAGTGCACGACGGCTCTACGGGAACGGGGTCACATGCCCCAAGTGTTCACGCACCGGTGACGAGCTAACGTGGATCTACTTCCGCAGCCCGGCATGGACCTGGCAAAGCCTTTGCGGCCGAGCCGGATGGCTGGCCGTCTGCGATCCCTGCCGGACGCAGGTGAGCTTCTTCCTCGAGGTCATGAATTGACCCTCGGGATTGAGACGCAGCCGGACACAATTTCAGATCTTCATTTGTGTCCGTTAGTGACACCAGCCTTGTTTCGAAATGAAGATTTCAGAAATTTCAATCAAAAACTTTGGGTGATGGGACTCCCAGGCAGGGCACGCCGGCGGCCCGATGGGGGTTTATCGAACCACCACCTCTCAAGACATAAAAACAGTCTCGTAGTCTCGTTTGGGCGGACAGCAAGATAGGCGTGGAAGGCCGAGACCGATGTCTTATCGGTTCACCCGTCGGAACCTGACTGAACCCGCTGCGTCGCCTATTTTTTCAGGAGTTTGCGGGAGTTCTCAAATTCCTTTT
Organism: Planctomicrobium piriforme; assembly: GCA_945861585.1. Lineage (GTDB taxonomy): Bacteria > Planctomycetota > Planctomycetia > Pirellulales > UBA1268 > RGVT01. The sequence goes on from CAMAVC010000011.1 coordinate 31,488, forward strand.
GGCCCCTCACTCTCTTATGGCGCGGCGAAGAATTTCCTTCGCCCGCATAGATAGCCCCAGGAGGATTCTATGCCCAAAAAAAAGCTTCTTTCCACAGGCCAGGCCGCAGTCCGGCTTGGATTGGCTCGTCACCAACTCGCCTACGCTTTTCAGACAAAACAATTGCCCGAAGTCCGCATGGTCTGCGGCCGCCGAGCGTTCACGGAAGCCGACCTGCAGACAATCCGCGACTTTTTTGAAAAACGAAGGGGCTCGAGGTGAGCGTTACGGACGTACTGCCCGAGGCACTCAACATGGAATGGGACCGGTTGAGGGAGATGTCCCGCGAGGAGCCATGGGTACCCTACCCTAAATATATACCGTCCGATTGCCACACCTCGCATACCACCGGCGATTTCCTATGCCAATTCAACCCACCCGAATCCACGGGCGGTTTCTACCCAGACGACAGTCCGACAGAGAGTATCGAGGGGTTTCTAAACGACGGCGGGAAGCACCGTGCCTTCATTATTGAATCGTGCAAGCTCACGCACCGCACCTTTCAGTGGCTGGTGACGGTGAACTACGAGGTGGTCCTCTCGATTGACGAGATCAACGAGGAATGGGGGACTTTCACCAAACGCACCAGCCGTCTTGCCAATAAAGGTCTCGCACTTTTTTGGGTTCGTGAGATCACACGCACCGATCCACGTCGCCTCCACTACCACATGGGGATTCTCGAGGGATTCAGCAACGACATAGATGAAGTCAGGCGGGTGATGGATAAATGCTTGTCGGATTTTTCAAAAAACCATGTGCGTGTGGAGGCTCCTGACAATCCTTATGCAATTCCCGCGTATATTTTGAAATTGGAGCCGCATCACCGCGACAAAATCATTCTTTTCAGGCCAAAACTTGGCCTGAAAAGAGTGGGGCACCTCGGCCATTTCGGGCCGGAGGGGATGAGGAAAAAGGATGTGCTTGGGCGAGCCAAGGAGAAAAAGGATCGTGTGAAGGCAGGCTGTAAGCATGTCTGGGTGCCTGATATTGCCAACCACATCAGCACCTTCCTGGGCATGCCATTCAAAAAAATACGGGACTTGATCGGTGAGAATCCTTACGACCCTGTCTGGGAGAAGTGGGAGGACGGCATGTGGGAACGACGGCACAGCCCCGCACCGCTTAATCGGCAGACCAACAGGGAAGATCGGGACTTTGAAGATCCGTTTTTTATTAACGACGAGGTGGGCACCCCGGCCAATCGTTGCCTAACCCCGCGACAAGGTGATAACCGGCAATACATGTCGCAACCCGGCTGATCACGATCGCTGCTTGTCGCCTCCGTCTTTGAACGTGCTTGGCCAAGACACAGCGTGCCGGCACTGGCTCAAACGAACCCACGGCGATCTTTGACCACCGAGATCGGATCGGGGCGGGGATCAACTGGTTCACCCCCCTCCGCCCCGATCAGCGGGCCTCAAGATCGCCTTTTCAACACATTTGCTGGAGTTTCCCAGGACACAAACCTGCTCCGGGGTGGTGCCTGTCTTTTTGCGACCGTTCAGTCTTGGATCCGCGCAATCGGCGGGCTGTATATTAAAAACCATTGCGGCAATCGAGAGACGGGCTTCAGGCCCACAGGACTTCTTTGACAGCGCTGCCGTGGATTCACTCGCGTCTGGTTCTTTCCGGGAAATGCCAAATCCGACGGCGGACATGCTGACCAACTGCCAGCACGGCAGATGTCATTTTTCCGGAAAGCCGTCGCACCCGAGATGAAAAGTTTTTTGGTCATCAAGTCGTTGCTGAAACGCGGTGAATGGAAAACCTACATGCAGCGGCGAATTGTCAAGAGCCGACTTCGGCGCGGGGCTTGCTTCTTTCCCACGACTGCCACATGAACGCCGCCGCAGGGTGCGACGGCTCAAGGGCAACAACGAGGAGAGATGAGACCGCCAGTGAAGAAATCCATTCGCAGGATGACCGACAAGAGACTCAACTTCAGGTATGGTCAAAGCGGGGCTACCGACAAGGCGGCCGAGGAGGAACTCCGCCGCCGCGGATTTTCGGAGAGTCATATCCGCGGAGTCACCTACGGGTACCGACAGGGTGAATACTCCAGGGGGAAAAAGCCCGACGAACTGCCCGTAAGGGAAACCGAGGCCGCAGCTCCGAGAGCCGCCACCGACAAGGTACCGATGATGTACCACGGTCCATTCAAAGGGCAGCCCTTGACGGAGGTGCCTGACTGGTATCTGGCATTTGCCTATGGAAGTTTTTCAAAAGCCAAGGATCGCCGAAATATCGAGGCGGAACTTCGGTCGCGTGGTTGTGATGACGAGGAGCTCGAGTACTTTAAGAAGAAATACCCGTGCAAAGGCAAGGCGGCCAGAAGGCAGGGCGGTGCAGACGCGGTCGCCAAGAGTGTGGGAGCCGTACCAGGTATCAGGCCGTACACGAAAAAGAAAAAACCGAAAAAGAAGGCCATGCCGAAACCCAAAGTGCCCTCGGCCAGGCTGCCCGAACCAAGGAAGAAGAACGAGGAGAATGCTGTGATCGAGGCGGCGGTGGAGTACATGGGCAGCGGGGCGAGAACGGGCGGGAGGCCCGTCGACTCGCTAGGCCGGTCTCCGAGGCGTAGTACGTCCCGGCGATCGGAGATAGCCCCCGCTGCGAACCAGAGCAGGCAGAAGCTGCCCGCAAGAACACCGGTCGTGACGAGCCTCAAGGGCTATGTCCAGAAGAGGCGAGGGCCATCTGGATCCGGCGGTTCATGATGCCGCCCCCTGCAACTTCCCGCACTCCCTCGCCGTCAACCATCGCATCTTCAGGTGTCCGTCTTTCGTGACGACGAGGATCTGGCGTCCGCCGGCCGCACGCGGGGTCAAGATGGTTCCCGCGAGACCATCCAGGCGCAGGTCGGCCCAGGTCCGCCCACCCCGATGATTCGTGCGGATGGTGCCCGCCCACGTCGTCCGCGAGACGAGCTTCTCCCGCAGGATGCGTCTGTGGTTGTCCGGAATCTGGCGGAAAACCTTGTCCACCCTCGGGTCGGGCCACCACTTGCCGCCTTCATCGAGATCGACGATGTCCAACAGGGTTTGTTTTGTGGAGGGCGGGGACGGTAGTGGGAAACGCACCCAGCCCGTCGGCAACGGGGTCTCCCGAATCAGTTTGTCCAGGCGTGCGGTCGTCAGTTCGGACGGCCGGTCGGGGAGAGGCCCTCGACCGCTGATGACCCTGCCGGGCTTCAACTCCTTGGTCACGCCCACGATGAAGAGCCGCTGGCGGTTCTGGGGCGTGAAGTGGGCGGCATTCAGAAGGAACGCATCCAGGAAGTATCCGAGGCCCGCGATCTCCCTGGCGACGATCCTGAAGTCCGTGCCGCCGCGAGTTGTGAGCAAGCCCGGAACATTCTCGAGCAAAAGAACCTTGGGTTTCCTTCGCCCGAGCCCTCGTAGCACCCGCACGAACCCGTGGAATGCGGAGGAATGGGGCCCCGAGATCCCCTTCTGTTTCCCGGCCCGGGAGAGGTCCACGCAGGGGAACGACGAGGTCGCCAGGAACGCCTGCTTCGGGAGACGGGCCAAGATTTTCCGGGTGTCGTTGACGTCGTCCTGACACAGGGCATCGTCATCGGGGAACCTGTCGAGGTAGACGCCGTTCTTCCGCTCGTCGTTGTCGTTGGCGAACACGCACCTCCAGCCTCCCGGCGCGAGTCCCTCCCTGACGAGGCCGATGCCCGAGAAGAACTCAAGAAATTCCTTCGCGGTCCGGCCCATGGCTCTTCCTTACCGCGAAAAGATTTTTAAAATCCGGCGGGTTCAGAATGGGACTTATAGTCCGTGGCCTGAAAAGCCGCAAATGACCCTGAAAAACGAAAATCATCGGGGACATCCCGTGGACGACTACCAGAAAGTTTTCGGCCTCCGTGTCCGCGAACTGCGGAAAGAGATGAAATTCAGTCAGGAGCGACTGGCGAGCATCGCGGGCCTGGACCGGTCATATCTCGGTGGCATAGAGCGTGGAAGGCGGAATCCGAGCCTCAAGAACATCTGCGAGATCGCACGGGCCCTCGGGGTCGCTCCTGCCGACCTGTTCCCGAGGAAGCCCGTCAGGCTGTCTCAAGACCGCACCAGCAGGTGCGATTCCGGCCCGAAGGAGATCGATCTTTTGTTCGGCTATGGTGACGGTGTGTGTGTTCCCGCCATCTCCTGGATCGATGAAAATATCCTGACGCCGCTCTACAAGAAGAGCATCAGGGTGAGACGCTCTTCCTGATCTGGGAGACGCACCCGTCCACGTCCCGTTTGACACTGTGTTCCCAGACGCGGACCACCGTCCATCCCTGACGGCGTAATGCCGCCGACACACGGCGATCCCTCCGCCGGTTCTTTTCGAGTTTGGACAGCCAGAAATCCGTGCGGGAGGCCGGTTTCGTCCCGTGGACGGGGCAGCAGTGCCAGAAACACCCGTCCACGAACACGGCCACCCTCGGCTTCAGGAAGACGAAGTCCGGCCGCGTATTCCCTGGGCCGAGGCTGATCTGGAGGTGCCGCCTCCAGCCCTTCACGCCATGCCGACGCAGGGCCTTGGCCAGGACGACCTCAGTGCTGCGATTGCCGGTTGAGCGAACGGCGGTCATCACCGCCGAGCGTTTACGCCTCGTGAAGACGTCCATGGTGGGCCTCTCGTCCCGATGATAGCGGGTTCCCGCCGGAATCCTCCCGCGGGTTGGGGTCTTCCTTTCACGCGGTCGGTGAATTCGCCCGTGCTTATATGGTGGACAGCCGCCCCGTTTTTCTTCCGGCGGGGGCAAGGCCCTGCCTCCTCGCCGCCGTTCTCATGCCCGTCTCCATCGGGGGCCCCAAGGGACCGCTTGGCAGGCCTCCCACACAAGCCGGACGGTGACGCCGGCGCTCCCACCTGCAGAAAAACAGGGTTTTGACAGGGGGAGCGGCCGTGTCCGGAAGAACCGCCCACGCCGTGGTGTTGCCATCAAGGGCATCAACGCCCCCATGAGCGGTCAAGAAATCAAACCCGAAAGGAACCAAATGGCTACCCACGACAATGAGACCACGTCGACGATTTCGAGGACGAACTTTCTTGAGGACGCGACGGAATTTGGCCTCGGCTTCGGCGACGACGCCGACGGCGACTGCACTGGAGTGGTCGTCGCGGGTGATCGTCCCGTGCCTAGCGACGACTACGGCGCGGCCCTGGACCATCGGGCCGACGACTCGGATGCCGAGAGCGAACGGCCGCGGATTGATCGTAACGTCGACATTCCCGAGGACTTCGACTATCGAGATCTCAACCCGCGGCGGTATGGAAGCGTCCTGCCCCCGCTGACAGAGGTCGAGCGGCAGAGCCTCAAGACGTCGATCGTCGACCATGGGTTCATCGGCAGGATCTTGATCGACGAGTTTCTCAACATCATCGACGGCAACACGCGATGCGAGATCTGTCTGGAGTTGGGCATCACGCCGGCCGTCGAGATGTTCAAGGGCCTCGGCGAAGAGGAAAAAGAGGAGCTGGCACTCTCATGCAACCTGGACCGTCGTCAATTGAAGGATCCAGATGTTGAGCGGCAGGTTCTCGAGGCGCGTTTCGAGAACATGTTCAAGCTCCGCCAGAAGGATCCCAAGAAGTACACGCAGAAGAGCATCGCGGACGCGCTGGGCGTGTCTGTGGCCACAGTCTCCCTGCGGGAGCGCCTCAGACATGATTCCGACGATGAAAAAGTGTCCAAGCCGGACGCCCGCAGGCATTACGACGAGGGTGTCGAACGCGAGGCCGTCCTCCTGGTCAAGGAGGGCGCCACACAGGCGGAGGTGGCCCGGAAGCTCTTGATGCACCCGAAGGCCGTGCAACGGGCGGTAAACAAGGTCAAGAAGCGAGAGTCCGGGACGGGTACAGCCAAGGACGGAAAGGGCAAGAAAGCCTCCACGGAGTCCGCGACCCGTCCAACGCATGCGACAGGTTCCACCATACCGAATGACGGTGTCCCGCGGATTCACCGGCTGGCCATCGAGTCTCTCGGGCTGGAACCTCATGCCTACGCCGAGCGGATAGAGCGTTGGCTGGCCAAGGCCCGTGAGGATGTCGAGGCGGTCTCCAACGACGTCGACGAGCTGCTGCACTTGTCCCTCTATGGCAGTCAGCTCGCGGCCGCAGCCGATTTGCGAATCCGGCAGATTCTGGCCGACGGGAAAGGTGCAGAAGAGGTCATCCCCGATGACCCGTGCCCCGACACCGACACCTACAGGGTCGGGGACATCCACCTCGGCTCCGTGCTGGCAGTCGAGTCGGATGGCGTCTATGTCTCGCTGCCCGGTGGCGTCTGCGGCGTGATCGACAGGGGCGACATGTGTCTGACCCTGAACGATCCGCCCGACGAGGGCGAAACGGTTCGGGTCCGCATCACGGGTTCCGACTCGGGTCGTGGTCTTCTGGATCTGCGGCTGATGGGCCGGCAGTCGTTTGCCCAAGCCGGCGGGACGGACTTCGACGACGCGTGCTCCCCCGACGACAGACTCGCCGGCCACAAAGCCGGTCCCCAAGAAAAGGAGGTGCTGTGATGATCTGCTACGCAACCGTCTGCGACGGCATGGGTGCCATTCATGTGGCTTCGCAACAGCTTGGTTGGCAGTGTGCATGGACGTCTGAAATCGCATCCTTCCCCGCCGCGGTGGTCGACCACCACTACGGATTCCGCAATCTCGGCGACATGACCAGGTTTCGCGATTGGCCCGAGAAGCTTCTGCTTGATGTCGATGTGCTGGTGGGCGGGACGCCGTGCCAGTCGTTCAGCGTGGCGGGTGATCGCCGAAGTCTGGAAGACGAGCGAGGCAACCTCACGCTGGCTTTTGTGGACCTTTATTCCCTTATCAACAAAGTGAGAAAGAATCATGGACGACCACCTGCAATCGCACTCTGGGAGAACGTTCCCGGGGTCCTCAACACGAAAGATAACGCGTTCGGCTGCCTCCTCGGTGGACTACTTGGGCTCGATGAAGCCCCTGAAACTAAAAAAGGCAAGTGGCCTAAAGCAGGCTTTCTCAGTAGCGAAACCGTCAGAGTCGGTTATCGCGTCCTCGACGCCCAACACTTTGCCCTGGCTCAACGGCGTCGGCGAGTTTTTCTCCTTGCCGTGCCGAGTGAACTTGTCGAACGTTTTGGAGAAGGGGCCTGTCCATCCCAAATACTCGCTCTCCCCGAGAGCATGCGCGGGAATCCTCCGAAGAGCAGAGCGAGCCGGAAAAGAACTGCCCGAAGCGCTGGAGGCAGCCTTGCGGGCGACGGCGGGGGAGGTCAGTCCGGCTACGGATGTATCGCCTTCCACCACAACGCCCGAGGGTGCCAACTCCCGTCCCGTAACCGCGACACCAGAATCTCGGACTGTCTCACAGCCAGCCAGGGAGCGGCCGTCGCGTTCACAAAATCCAAACGGGCCGGGAGCGTCGACGACTTCGAGACATGGGTGCCAGGCGAGGTCAACCCCACGTTGAACTGTTTCGACCAGGGGGACGCGCGAGCGACGACGCTGGTCGTGAACGATGTCAACGGCCGAGGTGAGAAGCGGAAAAACAAGGTCTGGAAAGCCGACGGTACGTCGTACACCCTGACCACGGCGATGAATCAGGGTGTGCTCGTGCCGCCGGTCGTACGCCGCCTCACGCCCGTCGAATGCGAGCGGCTCATGGGGTATCCGGATGGCTACACCGCCATCACGTACCGAGATAAACCTGCCACTGACTCGCCACGCTATCGGGCACTAGGCAACAGCATGGCTGTACCGATCGTGCGGTGGCTATGTGAGCAGATTACGAAAGCGATAGATGGGCCCGAACAAGGTTGACCTCGACCCGTTTCCGTCCGTCTTTCCGGAACTGTGGGCTCCCACGAGGTACCGCTGCTGAACCATCGAATGAAAGGAATCAAATGCAAACCGAGTTACTAGCAATTCCGACAGGCGGCGTGCGGTACTACGGGAGCAGGAAGCCAACCCCTGCCGACCAACGCGTCGAGGCCGAGTGTTCCAAGAATCCCGATTGCCGGACTTCCGGTTTTCGGGAACCCGAGAAATCGGAAGTCCAACCGCGAAAGGAGATGATTCGATGAGTCGTGAACGATGTCTGCAGGAAATCGAAGCCCAGTATTGCCTCATCCGCGATCGGCTGCGGGGCGTCTGGCAAGGGCACAAGACCGGGTTCTACCTTTTTGGGCCGCCTGGGATCAGCAAGACCTACACGGTGGTGAAATTTCTTGAAGACAATTCGATCCCGTTCGAGCACGTGTTGGGCCAACTGACCGGCTCTGCCCTCTTCGATGCCATCGAGGAAAACCCGGATGGGGTGCTCGTGCTGGACGACGTGTCGGCCATCTTCAAGGAGCCGAAGGCCGTTCAGATTCTCCTCGCGGCCCTGGGCTCGCCTCCCGACGGATCCCGAGTCCGGAAGGTGCCCTACCGCACCGCCCGCGGCAAAAAGGTGGTCAACTTCACGGGCGGCATCGTCGCGATCAGCAACCTCGGGATCGACGAGCACCGCAACGACGTCATCGCGGCCCTCGCCAGCCGGGTGGACGTTCAGAAGCTCGAACCGACCCCCGAGCAGGTCGAGGCCATGATCCACAAGATAGCCATGGAGCGGCCGGCCGGAGTCGCGGCCGAGGAGGCCGTGATGGTCGCGGATTTCCTTGCGGAGGAGTGCCGGAAGCGGGGGACCCGCCTGACCATCCGTCTGTTCGTCGACAGCGCCCTGCCGGACTTCCGGATGTGGAAGGCCGGCGTGGCCGAGAACCACTGGGAGGACCTCGTGCAGGCGACCGTGGCCAGGGAGTTCGTGCCCCAGAGGCACGCCGCCCGCGATATCTCCCACCAGGACCAGTCGGGCGTTGACCGACGTCAGGTGCTTGCCATCTGCAAGGAGTTCGCGACGCCCATGGAGAGGGTAAGGGCGTGGAAGGAGCAGAACGAGGCGGCAAGAACGGGTTCCGCAACCAACGCGGGAAATCCGAGGAATCCGGGGTAGTTGGCGGGGGGCTCGAGAGGATCAAGGGCGGTGAATGCGTGGGGGGATCAGATACCAGCCAAGACATCAAGAAAGGAATCGGTCATGAAGAGTACGCCTCAGATAATTCGGTTCTGCAAGTCTGAAGAGGAGATTGAATTCGAGAGGATACTGGCACACGGCCTGCCGTCTCACGGCTCGGCACGACGCGAGGCACGCAGCACGGTATCGATGTACGGCGTGTCACTGACACTGGTATGCAAACTGATTTCGGATGCGACACGTAAACCCGTCAATATGAAACAGATCACGTCGGCACTTCGAAGAAAAGGCGTGCCATTCATCAAGATCGACTTCGACGATCCTCTTATCTGGGAGCCTGACGCAGCTGATATCAGGCAAATGAACCTGCCAGGGCTTGCGGGGAAGGCAGTAGATTATTACGACCTCGCTAGGTACTTTCCCGAAGTGCTGCACGGGGCTGTCGACGGCGATGTTTTCATGCCTCCTCGCGGGATGGAGATCCTTGAGGACATTCCGGCGTACACAGGTGTGAAGGGGAGCCGAGACTGGGAATATTGGAAGCGACGCGCGACCTCTCAGGGGTGAACAAGAGCTCGGACAACACCGCGCGAAATCCGGCAAGCCCCTGTGGGTGATCCTGACGGCCCTCGTGTGCCTCGGGATCGCGATCTGGTGGCTGTTCGTGGCGTTCTGATCCCGCCTAACGATCCCGCTGCTTTTCGATTTCACCAGTAGCCGGCTACAAACGGAGGCTTATTCCCGCGTCCCCTTCTACTCCTGCCATATGCCCTCCTCCATCTCCCTCCTCATCGCCTATCCCAAGCCACTCATCCGGGCGGGCCTACGGGCAATGCTGGCTGGCTCGTCCGTGAAGATCGTCGGGGAAGCCAGCGACGCCCCCGGCACCCTAACGCTCGCCAAAAAGCACAAGCCTGACGTCGTATTGATGGACGCGGCTATTCCGGAGGGTGACGCATTCGAGCTGGTCACGAAGTTCACCAAAGCTCTTTCAGAGACCAGATTCGTTCTCATTTCCGCCCTCGACAATCCGACCTACATGGCCCGCGCACGAGCTGTTGGTGCCGCGAACTGCCTGCTCGAGAGCGTGAGCCGGAAGGAACTCGTCACGGCCATCGAGAACGCCGCCACCGGAAAGTCGGCCGCGGGAGCTGGGCCGTTTGCCAAGGTCGCAGCCTCGATGGGGCCACGTGTTACTCCGGCCGTCACTCGCAGCTCCAGCCTGACACCCCGGGAGGCCCAAGTGCTCGCCCACGTCGCTCTGGGCTTGTCCAACGATGAGATTGCCCGGTCGCTCGAAATCAACGTCGAGGCCGTCAAAGGACACGTCAAGAACTTGCTGCGCAAACTGGCCGTGGTTGATCGGACGCAGGCAGCAGTGTGGGCGGTGAAGTCGGGCGTGGTGTGAGGCTCAGCTCTCGAGCCGTTTGAGCGCCGTGATGGCAGCCAGAGCCCGGTCAGTGCCACCGAACTGGGCCACGATCTTTTTGGCCGAAATCAGATCTTCAACGGAAACTGGCCCAACGCGAGTTGAGCGCACGTTCGTGGTGGCTGCTTCCCGGACGGCGCGACGCTTCCGAGGCCTGAAGCCCATCCGCTTGAGAACCATGCTCACCTGTGGACTCGAGACCTCGATGCCCTGCTTCTTCAGTTGGGCGATGATCACAACCGGTCGCGGCTTCTCACCCTTGGCCTTCATGCCGGTCGCAACCTTACGAATCTCCTCGGACTTGTTCACGTCCTTGGCGGTGGGCTTCTTGGTCGCCGTCTTCTTGCTGGCGTCGGCACTCGTGGCGGGCTTGGTCATGGGCGTGCTCTTTCTTTTTGGGAAGGGTTGGGCTCGAAAAGGTCAGGCTCGGGCTGCTTGATGCACTTATACCTTCTCAGCTTCCTGCCGATGTGAAACTTGCTCGAAGCATATAGGAATATTGAGTGCTTGCAACACGCCATGGCCATCGAGGATTCTCGTGCATGCTTTAGTTCGGTGGAGTCTCATAAGGACGCTCTGGCGGTATCAAAGCGTCGAAATCGACACTGAGGTGCGTCAGGGACCTGCCCGGTGGTTTACCTGATTAGAAATATGAACAAGCCTCGTTATTGGTTCCATGCGAAGAGTTACGGCTGGGGATGGGGCCTGCCATCTGCATGGCAGGGCTGGGTCGCGCTAATCACCTACCTCGTACTTATCCCGGTCGCCGTCCGGTTCTTTCCGCCCGAGCACGGCATGGCTGCGTTCCTCGCAGCCTTGTTTGGCCTGTCGGCCGTCCTGATCGCGATCTGCTGGTGGAAAGGCGAGCCGCCGAGGTGGCGATGGGGCGAGGAAAAACCAAGAGATTAGCCCCGTTTTCCCCCGACCCAAACGTAGGCAGCCCCGTAAATATCCCTGATGGAGCGGGGGTTCGATTCTTGACCTACGTTTGCCGTGGAGGGCCCGCCCGATGGTCGCTGCAAACAAGACTCTTCTCAAAGCCGTTCGGAAACTCGCGATCCGCGACGAGCTTTTGGCGATGCGCCTGCGGGGGCGGCTGGCGGTTGTTCAGGTCGCCAAGGGCTGACGCTTCCACCTCCACATCTGCCAACCTCCACAGGCAAGCCCCGCCAGTCCCATCACCCACGTCGATGGCTCGGGCACGGAAACCGGACTTGCGAGACGAAAACCGATGCCGCCGTACTCGAACGACGGGTCGTACGAGAAGCCGCCGGAGGACGACAGGCCGGACGCGTTGCAGCCCCAGCCGCCGCCCCGAAACCCACGAGACGAGCCTGCGGTGCCTGTGAGGTCGTTCCACTCAAATAGGTTCACGCTCTGGTCGAACGCGCCGTAGAAACGCGCACTGTTCGTGTACGCGCCGAAGTCTTGCGAATAGGACAGTCATGCCGGCCGTCAAACCAAGGACCAAACCGCATGGCTCAGGAACCTGAGCAATAACAGTCACAGTGTCAGGCACGTTGACGCCAGAAGAGCTGCTCGAAAACGTCGTAACGTAGGTACCAGGTGTTATTCCCAGCGAGGCGAGGGTCGACCCGTTAATCGTTCCCGTGCCCGACAAAGGATTACCGGAGATATAACCCCTTGGCACACCGATGATCGGATTGCCGAACAACCCAACCCGGTCGCCACTGACCGAAGAAAAGAACGTGGCGTCTCCGACCCCGGGGCCAAAAGAGGTCCAGGGTCCATTAATATAATAATTATCTTGTGGGTTAACGCCGGGCCCGATAATAATATTGCCCGTGGCAGGACGAATTAATTCAACGTCGGTGCCGCCATTAAAAAACCCGGACGTGGCTGCCAGGTTGACGTTTCCGGACATGTTAAAAATGACGTTGCCGCCGGATTCCGTAACGTTAAATACGAGTCCTGCCTGTGTCTGACGGGCTGTCAGCACCGCCAAGCAAAGGCCAACGAGTGTTGCTGTGACTGTTCGTTTCATAGTTTGCTCCAATGTTGGAAGTGGTTGCTGATAGAGTGGGAGGGCAGGGCCGCCTGCGGGGCGGCGGGGTTGACGCGTTGATGATGTTTTCATGAGCGACTCTCCGGGTGGGACTGACCGAACAGCGGTCACCACATGGCGCACCGCCTCCGGAAGCGAGAGGCGTCGTTCGCATCGAAAAGCGGACGCGACCAGTTTTGAAATGTGACGAATCGGGATTGAGCAGGGACGAATCCGGCGCGCGTGGGACGAAACGGGCGCGCTTTGGGACGAATCAGGCGCGCTGGAGCCACAACCGCTCGCTCGTATGGCAGACTCACCCGCTCCCAAACCGCACAAGGACCCCCGATGAAGTCACACCTGCTCTTCGCACTTGCAGCATTCGCTTCCCTGAGTACATCGGCCCACGCCGACGAGTTCCGCATCCTCGCTTGGAACGTCGAGAGCAACCGCCCCGGCCAGTCGCCGGTCAGCGACTCCGGCGTGATCAGCGAACAAATCTCAGGGCTCCTGCACGACCCTGCCACGCGAGCCCAGATCGTTGCTCTCTCCGAGGTCGAGCCGAAGACGGTCCCGGTCTACAAGCAGGCCGTGGCAGATGGACTCGAGACCGAGGTGGACTTCGTGACCTCAGCCAGCGGCGGATACCGTGACGCCGATTCCCTGCTCCTCATTGTCGATGCCAAGCGTTTCGCTATCGAGGACGTCTACGAAATGCACCGATACGCAGGCGTATCGACGAACTTCAACGTGATGGACGAGAAGTCGTCCGACTACGGGGCCGTCCGTGCTCGCTCACCGCTTGTAGTGAAACTACGCGACAAGGCGAGTTCTAGCTCCCGTTCGTTCTGGCTCATCGTGAACCATCTTGCTCGTGGCGAAGAAGACCTACGCGTCGATCAAGCCAAAGCTTTGAAGAAGTGGGCTGAGGACCACGCCGGTGAGCCGGTGATCACGGCGGGAGACTTCAACTTTGACTTCGACTTCAAGACCCAGAAGGGCAACGCCGCCTACGACGCGATGATCGAGGGTGGCGTCTGGCAGTGGCTGAAGCCAGACCCGCTCATCGACTCAAACTGGGCGGATGACCGGGACAATCCGCGGAACGACCGATACCCGGACTCGATCCTCGACTTTATCTTCGTCGCCAACGACGCAAAGAACTGGAGAGGCGAGTCCGACGTGATTGTGCGCGAGGGAGATTTTCCAGACTCGGACAGGACAAGCGATCATCGGCCGATCGTTGCGACGTTCGTGCCGTAGACGGCCATGCCCTTCGAGTCCTCCCTCCCGCTCGTCCTCGGCTCCCTGGTCCTCGCGGCCGTAGCTGTTGTTGCTTGGCTCAAGATCCAAGCCCGTCCCTGGCTCGCCGTGCCAAGCCACACGTGGAATCCCCGTCTAAAACCACCACGTTTTTCATCGAATGAAAAAACGTCGAATAGACGTGAGTGCATTCAGCCCGTAGATATTCCACAACAGACCAAAGCTGATTCCGGCGAGCAGTGTGAAGGCGCCCAACACCCCCACGGCCAGGGCCTGCAACTTAGCGGCCAACTCGAGCGTGTCTCCGTGCTCCAGTTCTTCAGCAAACACCCGCGCGAGTTCTGATTCGTACGTCATCGACTCGGCCGTAGTAAGGCACTCAGCGGTTTCGTGATCCGATGGATCGGTTGCTTCTTGCGCGAGCAGGTCTTCGATCAGCGATCCATCAAACACCGTAACAGGGCGTATCTCTACCATGCTATGACCCCACAAAGCAGCTGATGCGAGTGCCGGTGTTGATTGACATCACGGCCTCAAGACTCACCTGCTCAACGTGCAAATCCGCAGCGGCCGTTCGCGCATCCATTACCAGGGAACACACCACCACCATTCGGCAACCCCTTTTCCCTCTGATCAGGCGGGATAAGAACCCCATCAACACCCCCAAATGCCTGATCGGCGGAATCGGCAACCGAACCGGGGTGCAAGATTGGGGTAACCGCTTGAACCCTCTCGGCGGCGATCCGCCAAGCCCCATCCTCACGCTGTAGTGTGAGTAGCGACACGACGTCACATGATCGCTGCGATAGCGTCATCCGGTACATGACAGCCATTTCGGCGTTTTGATCCCCTGCATCGACGAGGTAGTTGTCCATCAATTCGATATCCACCTCGCACCTCACAAATAAGATTGCAGCCTTGCGGCGAAGCCTCGGGCGTTGCGTCGCAACGAAGCATCCTATGAAGGCGTCGAGGTCTTCATCACTGATTGCCGCAGCAGCAATCTGAAGACAGTCTTTGATCTCAATCTCTGCTACGTTGGCGTCAGTCACCCGCACCCGCTCGGTGGCAGGGCACGCACTGCAAAGTCTGGAAAGCACGACGGCAATCGCGGTGACAAGACGCAGCGTCGGGAGTCTGTGGCACATACGGCACGCAGGGGTCAAAACGAGGGGCCTCCTTCCATACGCCCCGCCGGCATAAAGCGTTTCACACACGCTGAAAATGCCTCGATTATCGCGATTCGGCAGGAGAGCCGAGAATCCGGATCGACCACTGAAACGTTTTTCCCGTGGACGACGTATCACCCAGCGTCGGCATCGTGGCGACACCCATCGAGTGCCGTTTTTGATTCGCTCTCCACACCAGCAGAAAGCATTGTGATGACGGCCTACCACGTGAAAATCCGATTCAACGGCGCGATTTCCTACGTCACAGTGAACGCCAACTCGGCCGGCCAGGCGAAGCAGCTCGTACTAGCTCAATACGGCGGCCGAATTGATGTGCTCTCCGTGCAGCGTGCCTAGGTTAACCTGTTCTGACCAAGTCGCTTCCATAAACACGACAAGGAGTTCTTATGTCTGAAAATCTAATGGCGCGGCGACGTGCCGCGTTGGGAGAGCGGCACTACTTCGTCCAAGGCGAGCCGGCAAAAGCGTACTGGCACAACTTCTCAAAGGGCCCGCTCGACAAACTCATCAGCAGATATGGCGATGAAGTCAACCTCGTCATCCTTGGTTCGCCCGAACTGGAGAAGGACTTCTACATTCTTCCTTGGAGCCAAGTGCGGTACTTATACCGAGATGAACTTCTTCAAACCGGGAAAAAGAAGCGATGGGTGGGCAAGGTCAACGACCACGAGCTCATCTACCACAAGAAGGGCTGCCAACCGGCCGCGCTTGATATCACTGAGTTCTACGGACTCACTGACTTGGCTAGGCAGATGTGAATGATGCCCGGCGACAACTCAGGGCGAGGTTCGTCATGCCAGCACTCGCTCTTTGATTCGTGCAGCGTTCAGCGGGGTCTTGTCGAATCGCTTGCTCGACATGAACTCACAACTCCTCGACTTCCAACGAGCATTGCTCGTCATCCCAGGGAATGTCGCTGATCGCCTCCGTATGAAATTCTGGGAGATAGAGGTCGGGGATCGCATCGGCATGAATGCGTCGGTCATCATCGTATTGGGACTGCTCCTCAATGGCCGTGAACTGGCACATCGTCATTGCATCCATGCCGCGTTCGCCCCTGAAGAATCCACTGATATCGGCCTCGATTTCTCCGCGTTAAATCATGATATTCCAAGACAATTTCTGCTTGCCGTCATCTAAGTCGCGCATTGGCTCGTTAAATGAGATGCGGACAGAGAGCCGCTTGTTCACGCGAGGAAATTCCTCCAGCACGACAAGGCATTTGGCGAGGCCGTAGAGCTGATCATCTTGCGTACGAGGCCAGCGAAGCAATTTACGAACGAACGCTCGTAGTGCTGCAACAGCTGCATCAACCTCCGGGCTCGACTGATATTTTCCCATGTTTGCCCTCACCGAGTATCTCTGATGCACGCAATGCACACCGGTTAAACAAACGCGGGAGAACCGCCGTCTGGACTCGCACGCAGTCTAGCACCGCGGAAATCCACGCTGAATCGGATTTCGATGGCGCGCGTTGAAACGCTTACCGCATGCGAGGCGTATTCACCGTGGAGGTGCCATCATGAAGCTCTGTGTAGCGGGAAGCCGGTTTTCGACGCTTATCGAGAACGATCTCAAGAAACTTGCCGCGATTCATGCCGCCGAATCCATAACAGAGTTGGTGTCGGGAGGGGCGAAGGGCATTGACCAGGCCGCAGAAGCTTGGGCCGAGAGCCGCGGCATTGCAATCCGTAGGTTTCTCCCTGATTGGAAGCGGCTCGGCAGGGGCGCCGGCCCGGTGCGTAACCGCGAAATGGCCGCATACGCTGACTTCGTCGTCGTTTTCCCCGGGGGCTCTGGTACGCGCAACATGCTGGCCGAAGCAAAGCGTGCAAAAAAACGAGTTTTCGACTTCATGAAGCCCGCATGAATCTCCAACGGAAGCAAGTCGTCGATGTGGCTTGCAAAGAACTACCTATGAAAGGAAACCATGGCACGATCACGAATCCGATTTCGAACGCTCGCTCTCAACAACGGGTTGATCTGTATCGAAAAGGCCTGTGGATTCTGCCGCTGCAAGCATATCGTTGAGTTCCCACTCGATGACCTGCACGTTCGCCGGCGGATGACGAGCCTTTGCAGGCGTTGCGCGGCAGATCTCGAGGAGTCGTTGAATCGCTATCCGATGCTTCGGGGGCGTAAGCGACGCTAGCCGATCACAGTCCTGCACCAAAGGATCTCACGTGAGCTATCCATTCAAGACGCTTTCAACGACATGGAACGACGAGGAATATAGGGAGCTTTACCAAGCTGTTGAGTTCTACAACCAAGGGCGATACGCCACAGCGCTCAAACTGTTCACCGACCGGCCTCCGGACCCAGCTCGATGGTTCAAGAACCTCATCTGCACCTTTCATGGACCGATCGGCTGGCTGCTCATGTTCAATACGCGGCAGGCCAAGGACTGCTATCTGCGATACTGTATAGCAAGCTGCCTCTATCACCTGGGCAGGTACAGCGACTCGCTCGCGGTACTCAAGGACGATACGCATGAGAGAGCGATCTACCTTCGGGCTTGGTGCCACAATGCGATCGGCGAGCACGCTGCAGCGCAGCAGGCATTCAGGAAAGCCTTTTTCGTGAACCCAAAGCTACTGAATCTGGAGTGCCCCTACGCAGAAGCGGATGTGCTCTGATAGGCAACCGTTTGCAGTGATACTGCTGCTGCGTTTGCGAAGTCTGAATTCCGCGGCAGCCTACATCAGGACGCCCACCATTCAACATCTTCGGGGGGGCGGTACTCTTCATCGTCTTCTTCGAACTCGGGAAGCCTTATGTCCGGATTCAAGCGCAAGACTGCATCCACCTCTGCCGACGGGTTCCGCAGACCGTAAAGGGTCAATGTGCCTTTACGTTCAGCCAATAATCTTGCCGCATGATATTCCAGATGAGCAACGCCATTGAGTTCGATTCGGCCTTGGTATCTGCTAAAGACCCCCGCCTGCCAGTCCGAGATCGCGCGCAACTGATTCAGACACAGCCGGCCTTCGATGCGTTGCGCCAGTATCTCAGTCTGCTGGTCGGTGAGCTCCTCGAGTCCGAGTTCTAGCGGTCCACGGTGATGCGTCAATTCCTCGATCACCTCATCAGGCCGATTGCTCCTAAGATCACGCAGCCACAATTTAAAGAACCACAAGCCATCATTCAGCCGGTCTTGGACTTCTTGGCGAATACCGCTAAGCATCTTCGCTTGGGCTTGGGTGAGTTCAAAGCGGGTAACATTCACAGTAAGCCACAAATCGTCATCTTCATCGGGGGGATCATCGCCATAGCAGCGGTCAAAATACTCATTTAACGCGTCGGCAGCTAAGCCGATCACACCACCGAGGGATACGCGATTTCGCATGCCTTCCCGACTTGCAAACGCCACGACCGCTGAAGCCGACAGCGTGGCGAGGCTCTCTAGGGTTACGCTCTCGCACCGACAGTCTTCACTGGCGAAACTAGCTGCCGCTTCATCAGACAATTCCGTCAGACCATTGAGTGAGACAACCCCTTCGCAATCGGCCAGATGTTCAGCCGCTTCGCCATCAAGATCCGCCAGACCATTCAGCGATACACCATGGCCGTTGGCGGCCAATGAACGGGCGACGTCCGGCGGCAGACTGCGTAATCCATTCAACTCCAACGGGCCTTCACAGGTTGCCAAGGCCTCTGCTGCTCTTTCCGAGAGTTCGCCAAGCCCGTTTAGCGACAGCCCGCCCTTGTGGGGCCGCACTTCCGGCTCCGGATCTGGCTGCTGCCCGTGCGGTGGCGGGCTATCAAGGGCTTCAATCGGGGCACCATCATTAATCCAGTCAATCGTTTCCTGAATTTCTACGTCATGTTGTGCTCTGCGTTCTTGATCCGTTTCCAATGCACAGTTCATCAATGCGCACGCGAGTTCTTCACTAAGTTCGCCCAAGCCATCCAGTGCCAATTCCCCTTCATGCTCCGCCAAGCACTCTGCGTCAGCCAACGAGAGTTGACCAAGACCATTTAGATGCAGAGTTCCGCTGAATCGCGCTAATTCCTCAGCGACTCGCGGCTGGAGTTCCTCAAGTGCGTTCAAGCACAGACACTCTTCCTGATGATTATCTACAAGATGTCTCGCCTCCTCGGCCGTGAGCGTAGTTATGGCATTCATGTCGCACATAATCTGTTCCGATATTGTGGGGGCGGTCTTACGATCAAGTGGCAGGCATTAAATACTGCAACGCAGCAGCGTTAGCGGCCGGTTGTTTTCAAGAGTAGCGAATAAGTTAAGTACATCCCAACGAAGAAGTGCACATCCCAGCATCGCACTGCTGTTTCTTGCAGAAAGACTACGGCTAGCCAAGTCATCAGAGATGTACTTACTGAAAAACTTCCATCAGCTCGAACCTATCGCCGTTGGGCATGACGACCAACTCTGGTGCCCCAGTGGGCGAGTCTTCAAGGATGGCCTCTACGGTGGTGCGCGAAAACCTAGCGTCTGCCACTGTTGCACCGAATTCGTGCCACTCGATCGGCTGCCCCTGCGTTCCCAAGACGGCAACACCCCCGGCAAGTGTCTGTCGTATTGAAGGGTCTACGTTCTCAGGATGGAATTCCAGCACCAAGCCGCCCGTCTCACTTTGGCAGGGCAGCAGCGTCGCAGAGATATTGCCGTCCGACGACCGCCAACGCATGAGTGGCGTGCGTAATAATTCAGCAGACATCTTGTCCGCAGGAGAGCCAACTACCTGCGCAAGACGATGCCGAACCTTCTCGACATGTTCCACGCGGGCCACTTTCCCTTGTTTTTTGGGAAGGATCGCCTCCTCCACCGTATCAATGGATTCCTCCACCCTCACGGCCTCTGCCTCTAGTTTGCCGTCCAGCCACCACGGAAGGATGTCCCAGTATGCAGGCGAAAGCGCGAGCCGCCAATTCACCAACAGTTGCGTATCAGCTGCCGTCGAAAGAAATTCGATCCGATTGAGAAGAGCGAGGTCGAACCCTCCAAGCCGCTCCTCACAGACGACAATCTTTTGGCTTAGGTCTTTGTGTTCATCGACAGCGGACAGCGTCTCGAGAGCCGCCCACGTGTTCATTCGCGCTTCGAGGAGTCCGCGTACGAGTTTTACCGCTTCCTCGGGCGATGCTGCATCCCATCGCGCGTCGAGGCTTTCCACATCGGCAATTGCTTTGTCGAGCAACTCGCAAAGTCGCTCCGCGGCTGGGAGAGCCGCTCTCGCCGGAAAGATAGCTACCGCGGATTCGTCAGCAACCAATTGGAGGTAACCGCACGATACGGCAGCTTCAAGTGCGAGCCTACCGTCGGGCGACGGCGATGCGTCGACCTCGGCGAGCACCTCCGTAGCGCGGGCTTTCACGGCTTGCCGCAGCGATTCGCCGTCAACTGCATGCTGGTAACCGTCCGGCGACCCTAGAAAAAAGAAGAACATTGATGTACTCCGTCGTGTCGGATCCCCGCTCCACGCGCTACTCATAACCACGTATCCATCGAATCAAACCGAGGCACAGGCCTCCGAAGGGGCATCTGCATCCCAGGTGCAATCGCACCCAACTTACGGATGATTATCGCCATCGCATCGGCATGTTCAGGCCACGAGAATTTGCCGGCCAACCCCGCAGCCTGCAAACCTGCATGCTGGCACAGCAGCGGCCGGCAACGACTATCGCGCACTGCGTCGGTGATTCCCGTCCCGGGAGCATGCAACTCTTCAGCTGACGGAGTCCTGTTCGGCTCATCACCAACAGCAGGCCTTACGAGGTGGTCACCGACACTTTGCAGAACGCAGCGATTCCTCGCTTTACGCAGTCCAGCAAGCGTGAATCGGTAGGCGAGCTCAACAGGCCCGGATACGCCGTCGTTCCAAACAAGGGTTTCCGCGGCAGTTTGCGCAAGTTGTGGCATCGGTTTCAAGGCGGCACTCACTGATCATTCCAGTCGTTCGACTGATCGGCCGACAGGCCTTTCTTCAACTTGTCGAGCGCCCTTTTTATCCGTAGTCGTAACCAACCACGGCTGCCACCGAGTTGTCTGGCCAAATCCGCTCGTCTAGCGTTTTTCGCGGGGATTAACTCAAGCCGCTGCCATGGAAACTCCAGAGGAAGCTCTGCCTCGATAAGCCATTCATTGACTCTGTCGTTGGCGAGCTCAT